>NZ_JAHSQD010000067.1 GCF_020103755.1 Streptomyces sp. LS1784
GTGGGCAGCCCGAGGCCGCCGGCCGCCTGGCCGTCGGCCGCGGAGGCGGTACCGGCGCCGACCGCCGCGATGGCGATGCCGAGCGCCGCGGTGCCGGCGGCCTTGAGAGCCTGCTTCATGGTTGGTCCTCTTCGGGTCCTCGTCGGTGGCCGACTTCACGCACGGGAGCGGCGGACGGGCGACCGCCGCCGCGACCTGTCGGCAATGACGGGCACACCGTAGTGAGCCGACCACGCGGGAGCCAAAGAGCATTCACTCACCCGAGTGAGTAGTCGGATGAACGACAACTCCATTGCAGGAACGTGGCGTTCATCCGACCGCGAGGCCCGGTCGCACCCCCCGGCGGCTCAGTTGGAGCCGGCGCCCACGCTGAACAGCCACTCCGCCTTCAGCTCGGCGTAGCCCGGCTTGATCACGTCGTTGATCATCGCCAGCCGCTCGTCGAAGGGCAGGAACGCGGACTTCATCGCGTTCACCGTGAACCACTCCAGGTCGCCCAGGGTGTAGCCGAAGGCCTCCACCACGTGGCCGAACTCGCGGCTCATGCTGGTGCCGCTCATCAGCCGGTTGTCGGTGTTCACGGTGACCCGGAACTTCAGCCGGCTGAGCAGCCCGATCGGGTGCTCGGCGTACGAGGAGGCGGCGCCGGTCTGGATGTTGGAGGTCGGGCACATCTCCAGCGGGATGCGCTTGTCGCGCACGTACGCGGCCAGCCGGCCGAGCTCGACCGCGCCGTCCTCGCCCACCGTGATGTCGTCGACGATCCGCACGCCGTGGCCGAGCCGGTCGGCGCCGCAGCACTGCAGGGCCTCCCAGATCGACGGCAGGCCGAAGGCCTCGCCCGCGTGGATGGTGAAGTGGTTGTTCTCGCCCTTGAGGTAGTCGAAGGCGGCCTGGTGGCGGGTGGGCGGGTAGCCGGCCTCGGCACCGGCGATGTCGAAGCCGACCACGCCCCGGTCCCGGTAGCGGTTGGCCAGTTCGGCGATCTCGGTGGAGCGGGCGGCGTGCCGCATCGCGGTCAGCAGGGTGCCGACGCGGATCCGGTGGCCGGCCTTGCGGGCGTTGGCCTCGCCGAGGCGGAAGCCCTCCTGGACGGCTTCGACGACCTCGTCCAGGCTCAGCCCGGCCTCCAGGTGCTGCTCGGGGGCGTAGCGGACCTCGGCGTACACGACGCCGTCGGCGGCCAGGTCCTCGGCGCAGTCCGCGGCGACCTTGATCAGCGCCTCACGGGTCTGCATCACGGCGCAGGTGTGCGCGAAGGTCTCCAGGTAGCGGACCAGCGAGCCGGAGTCGGCGGCCTCGCGGAACCACTCGCCGAGCTCCTTGGGGTCGGTGGTGGGCAGGCCCTGGTAGCCGCAGGCGGCGGCCAGTTCGACCACGGTCTCCGGGCGCAGCCCGCCGTCCAGGTGGTCGTGCAGGAGGACCTTCGGCGCGCGGCGGATCTGGTCGGAGGTGGGGATGCGCGGGCCGGTGCCCGCGGTGGTGACGGGGATCTGCTGTTCCATTGCGGAAATATAGCCCCTACGCGCGTAGACCGACCACCGCGAACACCGCCGGATGGTCCAAACTCCACCCGGAATTCCACCGCCCGGTCCATACGATCCACCAAAGCGTCAGTCGGCCGGAGCGGCGCCGTCAGTCGTGCTGCAACAACCGCCCGCGCCGGGAGAGCACGAAGTCCCGGAACGCCTCCGCCGGCGGGGTCAGCGGCCGCCCGGCCGCCCACGCCAGCCCGATCGCCCGCCGGGTGCGCGGCGACGTCACCTCCAGCTCCACCACCCCCGGCCGCGGCACCAGCGCCGGCGGCAGCAGCGCCACCCCGAGCCCGGCCGCCACCAGCCCGCGCAGCGTCTCCGCCTCCTCCCCCTCGAACGCCAGCCGGGGGACGAACCCGGCCTGCGCGCAGAAGCCGTCCGTGATCACGCGCAGCCCGTACCCCCGCTCCAGCCCGACGAACGGTTCCTCCGCCACCTCGGCCAACCGGATCCGCCGCCGCCCGGCCAGCCGGTGGTCCGCCGGGACGACCAGGTGCAGCCGCTGCTCCTCCAGCGGGCGGGCGGCGAAGGCCGGGTCGTCCGGCAGCGGCGCGACCAGGCAGAGGTCCAGCTCCCCGGCCCGCAGCCGCTCCAGCATCGCCGCACCGTAGTCCTGCACCAGCTGGAACCGCACCCGCGGGTGCGCCGCGCGGAAGCCGCGCAGCAGCGCCGGCACCGCGTCCGGCCCCATCGTGTGCAGGAAGCCGAAGGCCACCAGTCCCACCGCCGGGTCCGCCTCCGCCCGGGCCGCCGCCGCGCCGCGCTCGACCTCGGCCAGTGCCCGCTCCACCGAGGCCAGCAGCAGCCGGCCCGCCCTGGTCAGCCGGACGGTCCGGCCCTGACGGGCCAGCAGGCCCACCCCCAGTTCCTCCTCCAGCCGGGCCACCGCGCGCGACAGCGTCGGCTGCGGCACCCCGAGCAGCGCGGCCGCCTGGGTCACGTGCTCCAGCCGGGCCACCGCCGCGAACTGGGCCAGCCGGGGCGCCAGCAGCACGGCCGGCTCCTCCGGCCCCAACTCGGCCGCCCGGTACCGCTGCTCGCCACCGTCCGCCTGTTCCGGACCGGACATCGCGCCACCACCTCGACTCATACGTCAGTGCATCGATCATCCATGCTTCATGCATTGGACGCATCAACAGCGTCGGGCCTACGGTCGACGTCATGCAGCCCGCCGATACCAGGGCATCCGTGACCTCCCCGGATGCCCCCGCCATCCCCTCCTGTGCCGCCGCCGCGGACGACCGCCACCGCCCCGGCCAGCGCGCCTTCCGCCGCGCCAACCTCGCCCTGTTCGCCGCCGGGGTAGCGACCTTCGTCCTGCTCTACTCCACCCAGGGCCTGCTGCCGATCCTCTCGGCCGACCTCGACCTCACCCCCGGCCAGGCCAGCTGGACGGCCTCCGCCGCCACCCTCGGCCTCGCCCTCGGGCTGCTCCCGGCCAGCGCGCTCTCCGACAGGTACGGCCGCACCGCGGTGATGACGGCCTCCACCCTCGCCGCCTCTGCACTCGCCCTCGCACTGCCCTTCGCGCCGGACCTCACCGCCCTCGTCGCCCTGCGGGTCCTCCAGGGCGTCGCCCTCGCCGGACTCCCGGCCACCGCCATGGCCTACCTCGCCGAGGAGGTCCACCCCAGCGCGCTGCCCTCCGCGATGGGCCTGTACGTGGCCGGCAACAGCATCGGCGGAATGGGCGGGCGGCTGCTCTCCGGCTGGACCGCCGCCGGGCTCGGCTGGCGCTGGGGGCTCGCCGCCTCCGCCGTCCTCGCCCTGCTCGCCACGCTCGCCTTCCGGCTGCTGATCCCCGCCGCCCGGCACTTCACGCCGGCCCCGGTCGACGCCCGCGCACTCGCCCGGACCGTCGGACGGCACCTGCGCAACCCGCTGCTGGTGCGGCTGTACGCGCTCGGGATGCTGTTCATGGCGGTGTTCGGCGCGGTCTACAACACCGTCGGCTACCGGCTGATCGCCGCGCCGTTCCACCTGCCGGAGTCAATCGCCGCCTCGATCTTCGTGGTCTACCTGGTCGGCACCGGCACCTCCGCCGCGGCCGGCCGGCTCTCCGGCCGCCTCGGCCGGCGCGGCGCCCTCTACGTCTCCATCGGCGTGACCGCGGCCGGCCTGCTGCTCTCCCTCGCCGAGTCCCTGGTCTGCGCCCTGCTCGGCCTGGTCCTGATCACCGCCGGCTTCTTCGCCGGCCACGCCACCGCCTCCTCCTCGGTCGGCCGCACCGCCACCGAGGGCCGCGCCCAGGCCTCCGCCCTCTACCTGATCGCCTACTACCTCGGCAACAGCCTCGGCGGCACCCTCGGCGCCGACGCCTACCACGCCACCGGCTGGCCCGGCGCCGCCACCGTCGGTCTCACCGCCATGGCCCTCGCCGCCGCCGTCACCCTCTACGCCACCCGCCGGGCCCACGCCGCCCGGCGCTCAACACCCGCTGTCCGGGCCTGAGCACGCGGAAGAGCCCGTATCCGGTCGACCGGATACGGGCTCTTCGGCGTGCTCAGGCGGCCGGCGCCTGGAAGCGGAGCTCCGAATCGGTGCCAGGCACCACGTGGATGTCCAGCTCAGCCTCCAGAGCCACCGCCAGCTTTTCCAGCAGCGGCAAGGTGGGCACGGTACCGGCGCCCTCGATGCACTCGATGTCTTCCTCGGTCATGCCGGCGCGACGAGCCACCTCCGCCTCCGACAGACCCAGCGCGGTGCGGCGATCGTAGAGAGCCTGCCCGAACACCCTGGCATAGCGCATTTCCCGCCGGAACGCAGCCATCTCCGGGCTCTCCTCCACCTGTTCACCCAACAGCTGGCGTGTGCGACGGGTCTTCCACTGGGAGTGGTTCATCGCAGCTTTCCTTCCGGGACGATCCGGCGCTCAGGAGCGAGCCAGTAAGTGACTCTCGTGGCCGCGCGCCCCAGATCGAAGCGAAGCTCACGCAATGGCCCGCCCAGGTGACGCGAGAGCGGCTCGCCAAGCGTCGTCGGATGATCTGCCAAGTAATCGACGTGATCCTCAACGCTGGCATAGTGCCGCGCCGGAAGCGCGACAAGCCAGTCACGGACCTCAGGTTCGATCTCGACCGCGAAGCGGTCAACTCCCGTGTGCGGCAGCGTGGAGCACGCTGCCGCACACGGCGCAATCGCATGACTACGCGATGCGATCCAGCACGATCGGGTTCGGGGTGAAGGCCGTGCCCGCCGGTGCGACCTCGATGCCGCCGGCGAGGGCCTCGACGGCGTAGTCGAAGCGCTCCGGGGTGTCGGTGTGCAGGGTCAGCAGGGGCCGGCCGGCCACCACGGTGTCGCCGGGCTTGGCGTGCATCTCGACGCCGGCGCCGGCCTGCACCGGGTCCTCCTTGCGGGCGCGGCCGGCGCCCAGGCGCCAGGCGCAGACACCGATCGCGTAGGCGTCCAGCGCGGTGAGCACGCCGGAGGCGGGCGCCGGGATGACGTGCTGCTCGCGGGCGACCGGGAGCGGGGCGTCGACGTCGCCGCCCTGGGCGGCGATCATGCGGCGCCAGTGGTCCATCGCGGAGCCGTCGCGCAGCGCGTCCGCCGGGTCCTTGCCCTGCACGCCGGCCGCGGCGAGCATCTCGCGGGCGAGCGCGAGGGTCAGCTCCACGACGTCGGCCGGGCCGCCGCCGGCGAGCACCTCCAGGGACTCCCGGACTTCCAGCGCGTTGCCCGCGGTGAGGCCGAGCGGGGTGGACATGTCGGTGAGCAGGGCGACGGTGTTGACCCCGGCGGTGGTGCCCAGGCCGACCATGGTGCGGGCGAGTTCGCGGGCGTCGTCCAGGTTCTTCATGAACGCCCCGGAGCCGACCTTGACGTCCAGGACCAGCGCGCCGGTGCCCTCGGCGATCTTCTTCGACATGATCGAGGAGGCGATCAGCGGGATGGCCTCGACGGTGCCGGTGACGTCGCGCAGCGCGTACAGCTTCTTGTCGGCCGGCGCGAGGCCGTCGCCCGCCGCGCAGATCACCGCGCCGGCGCCGCGCAGCACGTCCATCATCTCCTCGTTGGAGAGCAGGGCGCGCCAGCCGGGGATGGACTCCAGCTTGTCCAGGGTGCCGCCGGTGTGGCCGAGGCCGCGGCCGGACAGCTGCGGGACGGCGGCGCCGCAGGCGGCGACCAGCGGGGCGAGCGGCAGGGTGATCTTGTCGCCGACGCCGCCGGTGGAGTGCTTGTCGCTGGTGGGCAGCGGCAGCGAGGAGAAGTCCATCCGGACGCCGGAGCGGATCATGGCGTCGGTCCAGCGGCTGATCTCGCGCGGCTGCATCCCGTTCAGCAGGATCGCCATCGCCAGCGCGGACATCTGCTCGTCGGCGACCTCACCGCGGGTGTAGGCGTCGATGACCCAGTCGATCTGAGCGTCGCTCAGCTCTCCGCGATCGCGCTTGGTCCTGATGACGGAGATGGCGTCCATGCGTGCTCCAAGAGGGGTTTCAAAAGCGAAGAGTGTCGCGAGATGACCGGGTTCCGGCCCACTCGCGACACTCTACGCGCGTAACAAACAGAGAGGCTAGAGCCGCTCCGGCCCGAACGCGTCGGGCAGGACCTCGCTCATCGGCTTCACGCCCGAAGCCAGTTCGATCAGCAGCCCCGGCCCGCCGTGCTCGTACAGCAGCTGGCGGCAGCGCCCGCACGGCATCAGCAGTTCGCCGGCGCCGTCCACGCAGGTGAAGGCGACCAGCCGGCCGCCGCCGGAGGAGTGCAGCGCGGACACCAGCCCGCACTCGGCGCACAGCCCCAGCCCGTACGAGGCGTTCTCGACGTTGCAGCCGGTGACCACCCGGCCGTCGTCCACCAGCGCGGCCGCACCGACCGGGAACCTGCTGTACGGCGCGTACGCGTGGCCCATGGCCTCGCGCGCCGCCGTGCGCAGCAGCTCCCAGTCGATCACGGACGGCGCCGGAGGAACGGGCGCGGTCACTTGCCCTGGCCCTTGCGGTAGATCTGGCCGTCCGCCTTCGGCATCCGCAGTCGTTGCGAGGCCAGCGAGAGCACCACCAGGGTGATCACGTACGGCGTGGCGACGATCAGCGGGCGCTGCACCTCGTCGGTGAACGCGTACCAGCAGAGCAGGCCCGCGGCCGCCGCGACGGTGAGCGCCGTCGAGACGTACTTGCGGCGGTACAGGTGCCAGAGCGCGAGCAGGATCAGCGCGATGCCGACGATCAGGATCAGCACGTGCACCGACTCCGGGTCGCGCAGCTGGAGGCTGTCGGTGAAGCCGAACAGGCCTGCGCCCATGGCGAGGCCGCCGGGCATCCAGTTGCCGAAGATCATCGCGGCGAGGCCGATGAAGCCGCGGCCCGCCGTCTGGCCGTCCTTGTAGAAGTGCGCCGCGACCAGCGAGAGGTACGCACCGCCGAGGCCGGCGAAGGCACCGGAGGCGACGACCGCGAGGTACTTGTACTTGTAGACGTTGACGCCCAGCGACTCGGCGGCGGTGGGGTTCTCACCGCAGGAGCGCAGCCGCAGGCCGAACACCGTGCGCCAGAGCGCGAAGTAGCTGACCACGATCAGCGCACCGGCCAGCAGCACGACCACCGAGATGTTGGTGACCAGGCCGCCGAGCACGCCCGCGACGTCCGAGACGAAGAACCAGTGGTGGCCCTCGATGCCCTTCAGCCCGGAGGACAGGCCGGGGACGGTGATGTACGGCAGCGGGTCCGCCGGCGGGGACTGGTTCTGGCCGGCACCGACCGAGACGTAGTCCTTGTAGTAGATCCGGTTGACGTACGCACAGATGCCGGGGATCAGCAGGTTGATGCCGACGCCGGAGACGATGTGGTCGACGCCGAAGGTGACGGTGACGAGCGCGTGCAGCAGACCGCCGAGCGCGCCGCCGGCCATGCCGGCCAGCAGGCCGACCCACGGGTTGACGAGGTAGCCCGCCCAGGCGCCGCAGAAGGTGCCGGCGACCATCATGCCTTCGAGACCGATGTTGACCACACCGGCCCGCTCGGACCAGAGACCGCCCAGACCGGCCATGCCGATCGGCACGGCGGCGCCGAGCGCGGCGGTGACCTGCCCGGAGGAGGTCAGCGAGTGGTTGCCGGTGGCCATGCCCACGGCGGAGAACAGCACCAGGGCGCCCGCGATCAGCAGCAGCACCACCGGCCAGGACAGCTTGTACTTCTTCGCGGGCGCGCCCGACGCCTTCGGACGGGCAGCGGTGGCCGTGCTCATGCGGACACCTCCTTCTTCTCAGCGGCCGCGGCGGCCTGGGCGGCGAGCTCGGCGCCGACCTTCTGCTGCTGGCGCTTCAGGCCGTAGCGGCGCACCAGCTCGTACGCGACGACGACGCAGATGACGATGGTGCCCTTCATGACGTCGACGATCTCGAAGGGGAACTCGCCGTTCAGGGGCAGCGGCAGCACCGAGCCGGCGGCGTCCAGGAAGGCGAACAGCAGCGCCGCGAAGGCCATGCCGATCGGGCTGTTCCGGCCGAGCAGGGCGATCGAGATGCCCAGGAAGCCCAGGCCGGGCTGGAAGGTCTGGCCGAAGTAGTACGAGTTCTGCAGCAGTTCGGGCAGGCCGATCAGACCGGCGATCGCACCGGAGACGACCATCGAGATGACGACCATCTTCTTGACGTTCACGCCGGAGGCCGTCGCGGCGCTCTCCGAGCGGCCGGTGGCGCGCAGGTCGAAGCCGAAGCGGGTGCGGGTCAGCACGAACTGGAAGACCACGCCGACCACGACGGCGACGATCAGGAAGCCCCAGAGCTTCCCGCCGTCCGTCTCGATCGAGAAGAAGTGGCTGGACTGCGAGACCGGGTTGGTCTGGATCGAGTTGCTGGTGCCGCTGACCTTCGGCGCGAAGATCCCCGGGACGAGCAGCACACCGACGATCGCGGTCGCGATCGAGTTCAGCATGATGGTCGAGATGACCTCGCTGACGCCGCGGTAGACCTTCAGCAGACCGGCGATGCTCGCGTACAGACCGCCGACCAGCATCGCGGTGATGAGCAGCAGCGGGATCTGGATGAACGCCGGCAGGTCGAGCTGGCCGCCGACGAAGGCCGCGAACAGCGCCGCGACCTTGTACTGGCCCTCGACACCGATGTTGAACAGGTTCATCCGGAACCCGAACGCGGCGGCCGCGGCGGCCAGGTAGTAGGTGGTGGTCCGGTTGAGGATCTTCACCTGGCCGTCCGACTTGGTGGCGTACGTGATCATCACGTTCCACGCGTCGAACGGGTTCTTGCCCGAGGTGGCCAGCAGGACGGAGCAGATCGCGACGGACAGCACGATCGCGAGCACCGGCGCGGCCAGCGCGAGCGTGATCCGCTCACCGCTGAACCGCTGCGCCAGGCCGGGCTTCGCCGCGGCGGGGTTGGGACTGGTCATGGGTTACTCCCCCGCCTGCGGGTCGTCGGCGGTGTCGGTGGGCTGGTGCCCGGCCTCGGCCTCGGTGCCCTCGGCCGCGACGGCCTGCGCCTCGGCGACGGCCTCCGGCTCGGACTCGATGTGGCCGCTGGCGGCACCGGTCATCGCGGTGCCCAGGTCCTCGGCGGTCACGGTGGCCGGGTCGGCGTCGGCGACCAGACGGCCGCGGTAGATGACCCGGATGGTGTCGGAGAGGCCGATCAGCTCGTCCAGGTCGGCGGAGATCAGCAGGACGGCCAGGCCCTCCCGCTGGGCGGAGCGGATGTGCTCCCAGATCTGCGCCTGCGCGCCGACGTCCACGCCGCGGGTGGGGTGGGCGGCGATCAGCAGCTTGGGCTGGTGGCTCATCTCGCGGCCGATGATCAGCTTCTGCTGGTTGCCGCCGGAGAGCGAGGCCGCGGTGACCTCGATGCCGGGGGTGCGGACGTCGTACGCCTCGACGATCCGCCAGGTGTCCTCGCGGGCGGCGGACGGGTCGAGCAGCACGCCCTTGGAGTTGGGCGCCTCGGTGACGTGACCGAGGATGCGGTTCTCCCAGAGCGGGGCCTCCAGCAGCAGGCCGTGCCGGTGGCGGTCCTCGGGGATGTACCCGATGCCGGCCTCGCGGCGGGCCCGGGTCTGGGCACCGGAGAGGTCCTTGCCGTCCAGGGTGACGGTGCCGGCGTTCAGCGGCAGCATGCCCATGATGGCCTCGACCAGCTCGGCCTGGCCGTTGCCCTCGACACCGGCGATGCCGAGGATCTCGCCCTTGTGGATGCGCAGCGAGATGTCGTCCAGGACGACGCGCTCGATGCCCTCGGCGTCGGTCTTGGCGATCCGCAGCGCGTCGACGTCGAGCATCACCGTGTCGGTGACGGTCGACTCGCGGCTCTCCGGGGAGGGCAGCTCGGCGCCGACCATCAGCTCGGCCAGCTGACGGGCCGTGACGGACTTCGGGTCGGCGTCGCCGACCGTGGTGCCGCGCCGGATGACGCTGATCGCGTCGGCCACCGCCAGCACCTCGTGCAGCTTGTGCGAGATGAAGATGACGGTGACGCCCTCGGACTTGAGATCCCGCAGGTTGTCGAACAGCGCGTCGACCTCCTGCGGGACGAGCACGGCCGTGGGCTCGTCGAGGATCAGGATCTTGGCGCCGCGGTACAGCACCTTGAGGATCTCGACGCGCTGGCGGTCGGCGACGCCGAGGTCCTCGACCAGGGCGTCCGGGCGCACGCCCAGGCCGTACTGGTCGGAGATCTCCTTGATCTTCGCCTTCGCCTTGGCGCCGATGCCGTGGATCTTCTCGCCGCCGAGGACGACGTTCTCCCACACCGTGAGGTTGTCGGCGAGCATGAAGTGCTGGTGCACCATGCCGACGCCGCGGGAGATGGCGTCGCCGGGAGTGTTGAACTCGCACAGCTCGCCGTTGATCGCGATGGTGCCCTCGTCCGGCTTCTGCATGCCGTAGAGGATCTTCATCAGCGTCGACTTGCCGGCGCCGTTCTCACCCATCAGGGCGTGCACGGTGCCGGTGCGGACGGTGAGGTTGATGTCGTGGTTGGCCACGACACCCGGGAAGCGCTTGGTGATGCCGCGCAGTTCGACGGCCGGTGTCGCCGTCCCCGCGCTGGGGGTGCCGTCCTTGCGCAGGGGGACGGGGTCGGATGCGGTGATGGCGATCTCCTGGTGGTCTGGAGGCGCGTCGTTGCGCTCGGAGGGCCAAGGGGGAACGTGGGGACGGAACGGGGCCCGGGGGTACGCGTTGAGCGCACCCTGCCGGGCCCCTCCCGTGAACTGTGTCGTCACATCGCGCTGCCGGACAGCCGGCAGGCGCTGCGGCGTCCCGGACGCGCGGTCCTTACTGGACCGGCGCGGTCGGGATGGTGGTGGCGCCGGACGTGATCGCGTCGGTGGCGGCCTTCAGCTTGTCCTGGATGTCGTCGATCTTGCCGCCGGTGGTGGCGAGCGAGACACCCTGGGCCTTCAGGTCGAACAGCTTGATGCCGGTCGGGTTCTGGCCCTGCTTGACCGACTGGATGTACGAGAACACCGCGGTGTCGACGTTCTTGACCATCGAGGTCATGATGGCGCCCTTGTACTTCGCCAGGGCCGGCTGGTTGGCCTGGTCGGAGTCGACACCGATGGCCAGCTTGCCGGCGTTGGCGACGGCCTCGATGGCGCCGTTGCCGGAGGAACCGGCGGCGGTGTAGACGACGTCCGCGCCCTTGTCGAGCTGACCCTGCGCGGCCTCCTTGCCCTTGTCGGGCGAGGTGAAGCCGGTGAAGTCCGGCGGGGTGGTCAGGTAGGTGGTCTCGACCGTGATGTTCGGGTCGACGGACTTCACACCCGCCTTGTAACCGGCCTCGAACTTCTTGATCAGCTCGGTCTGCACACCGCCGATGAAGCCGACGTGCTTGGCCTTCGACTTGTTCGCGGCGGCGACACCGGCCAGGTAGGAGCCCTCCTGCTCGGCGAAGAGCAGCGAGGTCACGTTGGACGGCTGCTCCTTGTCGTTGGAGTCGATGATCGCGAACTTGACGTCCGGGTTGTCCTTGGCGAGCTTGTTGACCGCCGGCTGGTAGACGAAGCCGACCGCGACGATCGTCTTGTAACCCGCGTCGATCAGGTTCTTGAGGCGGGTCTCCTTGTCGGCCTCGGCCTCGCCCGGCTTGGCCTCGGCCTCGGTCACGGAGACGCCCAGCTCGGACTTGGCCTTGTCCAGACCGCGGGCGGCGGAGTCGTTGAACGACTGGTCACCGCGGCCGCCGATGTCGTAGGCCATGCCGACCTTGAGCGAGCCGTCGCCCGAGCCGGCAGAGGAGGAGTCGGTGCTCTTTGCGCCGCAAGCGGCGAGCGAGGCCATGCCCAGGGAACCCGAGAGCACAACCGCGGCGAGCTTCATTGAACGGCGCAAGGGGATATCTCCTTCTACACGCAACCGTTTGGCGTGGTCGGACGCCACCGTAACGCGCGTAGAACACGGTTGTGTTACGAGCCGCTGGCGCATATGGGTTGTTATCAAAACGTGGTCTCGTGTCGTTGTCGACAACGAGCGCCGCAGCCCGTATAGGAGTGTGACCTGCGCGTGGACAGGTTGGCTCAAAGCCCTCTTATCTTGATCGCGCGCATTCAAGTCGAATGGCAGTCATGGCTCTCATACGAAGGACCGCATCCAGCGTAGCCGTTGCCGCCATGGTCGTTGGCCTGGGCCTGGGCATCGGTGGCTCCACCGTGGCGAGTGCGCAGACGACCGGCGTGACCTGCGGTGCCGTCACCTCGACCTCGGACGGCCACACCATCTACGTGACGTGTTACGGAGGCGGCGGCATCTATCGCATCGTCGCGAAGTTCTGCAACACCAGCTCCTGCCAGTGGGTCGCCAGCAACTGGGTCTACGCCGGCCAGGCCGCGACCATCAGCACCGGCGGCTACTACTCCGGCGAGTGGCACCTCGAAGAGGGCTGATCCGGCGCGGCCCCACCGTCGACGGGTGGCGCGGCCCCGGCCGCGCCACCCCCTTCGCTAGAGCGCGTCCGCCTCCAGGGCCAGCGCCGAGAACAGCTCCACGCCGATGCCGATCGCGCGCTCGTCCACGTCGAACCGGCCCTGGTGCAGGTCCCGGACGGTGGCGTCGCCGGGCGCGCGGACGCCGAGCCGGGCCAGGGCGCCCGGTGCGTGTTCCAGGTACCAGGAGAAGTCCTCGCCACCCAGGCTCTGTTCGGTGCCCTCCACCACCTGCGCCCCGTCCCGGCCGAAGCGGGCGTTCATCGCCTCTTCCAGCCGGGCGACCGAGACCGCCTCGTTGACCACCGGCGGCACCCCGCGGTGGTAGTCCAGCGTCCACTTGGCCCGGTAGGTCTCGGCCACCTTGGCGATCAGCTCGTGCAGCAGGTCCGGCGCCTCGCGCCAACCGTCCAGCTCCAGGCAGCGGACGGTGCCCTCCAACTCGGCGTGCTGCGGGATGACGTTGGGCGCGGAGCCGGAGGCGATCCGCCCCCAGACCAGGCTGACGCCCCAGCGCGGGTCCATCCGGCGGGCCAGCGCGCCCGGGAGGTCGGCGGCCATCCGGGCGACCGCGGTGACCAGGTCCGTCGTCAGGTGCGGACGGGCGGTGTGCCCGCCGGGGCCGTCCAGGTGGAGCACCAGGCGGTCGCAGGCCGAGGTGATCGCCCCGACCCGCAGGGCGATCCGGCCGACCTCCACCTTCGGGTCGCAGTGCACCGCGAAGATCCGCCCGACGCCCGCCATCCCGCCGGCCTTGATCACGTCCAGCGCGCCGCCCGGCATGACCTCCTCCGCAGGCTGGAACACCAGCCGGACGGGGCGGCGCAGCTCGCCGGTGCGGACGGCGTCGGCCAGCATCAGGCCGGTGCCGAGCAGCACCGAGGTGTGCACGTCGTGGCCGCAGGCGTGGGCCCGGCCGGGGACGGAGGAGCGGTACGGCACGTCGGTCTTGGCGTCGTCGATCGGCAGCGCGTCGATGTCGGCGCGGAAGGCCAGGAACTCCGCACCCGGGGCGGTGCCGGGCGGGACGATGTCGACGAGCATGCCGGTGCCGCCCGGCAGCACCCGGGGTTCGAGGCCGGCGGCCACCAGCCGGTCGCGCAGCAGCCCGGTGGTTCGGAACTCCTGGCGGCCCAGCTCCGGATGCCGGTGCAGATCACGGCGGAAGGCGATCAGCTCGGGCTCCAGCGCCCGGACCCGGTCGCGCAGTTCGGCGGCGGGACGTGCGAGGGCGAGAGTGGCGCCCGACTGAGCGGGCTCAGGACGGTTCATCTCGCCAATCGTAGGCCTGTTGGGGGGATTTGGCCCGACTTCCGGAAAACTAGTCCCCGGATGGGTGCATACCGGCCGGACAGGTGGGTATGACATCTCGTTTCAGCCGCCTTCCCCGGGTTGCGTGACCTGTGCAACGATCGCCCCGGCCGGTGGTCACGGACGCCACGCTCTCCACCGCACCGGCCCGTTGACGGCCGTTCATCGGAACGTCAGAAGCGCTCCACCGGGGCGTACGTCCCCCAGACCCCGCGCAGCGCGTCGCACACCTCGCCGACGGTGGCCCGGGCGGCCAGCGCCTCCTTCATCGGATACAGCACGTTCCCCGCCCCCTCGGCGGTGCGGCGCAGCGCGTCCAGCGACCGGGTGACGGCGCCGGCGGAGCGCTCGGCCCGCAGCCGGGCCAGCCGCCGCGCCTGCCGCTGTTCGATCGCCGGGTCCACCCGCAGCGGCCGGTACGGCTCCTCCGTGTCCGACCGGAAGCGGTTGACGCCGACCACCGTCCGCGCGCCGGAGTCGGTCTCCTGCTGGAGCCGGTAGGCGGTGCGCTCGATCTCGCCCTTCTGGTAGCCGCGTTCGATCGCCGCCACCGCGCCGCCCTGCTCCTCGATCCGGTCCATCAGCGCCTGCGCGGCGGCCTCCACCTCGTCGGTGAGCGACTCGACGGCGTAGGAGCCGGCGAACGGGTCGACGGTGGCGGTCACGTCGGTCTCGTACGCGAGCACCTGCTGGGTGCGCAGGGCGAGCCGGGCGGCCTTCTCGGTGGGCAGCGCGATCGCCTCGTCGAAACTGTTGGTGTGCAGCGACTGGGTGCCGCCGAGCACCGCGGCGAGCGCCTGTACGGTGACCCGGGCCAGGTTGACCTCGGGCTGCTGGGCGGTGAGCTGCACTCCCGCGGTCTGGGTGTGGAAGCGCAGCATCTGCGAGCGCTGGTCCCGGGCGCCGAATCCGTCCCGCATGACTCCGGCCCAGATCCTGCGCGCGGCACGGAACTTGGCCACTTCCTCCAGCAGGGTCGTGCGGGCCACGAAGAAGAACGAGAGCCGGGGGGCGAAGTCGTCCACGGCCATCCCGGCAGCGAGCGCGGTGCGGACGTAGGCGATGCCGTTGGCCAGCGTGAAGGCGATCTCCTGTACGGGGTCGGCCCCGGCCTCGGCCATGTGGTAGCCGGAGATGGAGATGGTGTTCCAGCGCGGGATCTCGGCCCGGCAGTACCGGAACACGTCGGCGGCCAGCCGCAGCGAGGGCTGCGGCGGGAAGATGTAGGTGCCGCGGGCGATGTACTCCTTCAGCACGTCGTTCTGGACCGTGCCGGTGAGCGCACCCGGCGCCACCCCCTGGGCCTCGGCGACCAGCTGGTAGAGGAGCAGGAGCAGGGCGGCGGGCGCGTTGATGGTCATCGAGGTGGACACCTCGCCGAGCGGGATGCCCTCGAACAGCACGGCCATGTCCTCGACGCTGTCCACGGCGACGCCCACCTTGCCGACCTCCCCGGCGGCGAGCGGCGCGTCCGAGTCGTAGCCCATCTGGGTGGGCAGGTCGAAGGCGACCGAGAGGCCGGTGCCGCCGCCCGCGATCAGCTGCCGGTAGCGGGCGTTGGACTCGGCGGCGGTGCCGAAGCCCGCGTACTGGCGCATCGTCCAGGGGCGGCCGGTGTACATCGTCGGGTAGACGCCCCGGGTGTAGGGGTACGCCCCCGGCCGGCCCAGCCGGGCGCCGGCGTCCCAGCCGGCTAGGGACTCGGGGCCGTAGAGCGGCTCGATCTCGAAGCCCGACTCGGCTCGGCGCGGCTCGGTTGCCATGGGGTCCTCCGGAGCTGGGGATCGGGGTCCTCGCAATGTAGGACGCGACCGGCCCGCCGGGGCGGCGACGCGGTTGAGATGATCGAGTGAACGACCGACCGACGAGCCCCAGGGAGTGGCAATGACCGAGCAGAAGGTGGCCGTGGTCACCGGTGCCAGCAGCGGAATCGGCGCGGCGACCGCCCGCCGGCTGGCCGCCGAGGGCTTCGACGTGGTGCTGGCCGCCCGCCGCACCGACCGCATCGAGGAACTGGCCAAGGAGATCGCCGAGCGGGGCGGTTCGGCCCGCGCGGTCACCCTGGACGTCACCGACCGGGCCGCGGTGGACGCCTTCGCGGCCGCGATCGGCCGGGTGGACGTCCTGGTGAACAACGCGGGCGGCGCGATCGGCGCCGAGACCGTCGAGCACGGCGACCCGGCCGACTGGCGGGCCATGTACGAGGTGAACGTGCTCGGCGTGCTGCACGTGACGCAGGCGCTGCTGCCGGCCCTGCGGGCCACCGGCGACGGCACGGTGCTGGTGCTCTCCTCGACCGCCGCGCTGGCCGCGTACGAGGGCGGCGGCGGGTACGTCGCCGCCAAGCACGCCGCGCACACCATCGCCGCCACGCTGCGGTTGGAGCTGTGCGGGGAGCCGATCCGGGTGATCGAGATCGCGCCCGGCATGGTGAAGTCCGAGGGCTTCGCGATCACCCGCTTCCGTGGCGACGAGGAGAAGGCCGCCGCGGTGTACGCGGGCGTGGCCGAACCGCTCACCTCGGAGGACATCGCGGACACCGTGGCCTGGGCGGTCACCCGGCCCTCGCACGTGAACATCGACCTGCTGGTGGTCCGCCCCCGGGCGCAGGCCGCCAACCACAAGGTCCACCGCGGCTGAGCCGGGCCCGGCGGGCGGCCCCGGACGGGGGCCAAGATCGAACACGTCACCCCCCGGTGGTACACACGTGCGATGAGAACCTTCCGGGCCGCCCGCCCACGGGTCCTGCTGACCGCGGTGGCGGCAGGCACCCTGCTGCTCACCTCAGCCTGCGACGACGCCGCCAAGCCGGCCCAGGGCCAGGCCGCCGGCAGCACCGCACCCGCCGCCGCGGCCCCCGCCGCCATCCCGACGCCGACGCCCAAGCCCACCGGCGAGGCCGACCCGGCGCTCAAGCCCTTCTACGGCCAGCAGATCGCCTGGCCGACTGCCCGGCCGACCCGCAGGCCCAGAAGGCCAAGATCGACATATCCGGAATGCAGTGCGGCAAGCTGCACGTCCCGCTCGACTACGCCAACCCCGCCACCGACGCGCTCGACGTCGCGCTGATCAAGTACCCGGCCGCCAAGCCGGACCAGCGGCTCGGCTCGCTGATGGTCAACCCCGGCGGTCCCGGCGAGTCCGGCGTCGGGATGGTCAAGTACGGAGCCAAGCAGTTCGCCGGCACCCTGCACGACCGCTTCGACGTGATCGGCTTCGACCCCCGCGGCACCGGCGACAGCTCCCCGGTCGTCTGTTACGACGACAAGCAGCACGACGCCGTCAACCAGATGGACGCCCCGCTCGACCCGGCCGTCCGCAAGGCCGAGCGCGCCAAGCTGTCCGCCGAGCACGCCGCCACCTGCCAGGCCAAGTCCGGCAGGCTGCTGCCCTTCGTCGGCACCCGCAACACCGCCCGCGACCTGGACGTGCTGCGCGCCGCGGTCGGCGACAAGCAGCTCAACTACCTCGGTGTCTCCTACGGGACGTACCTCGGCGCGCTCTACGCCGAGGAGTTCCCGAAGAACACCGGCCGGCTGATCCTGGACGGCGCGGTCGACCCCGGCCAGGACCGGCTGGACCACGGGGTCGACCAGCAGATCGGCTTCGAGAAGTCCTTCGAGCGCTTCGCCGTCGACTGCGTGGAGAACCACGCCGACCAGTGCCCGCTCGGCAAGGACGAGGCCAAGGCCGCCAAGAAGGCCGCCGACTTCCTCGACGGGCTGTACGACCACCCGCTGACCACCAAGGACGGCCGCAAGCTCGGCCGCGACCAGGCCTGGACGGGCACCATCTCGCTGCTCTACGGCGACGAGAAGACCTCCTGGGAGTACCTGCGCGCCGCCCTCGGCTGGGCGATGGTGCGCAACAAGGGCGACTACCTGCTGGCCTTCGCCGACGACTACAACGGCCGGGACGAGAACGGCCACTACAGCCCGCTGGACGAGGCCAACGCTGCGATCGGCTGCGCCGACGCCGCCCGCCCCGCAGCCACCCCCGAGCACGCCAAGGCCGCCGTGGACCGGCTGCTCGCCGAGGCACCGCTGCTGTCCAAGGGCGTCACGGTGGACGACTACACCGAGCCCGGCTGCGCCGACTGGCCGTTCAAGACGCAGGAGAAGCCGCACACCGTCCGGGCCGAGGGCAGCGCGCCGATCCTGGTGGTCGGCACCACCGGCGACCCGGCCACTCCGTACGCCTCGGCCGAGACGCTGGCCAAGGGCTTCGCCAACGCCACCCTGCTCACCCGGGTCGGCGAGGGCCACGGCGCCTTCGGCAAGGGCAACACCTGCATCGACCGGGCCATGGAGGCCTACCTGGCCGAGGGCACGATGCCGGCCCCGGGCACCCGCTGCACCTGAGCCCCCGGCCGGGACGACCTGGATGTTCGGCGGACGGCAGCGCCGAACATCCAGGAGGAGGCGGGGAGCTCGCTGACGCGAAAGTGTCAACGTCACAACTTGATAGCTCGTCCGGATGAATTCGGCGCGCGGCCTCCCCAACTGGTGACCGCTCAACTACCTTTGAAGCGCTGCCCGACCGGCGCCCACGCGCCCCTCCGCAGCCCTTATTCCACCTGCTCACCACCCCACTTCACCGGCACCTTCCCGCCCTCACGAGGAGGACCCGCTGGCCAGCGACATCCCGTCACAGCGGCTCGACGCCAGAACAGAGCCGACCCTCCTCGGGTTGCACCGCTTCAACGAAGCCGACGCCGGCGCCGCCGAGGAGGCCCTGCTGGCCTGCTGCGGCAGCCACCGCTGGGCCCTGCGCCTCACCGCGCACCGGCCCTACCCCGACATCGAGTCCCTGCTGGCCGCCGCCAGCGAGGCCTCCTACGACCTCCGCCCGGCCGACCTCACCGAGGCACTGGCGGACGAGGGCTGGATGCCGCAGCCACTGCTCGGCATGCGGGCCCCCGGCAGCCAGGCCGCGCACACCGCACTGCGGGCGGCGCACGCCGCGTACGAGGCCCGGTTCGGCCACGTCTTCGTGGTCTGCCTGGAACGGGTCGCCCCGGAGGAGATGCTCGACACCGTGCTCTCCTCCATCCGCACCCGCCTCGCCAACGACCCGGACGAGGAGCGGCTGATCGCGGCCGACGAGCTCCGCCGGATCGCCCTCACCCGCCTGGAACACCTCGTCGCCACCCAGTCGGAGGCCGCGGCACGCTGAGCCCCCATCGCGCCACCTTCATCCGTCCGGGTGACTCCACCCGTGAATCCACCCGGACGAGTGAGGCCGGACCGCCACTGAACCCGAACCACCGCGTGAACCGGAACCGCCGCGCCCCGCACCCTCCGGTGCGGGGCGCGAGCATGCCGTCACGTACCGTGACGACAGCCGGTTTGGTTCCCGCTCCGCTAGGCCAGAAGTGCCTGATTGATCACACCTGGGGCCCCCGGAGGCGGTTCACGACAAGGCGTCGATAGGATGCTGGCGGCCGGTGGACCGTACCCGGCCGGGCTGACCGACACCGAAGCCGGCCGAGCCCCCAATCGCTTCCGGAGGGTTTTTCCGTGCCGGCTGGAACGCTGTACCGCGGCCGGGAAGGCATGTGGAGCTGGGTGGCTCATCGAGTCACCGGCGTCCTCATCTTCTTCTTCCTGTTCGCCCACGTCCTGGACACCGCCCTCGTGCGAGTGTCGCCGGAGTCCTACGACACCGTCATCCAGACGTACAAGACTCCGCTCGTGAACCTGATGGAGTACGGCCTGGTGGCCGCCATCCTGTTCCACGCCCTGAACGGCCTGCGCGTCGTCGCAGTGGACTTCTGGTCCAAGGGCCCGAAGTACCAGAAGCAGATGCTCTGGAGCGTCGTCGGCGTCTGGGTCCTCCTGATGGCCGGTTCCTTCTACGGGATCCTCCAGCACACGCTGATCTCCTGGTTCGGGAAGTGAGCCGAGACATGTCCACGGAAATCTCCGACGCCATCGTCGTCCCCTCCAAGCAGGTGCACACCGGCAAGGGACTGGGCACCGGCAACCCGGCCGACGCGTTCGTCATCGAGCCGCCGCGCAAGCGGACCAAGAAGACCCCGCGCCGCACCCGCACCAACTTCGAGATGCTGGCCTGGCTCTTCATGCGCCTGTCCGGTGTCGTTCTGGTCGTCCTGATCCTCGGTCACCTGCTGATCATGCTGGTGCTCGACGGCGGCGTCTCCAAGATCGGCTTCGCCTTCGTGGCCGGCCGCTGGGCCTCGCCGTTCTGGCAGGGCTGGGACCTCCTGATGCTCTGGCTCGCCATGCTGCACGGCGCCAACGGCATGCGTCAGGTCATCAACGACTACGCCGAGAAGGACTCGACCCGGCTCTGGCTCAAGGGACTCATGGGTACCGCCACGGTCTTCACCGTGCTGCTCGGCACCCTGGTGATCTTCACCTTCGACCCCAACATCTGAGCCGCGAGCACCATCGACCATCGGCAGAGGCCAGAGGCGAGTTAACCCCCCATGCAGATTCACCAGTACGACACCGTCATCGTCGGCGCCGGCGGCGCCGGCATGCGCGCGGCCATCGAGTCGACGCAGCGCAGCCGCACCGCCGTCCTGACCAAGCTCTACCCGACCCGGTCCCACACCGGCGCGGCCCAGGGCGGCATGTGCGCCGCCCTCGCCAACGTCGAGGAGGACAACTGGGAGTGGCACACCTTCGACACGGTCAAGGGTGGTGACTACCTGGTCGACCAGGACGCCGCCGAGATCATGTGCAAGGAGGCCATCGACGCCGTCCTCGACCTGGAGAAGATGGGTCTGCCCTTCTCCCGCACCGAGCAGGGCCGGATCGACCAGCGCCGCTTCGGCGGTCACTCCCGCAACCACGGCGAGGCCCCGGTCCGCCGCTCGTGCTACGCGGCCGACCGCACCGGCCACATGATCCTCCAGACGCTGTTCCAGAACTGCGTCAAGCACGGCGTCGAGTTCTTCAACGAGTTCTACGTCCTCGACCTGCTGATCAACGACGGCAAGACGGCCGGCGTCGTCGCCTACGAGCTGGCCACCGGCGAGATCCACGTCTTCCAGGCCAAGTCGGTCGTGTTCGCCTCCGGCGGCACCGGCAAGTTCTTCAAGGTCTCCTCCAACGCCCACACCCTCACCGGTGACGGCCAGGCCCTGGTCTACCGCCGCGGCCTGCCGCTGGAGGACATGGAGTTCTTCCAGTTCCACCCGACGGGCATCTGGCGCATGGGCATCCTGCTCACCGAGGGCGCCCGCGGCGAGGGCGGCATCCTGCGCAACAAGGACGGCGAGCGCTTCATGGAGCGCTACGCCCCCGTCATGAAGGACCTCGCGTCCCGTGACGTCTGCTCCCGCGCGATCTACACCGAGATCCGCGAGGGTCGCGGCTGCGGTCCGGACGGCGACCACGTCTACCTGGACCTGACCCACCTGCCGCCGGAGCAGCTGGACGCCAAGCTCCCGGACATCACCGAGTTCGCGCGCACCTACCTCGGCATCGAGCCCTACACGGACCCGATCCCGATCCAGCCCACCGCGCACTACGCCATGGGCGGCATCCCGACCAACGTCGAGGGCGAGGTCCTGCGCAACAACACCGACATCGTCCCGGGCCTGTACGCGGCCGGCGAGGTCGCCTGCGTGTCCGTGCACGGCGCCAACCGCCTGGGCACCAACTCGCTGCTGGACATCAACGTGTTCGGCCGTCGCGCGGGCATCGCCGCCGCCGACTACGCCAACGCGAACGAGTTCGTCGAGCTGCCCGAGAACCCGGCCGAGAAGGTCCAGGCCCTGGTCGACGGCCTGCGCGAGGGCACCGGCACCGAGTCCGTGGGGCAGATCCGCAAGGAGCTGCAGGAGACCATGGACGCCAACGCCATGGTGTACCGCACCGGCGCCACCCTGAAGCAGGCGGTCGAGGACATCGCCGCGCTGAAGGAGCGCTACAAGAACGTCTCCATCCAGGACAAGGGCTTCCGCTACAACACGGACCTCCTGGAGGCCGTCGAGCTGGGCAACCTGCTCGACCTGGCCGAGGTGCTGGCCGTCTCCGCGCTGGCCCGCGAGGAGTCCCGCGGCGGCCACTACCGCGAGGACTTCCCGACCCGTGACGACGTGAAGTTCATGCAGCACACCATGGCGTACCAGGAGGTTGCCGCCGACGGCACCACCTCCATCCGCCTCGACTACAAGCCGGTCGTCACGACCCGCTACCAGCCGATGGAGCGTAAGTACTGATGAGCACTCCGACCGTGGAGAAGCACTCGGCCGCTCTGGACGCGGTCGAAGCCGGTGCCGTCCAGCCGATCACCGTCACCTTCCGGATCCGCCGGTTCAACCCGGAGGAGCACCCGGACCCGGTGTGGGTCGACTACCAGCTGACGATGGACCCGAAGGAGCGCGTCCTGGACGCGCTCAACAAGATCAAGTGGGAGCAGGACGGCACCCTCACCTACCGCCGTTCCTGCGCGCACGGCATCTGCGGCTCCGACGCCATGCGGATCAACGGCCGCAACCGGCTGGCGTGCAAGACCCTGATCAAGGACGTCAACCCGGAGAAGCCGATCACGATCGAGGCCATCAAGGGCCTGACGGTCCTCAAGGACCTGGTCGTGGACATGGACCCGTTCTTCCAGGCGTACAAGGACGTCATGCCGTTCCTCATCACCAAGGGGAACGAGCCGACCCGCGAGCGGCTGCAGTCCGCCGAGGACCGCGAGCGCTTCGACGACACCACCAAGTGCATCCTGTGCGCCGCGTGCACGTCGTCCTGCCCGGTGTTCTGGAACGACGGCCAGTACTTCGGCCCGGCCGCCATCGTCAACGCGCACCGCTTCATCTTCGACTCGCGCGACGAGGGCGCCGAGCAGCGCCTGGAGATCCTCAACGACCGTGAGGGCGTGTGGCGCTGCCGCACCACCTTCAACTGCTCCGAGGCCTGCCCGCGTGGCATCGAGGTCACCAAGGCGATCCAGGAAGTGAAGCGGGCGCTGGTCACCCGCCGCTTCTGATCGTCTGATCCCTGTCCGACAGGCCGAAGGCCCCGCCCGATCGCTCGGGCGGGGCCTTCGTGTTTGCCGGGGTCAGCGCAGGGCGCCGAGGTCCCTCGGGGCGGACCAGCCGCTGAAGGTCACCAGGTGGCGGTCGGCGGTGACGGCCCACAGGTCGGGCTTGCCGTCCCCGTCACCGTCGCCCGCGCTGTCGAGCGTCGGGTACGCGGCGGTGGTGAAGCCGGTGGCGACGACGTTCGCCGAGGGGTCGGCGAGGGCGGAGAAGTCCAGCAGGCCGTTGGCCTGCTTGACGATCGGGTAGGCGTGCAGAACGCCGGTGGCCCGGTCACGCGCCCACAGGGTGAGGTTGCCCGAGGCGTCCGCGCCGGGGGCGATCAGGTCGTAGCCGCTCCAGTCGCCGGTGGTGGCGACGGGCTGGGCGCTGGAGTACCGGAGCAGGCCGTCGTAGTAGGCGTAGAGCTTGCCGTGCTCGACCGAGACGAGGACCGGCCAGGACGCCTGGGCCGTAGGCTTGCGGCTGCCGAGTGCGACGAGCCGGTCGGAGCCGGACCAGTCCTCGGTGTAGCCCTCGGGGCAGGGGATCGTCGCCGCGGTGGCGTCGACGCAGCGGGTGGGCTTGTCCACCAGGCTCGGATAGGACTGGCCGAAGTCGCCCTGGTACCGGTTGTTGTAGGCGTACAGGAAGCCCGGGTTGCCCTTGGGATGCACCAGCAGGTCGTCGCCGGGGGCATGGCCGTTGATCCAGCCGCGGTGCAGCACCTCGTCGTCCTGCCAGCCGGCGCGGAGCGGGGCGAGCACGGCCGGGACGGTCGAGCTCGGGGTGGTGTCGGTCGCGGCGGCGCTGATGATCTGGAGGTTGCCCTGGGCGTCCGGGACCAGGATGTCCGGCACTCCGTCGCCGTCCACGTCGCCCGGGACCATCGGCTTGGGGCGCGGGTCCCACGGGGCGTAGAAGGTGTAGGTGGCCGGCTGGCTGACGTTGCCGGCGTTGTCCATGGCCTGGACGGTCAGGATGTTGGTGCCCCAGTCCCTGGGCTTCAGGGTGAGCTGGGCGGTGCCGTCGGCGCCCGCCTTGACGGTGTGTCCGGAGGCGCAGTCCCAGCCGACGCTCAGCGA
Organism: Streptomyces sp. LS1784; assembly: GCF_020103755.1. GTDB lineage: Bacteria > Actinomycetota > Actinomycetes > Streptomycetales > Streptomycetaceae > Kitasatospora. Next base: position 23,807 of record NZ_JAHSQD010000067.1, read on the forward strand.
GCCGTCCAGCACGTACTGGTAGCAGGCCACACCGGAGGCCTCGCCACCCGCCGGGGCGGCGTCGAGGCCCTTGAGGGTGAAGACACCGTTCTCACCGGCGTACTTGCCGGGGGTCGTGCCGGAGCCGCTCTCCGGGAAGTCGGTGGAGGAGACGGACAGGCCCGGGTGGGTCAGGTCGACCCGGAAGTGGCAGGTCGGGGTGGGCTTGCCACTGCCCGGGGAGTACTCGGGCCAGGCCTGCCAGGAGTAGGAGTGGCCGTCCGCCAGAGCGGAGGTGGCCAGCTTGGCGGCGCCGCCGGTGACGTCGGCGGTGGTGTCGACGATCTTGTCGTGCTCCGGGGTCGAGTCGTCCCAGAGCTTGAAGCGCACCTGCGGGGAGGTCGCCGAGACGGTCAGCACCGGGTTCGCGACCTCCAGCCAGCCGGGGGCGGTGGTGTCGTCGCAGGCGTCGGTGCGCAGTCCGGTGGAGGTGAAGCCCGGCGCGGGCACTGCCTTGGGGTCGGTGACCGCGTCCCCCGGTACGGCGGCGGCGCCGGGCGCCGCGAGCAGCCCCGCCGCGAGCACCACCACGGTCGCCCCGCCGAGTCTGCGGGCATGCCGAAGTGTCATGAATCCCCACCCCTAATGATCAGCCGCTCGGCCGAGTGCCGAAGCCGTGAGGATCTTGCCAGTGGGGACCGACAGCGGCAACGGTGATTTCTCAGTCGGTGACCGGGGCGCGGCGGGTGGCGCGCAGGCCGCGCAGGCCGATGCTGCCGACGGCGATGCCGAGGACGAAGGAGGTGACGGCGAGCAGGAGGTGGATCCAGAAGAAGGCGGTGGGCTGGGAGTGGTCGCCGTTGGTGAAGGCCTGGCCGCCGGAGTCCTTCCAGAGGTTCTTCACGAAGGTCGTCCAGATGATGATCGACCAGACCCCGAAGGCGGTCAGGAACCAGGAGGTGCGGCGGCTGAGCTTCATGGGGGTCCTCGGCGTGTGAAGGCGGTGTGCATCCCCAGTATGCGCGGGCCGCCGATCGGCGTACGGCGGGCCCCTCCTGCGGAGGACGGTCCCCCGGGAGCGGGCGCCGGAAGCCGGGAGTGGGTACGGTCTGCTGGTGCCCACACCCCGTCATACGTTCGGTCGCCTGTGCGTCGCGGTCACCGCGGCCCTGCCGGTCCTGCTCGCCGCCCCGGCGGGCGCGGCCCCGCAGCAGCCGCCCCCGTCGGCCGCGATCGGCG
>NZ_JAHSQD010000670.1 GCF_020103755.1 Streptomyces sp. LS1784
GGCGCTCACAGTCGTGCTGGCCGCGGCGGGCTGCACCACCGCGGCGGGGCCGGGCGGGGGCGCCCCGACCGTCACCTCGGCGCCGCCCACCGGCGTTTCCGCCGACAGCCACGGCTGGAACCGGCAGCGGCTCAAGGGTGCGGCCGGCCGGCACACCGGAGTCACCCGCACCGCCAAGCCCACCGTGCTCAACGGACTGGTCGGCGCGGTGTTCACCCGCAACGCCGACGGCGACCACTTCTGCACCGCCAGTGTGGTCGACAGCGCCGGGCTCAACCTCATCGTCACGGCCGCCCACTGCGTCTGGGACCCGAAGCTCGGCCGCCGCAGCGACCTGGTGTTCGTCCCCGGCTACCGCAACGGCGACACCCCCAGCGGCGTCTGGCCGCTGCTGGCCGTCACCGTGGACGACGGCTGGAGCGACCACGCCGACCCGGACATGGACGTCGCCTTCGCGGTCGTCCAGGCGCAGAACGGACGGCAGGTCCAGCAGGTGCTCGGCGCCAACCGGCTGGGCGTCAACCGCGGCTACCGGCTCCCGGTGAAGGTCACCGGTTACCCGAGCAGCAGCGAGGTCCCGATCACCTGCGCCAACACCACCACCCAGCAGAGCCCCACCCAGGTGCGGATCGACTGCCCCGACTACACCGGCGGCACCAGCGGCAGTCCCTGGGTCACCGACTTCGACCCGGCCACCAGGACCGGCACCGTGGTCGGCGTGATCGGCGGCTACCAGGAGGGCGGGAGCACCCCCGGCACCTCGTACAGCAGCTACTTCGGCGACCGCGTCCAGGCGCTGTACGACCGCGCCACCGGCTGACCGGCAGCGGGCGGGCACCGGCAGTGGCGCCGCCGGGCACCGGACTGGTAGATCTTCCTCACGAACGGCGGAACGCACGGCCCCGGTGCCCGCCCCGAGGAACGAGACGGAGCCCCGATGGCCTCCCGCCCGGCACTGCCCGCGCGCACGGCACGAACGGCCGCGCTGTCCGCCCTGCTGCTGGCCGCCGGCACCGCCTGCGGCGGGCAGGACGGGGCGCCCACGGCCGAGGTCGCGCAGCAGAGCCTCGCCCGGGACCGGATCGGCACTCTCTCCGTCCGCACCGCGGACGGCCCGCGGGCCTGCACCGCGAGCGTGGTGCACAGCCCCCGGCGCAACCTGCTGGTCACCGCGGCGCACTGCGTGCAGAACCGCCGGATCGGCCTGCTGGACGGCCTGGTGTTCACCCCCGGCTACCGCAACGGGTCCACCCCGTACGGGACCTGGCCGGTGCAGGTGATCACCGTGGACCCGCGCTGGGCGGCCGACGACGATCCCGAGTACGACGTGGCGTTCGTCACGGTGGGCCCGGTCGACGGACAGCAGGTCGAGGACGCGGTCGGCGGCAACCCGATCGGCACCGGCCAGGGCTTCGGGCTGTCCGTCTCGGTCACCGGCTACCCGAACGAGAGCGACGAGCCGATCACCTGCGCGGTCCGGACCGGCTCGCAGAGCGCCACCCAGGAGCGCTTCGACTGCGACGGCTACACCGACGGCACCAGCGGCAGCCCGTGGGTCACCGCGAGCGGCGCGGTGGTCGGCGTGATCGGCGGCTACCAGGAGGGTGGGGACTCGCCCGGCACCTCGTACAGCATCACCTTCGACGAGCGGGTCTCCGAGCTCTACCGGAGGGCGACCGTCTGAACCAGGAGCCGGCCCGGGGCGCTGCCGGGCCCGCGGGCGGTGTCGCGTACGTCACGCCGCGAAGCCGGACGGCGACAACACGAAGGCCCCCCGGTCGACCGAGGGGCCTTCGCTCTGAGCAGTCACCGGGCGGACCCGGTGCAGCTCCCGCAATTGGACTCGAACCAATAACCTGCCGATTAACAGTCGGCTGCTCTGCCAATTGAGCTATGCGGGATCGCAGTACTCAACTTCCGTACCACGGACGGGAGCAGAGCCCCGAAGGGCCTTCTCCCGAGCTCCCCCAATTGGACTCGAACCAATAACCTGCCGATTAACAGTCGGCTGCTCTGCCAATTGAGCTATGGGGGATCGGCTCCCGCCTCGGCCCCGGTTCCCCGGGCTCCTCGGCGCTCGCTGCGGGACATACATTAGCGCACTCGGGGGGGTGGTCCGCCAATCGCTTTCCCGGGTTGCCGCCGGGCTGCCGCCCGGCGTGCCCCGTACGCGCCCGGCGCGCGCCCGGCGACGAGGCCGGGGATGCTGGGGCGCAGACGGTTCGCCGTCCCGACGGACGGGTAGGGCAATGCGGCAGAAGCCGCCAGGAGAGGGTGGATCCGACCATGTGGAAGCTGTCGTTGGCCGCGGGTTTCGCGGCCGGCTACGTCCTGGGCTCGCGGGCCGGGCGCCGGCGCTACGAACAGATCGCCAAGGTCACCCGGCAGATCGCCCGGAACCCCACGGTGCAGGGTGCGACCGACCGGGCCCGGCAGCAGGCCGGGGCGGTGGCCGGGAAAGCGGCCGGCGCGGTCGCGGACCGGGTCGGCGACCGGCTGCCCAACGCCGTCACCGACCGGGTGCCGTACTTCAACCGCTCCCGGGCGGGGGACGACGGCTGGGGCACCTTCCGCCCGTGACGGGGTGCCGGGCCGCGTGTCACGTGACGCGCGGCCCGGCGGCCTACCGCCGGTCCGTGACGGGACGGTGACACCAGGGCCAAGCGAACCCCAACCCGCGGTCGCGAACCGGCAACGGACCACCCGGCCCGGACGCGTCCGGGGCCGGGCTGAGGCATGATCTCGGCATGGCCATCGTCGCGGGGATAGACAGCTCGACCAACCGCACCCGGATCGTCGCGTGCGACGCCGACACCGGCGCCGTCCTGCGCTCCGGCAAGGCGCCCCACCCCGTCCCCGAGGACCAGGACCTCTGCCCCGGGGAGGCCGACCCCCAGGTCTGGCTGCACTCGCTCGGCGACGCCGCGACCGGCGGCCTGCTGGAGGGCGTCCGGGCGATCGGGGTCAGCGCCCAGCAGCACGGGATGATCGGCCTGGACGCGGGCGGGGTGCTGGTCCGCCCGGCGATCCTGTGGAACGACCCGCGCTCCGGCGGCGCCGCCGCCAAGCTGCTGGAGGCCTTCGGCGGCGCGGCCGCCTGGACCGCCGCGATCGGCGCCGTGCCCGCCCCCACCTACACCATCGCCAAGCTGCGCTGGCTGGCCGAGTTCGAGCCGGCCAACGCCCGCCGGGTCGCCGAGGTGCTGCTGCCGCACGACTGGCTGGTCTGGCAGCTGCTCGGCCACCCCAAGCGCCGCACCACCGACCGCGGCGACGCCTCCGGCACCGGCTACTGGTCGCCGGTCACCGGCGAGTACCGGCAGGACCTGGTGGAGCTGGCGCTCGGCCACGAGCTCAGGCTGCCCGACGTCCTGCCCCCGGCCGAGCCCGCCGGGCACACCCCCGAGGGCCTGCTGATCTCGGCCGGCACCGGGGACAACATGGCCGCCGCGCTGGGCCTGGGCCTCGGCCCGGGCGATGCGGTGGTCTCGCTCGGCAGCGCCGGGACGATCTTCGCGGTGCACGAGGAGGCCGTGGTGGACGCCTCCGGCCTGGTCTCCTCCTTCGCCGACGCGAGCGGCCGGCACCTGCCGATGGTCGCCACCCTCAACGCCGCCCAGGTGCTGCGCTCCACCGCCGCCCTGCTCGGCCGGGACCTGGAGGGCCTGAGCGACCTCGCCCTGCACTCCTCCCCCGGCGCCTACGGCCTGGTGCTGCTGCCGTACCTGGACGGCGAGCGCACTCCCGCGCTGCCGCACGCGGCCGGCACCCTGACCGGCCTGCGGGCCGAGGCGATGACCCCTCAGCACCTGGCCCGCGCCGCCGTCGAGGGCATGCTCTGCAACATCGCCGACGCCCTCGACGTGCTGCGCGCCCAGGGCGTCGCGGTGAAGCGGGTGTTCCTGCTCGGCACGGCCGGACGGCTGCCCGCCGTCCGGCACATCGCCCCGATGCTGTTCGGCGTCCCGGTCGTGGTGCCGCCGCCGGGCGCGCACGCCGCCCGCGGGGCCGCCCGGCA
>NZ_JAHSQD010000671.1 GCF_020103755.1 Streptomyces sp. LS1784
GGCCCGGGCCGCCGGGGCGCCACGCGGTACGGCCCGTCGACCGGGTGTGGCGCCGCTTTGCGGCCGGCTCAGCGCTCCCGCAGGCCGGGGACCACCTCGCGCAGGCGCTCGGCGCCGATCGCACCCGCCCGCAGCAGGACCGGCACCTCGCCGGTGATGTCCACGATCGAGGAGGGCACGGCGGCCGCGGTCGGGCCCCCGTCGAGGTAGACGGCCACCGAGTCGCCGAGCATGCCCTGGGCGGCGTCGCAGTCCTGCGGCGACTCGTGCCCGGTCAGGTTCGCACTGGAGACGGCCAACGGTCCGGTGGCGTTGAGCAGTTCGATGGCGACCGGGTGCGCGGGCATCCGCACCGCGACCGTCCCACCGGTCTCGCCGAGGTCCAGTTCGACCGACTCCAGGTGGCGGGCCACCACGGTCAGCCCGCCCGGCCAGAACTCCTTGACCAGCTCCCGCGCGCGCTCCGTCACCTCGACCAGCCCGTCCAGCGCCTCCGGGGAGCCGACCAGCACCGGCGAGGGCATGTTCCGCCCCCGGCCCTTGGCCCGCAGCAGGCGGTCGACCGCCTGCGCCGCGAAGGCGTCCGCGCCCACGCCGTACACGGTGTCCGTGGGCAGTACGACGAGTTCACCGCGGCGCACCGCGGCCACGGCCTCGCGCAGCCCGGCTGCGCGCTCCGAGGGGTCCGAGCAGTCAAAACGACGAGTCATCAGGGGTCTCCACCGGCGGGCCGCCGGCCCGCACCGTTCCTCCGGCCCGGCCACCTCTCCGACCGGACACGACCTGGTCAGCCTACCCGTCCTGCTCCCGCTGCCCGGCCGCGCCCTGGCCGGGCAGCGGGAGCGGCGGAATCGTCGGCGGCCTCGGCCGCTCGGGTGGCCCGGCACGGCGACGCCGTACCGGGCCGCCCTCCCCGGGGGCGGGCGGTGCCGGGCGGACGTAGGTTGCGGACATGACCAGTGACGAGACGGTCCCGGCCGTGGGAGTGCGCCCGCTGGACGAGGTGTTCGCCGCGATCGACAGGGTCAACCGGCGCCCCCGGCCCTGGACCGGCTTCGAGCACGGCGTGCTCGGCGCCTACCGATGGGCCGCCGGCGCCCAGATCGCGGCCCCGGTCACCGCCGCCGCGACGGCTGCCGCCACGTCCGGCGCCACCGGACCGGGCCACGCGCAGCTGTTGGCCGAGTGCCAGGCCGCCGCCGTCCGCCTCCACCGGGTCCGTGCCCGGGGGGAGGACCACAGCTATGTGCTCGGCGTCCATCGGGCACTGGCCTGGCTGTGCGGACTGCACGAGGACCGCCCCTGAGCCGGGCGGGCCGGACGTGTCAGGTGCATCGGGGTGTGTCGGGCGTTCGGCGCTGAGCGCGGGTCAGGCCGCGTCAGTAGTAGTGGCGGCGACCGCCGACGGCGTGTCCGAGCGCTCCGGCGACCCACAGGACCAGACCGATGACGACCAGCACGATGCCGATGGTCCAGAGGATCGAGATGCTGGTGACGAAGCCGACGATGAGCAGGATGACACCGAGGATGATCACGATGGTCTCCCGGGGTTGACGGATGGCTGGCGGCGGGGGCGGCCTCGTCGGCTCGAACCGGTCGGGCCGTCCCCGGGAAGCGGGGCCGGTGTTGCCCGGCCCGTTCTCCACAACCCACGCGTGTACCGCGCTACCGCCCGGGCAAACCGGTCCGTCGCTCCCCCGTCAGCGCCGGTGGCGTCCGCCCCGGCGGCGTGGCGGCGCGGCCACCCGGGGCGCGGGCAGGAAGAGCCGGGCCAGCTCGCGGCCCAGATTGACACCGATGGCCAGGGCCATCGCCATCGCGCCGGCCCGCCCGATGCCGCTCAGCCCGACCTCGGGCTCGCCCCGGACGAAGGCGAGCATCCCGAAGTACAGCACCGAGCCGGGCAGCAGCGGCCCCAGCGCGGCGGTGATGTGCGGCAGCGCCGAACTGCCCCGGCAGCGCGCCATGAGCTGACCGGACAGCCCCACCAGCCCGGCCGCCAGGCCGGTGGCCAGGATCGGCTCGCCGCCCGCGTTCACCAGCACCCCGTACGTGGCCCAGCCGGCCGCGCTGTTCACCAGGACCGCCGGCAGCGTGGACGGCTCGGTGTTCAGCAGCACCGCGAACGCCAGGGTGAGCAGCACCGCGGCGGCGAGTTGCAGCGGCGGGTTCACCGCCCCGGGCGGGACGTCCTGGGCGGCGAGGTCGGCGCCGTTGTTGACGCCGACGTAGAGCACCGTCATCACCCCGATCACCACACCGGCCATCAGGTACAGCGCTTCGAGCAACCGGGCGGCGGCGGTGAGGTAGAAGCCCGCCAGGCCGTCCTGGGCCGCCGCCACCATGGGCCACCCCGGCAGCACCGCGTACAGCCCTCCGGTGATCACCACCGATCCGCGCAGGTGCAGCCCGTTGAACGACAGCAGGATGCCGATCACGGCGGCGGGCACCGCCGCCACCACGAACTGGTAGAACGCCGGGAGGTCGTGGCGCGCCACCAGGGCCGAGAACCGCTCGCCCAGCAGCGCGGCGACGAGGGCGCTGGCGAACACCAGCCAGGCCCTGGCGTCGGCCCGGCCGCCGATCAGCAGCGTGGCGGCCCCGGCCATCCCCCCGCAGGAGAGCACGAACAGCCGGCCGGAGTAGGGGCGGCTGCGCCGGCGAGCCGCCACCAGGCGGCCGTGCGCCTCGGGGACGGCCATCCCGCGCACGGTGATCTCGGTGACCAGCCGGAACACGGCGGCCAGCCGCGCGTAGTCGACGGCCGGGCGGCGGACCGAGCACTCGGCCGTCAGAGAGGGCTCCGACGGGCCCGGCTGGTACGAGATCGCCACCCTGGTGAAGGTGACCTGCGGGTCGCAGGGGTGGACCCGGTAGGCGCGCGCGACGGCGAGCATGGCGGCCTCGACGTCCTCGGCCGCCTCACCGCTGGCCAGCAGCAGCTCGCCGACCAGCAGCGCGAGGTCCAGCACCTGCGCCGGCTCGACGCCCTCCGACCGCTCTGCTCCTACCCCCTCCGGCGCGGGCTTGCGGTCGGCCGTCGGGGTGCGCAGCAGCGACAGCATCGCGTCGGGCCAGGGGGCCGCGGTGTCGTCGCCGGTCGTTCCGGGCCGGGCACCCGCCCGTCGCCTTCCGGGCCCGGGGGCCTGGGGCGGCACCCGTTCGGGCCTGGTGGGGCGTCCTTCCGGGCCGGCCTGCGCGCCGAGCTGCTCGTGTTCCGTCATCGCGACTCCCTGACCCCACCCCCTCCGCCACCATCGTGCAGCCGGTCAATTACCCGGAGTGATGCTGTGGCGAACGCGTCACACCGGGCACACCCGTCCGAACCGGAGCACGACCGGCAGTACACGCCCCATCGCCCCGCGCGTGCCGACCTCGGGGGCAAGGGACGGCCGGCCACCGGACCCAGGGGCAGGCCGCACGAGGGCCCGACCGCCGGATTCGCGGCGGCGCCTGCGGGTAGACGCGCCTACGCAACGACCCCGCACAGGAAGGGAGGCGTCGGTCATGCCCCGCGGATCGAGTCCCAAGCGGGAGCGCCAGTACGAGCACATCAAGGAGAGCGCGCTCGACCGGGGCGAGAGCGAGAAGCGGGCCAAGGAGATCGCGGCCCGGACGGTGAACAAGGAGCGCGCCCGGCACGGCGAGTCGAGGACCGCCAGTCGGAGCTCGACCCATGACATGTCCTCCGGTCGGCGCGGCGGTCAGCGCTCGCACCAGGGCTCCCAGGGCCCGACCTACGACCAGTTGTACAACGAGGCCAAGCAGCGCGGCATCAAGGGCCGTTCGAAGATGAACAAGCGCCGGCTGGCCAGCGCGCTCGGCTACTGAGCGGCGCGCTCCGCCCGAGGAGGTGCCTCGATGACCGTCCCGATGCCCCCTGACCCGGACACCCGGCCGACCCCCCATCCCGACCCCGGGCCGTGGCCGGGCGAGCCCGACCCGGCGCCCCCGCCGATCCCGCCGGTCCCGCCGCCGGAGCCGTTCCCGGACCCCGGCCCGGC
>NZ_JAHSQD010000672.1 GCF_020103755.1 Streptomyces sp. LS1784
TGCGGATCGGCCGGGCGCTGCGGGCCGCGCACCCAGCCGCCAGCGCCGCCGCGCGCGGTGGGGTCCCAGACCGCCGGAGCGCTGTTCTGCTGGTCCGTCATGTCGCTGCTGGCCCCCACCGTCCGCCGATGCTCTGCCTGGTGCTGCGCGGCCACCGTACCGTTCGAACCCCCGCCCGACAGCCCCAGCACGACGTTAGAGCATCGGCGCGGGGCCGGGGGATCGAACGGGCTACCGGGCGGTGCGGCGCAGGATGCGCAGGGAGCCGGTCACCGAGACCTCCTCGAAGCCCTCGGCCAGCGCCCGCAGGTACACCCGGTACGGGGCCTGGCCGCCGTCCGCCGGGTCCGGGAAGACATCGTGCACCACCAGCAGGCCCGCCGGCGCCAGGTGCGGCACCCAGCCTTCGTAGTCGCCGGTCGCGTGCTCGTCGGTGTGCCCGCCGTCGATGAACACCAGCCCCAGCGGGCGCCCCCACAGCGCGGCGATCCGCGGCGAGCGGCCGACCAGCGCCACCACGTGCTCCTCCAGCCCGGCGGCGTGCAGGGTGCGGCGGAACCGCGGCAGGGTGTCCATCAGCCCGACCTCGGGGTCGACCAGGGTCGGGTCGTGGTACTCCCAGCCGGGCTGCTGCTCCTCCGAGCCGCGGTGGTGGTCGACGGTCAGCGCGACCGTCCCGGCCTCCCGGGCCGCCGCCGCGAGCAGGACCGCCGAGCGGCCGCAGTAGGTGCCGATCTCCAGCACCGGCAGCCCGGTGCTCCGCGCCGCCGCCACCGCCGCCGCGTACAGCGCGAGCCCCTCGTCCACCGGCATGAACCCGGTGGCCCCCTCGAACGCCGCCAGCACCTCGGGCGCCGGCTCGGCGCTCAGCAGCAGGTCGGACATGGGGGAGCTCCTCGGGGTCGGGACGCGGGCGGACGTGCACGGACCCTACTCGACGGTAGCGGGGGCGGTGGCGCCGGGGCGTGCGGTGCGGGCCGGGGCCGTCCGGGGCATCCGGTAGAGCGGGGGATGTCCGTGTGGATGTCGTGCCAGAATCGGCGCGACCGTCGATCCGAGGCACACCAGGCACCCCGGGAGCAGCACCATGCGCGCAGCCGTCCTGCACAAGACCGGCCAGGAGGTCCTCGACGTCCGCGAGGACGTGACGGCCGTGGGCTTCGGGCCGGGCACCGTACGGGTGCGGATGCGCGCCGCCAGCCTCTGCCACTCGGACCTCTCCGCGATGAGCGGCGTGCTGCCGCAGCCCGCGCCGTTCGTCCCCGGGCACGAGGGTGCCGGGGACGTGGTGGAGGTCGGCGAGGGCGTCACCGGCCTCGCCGCCGGCGACCGCGTGGTGCTCTGCTGGATGGCCCCGTGCGGCCGCTGCGACCACTGCCGACAGGACCGCGGCCACCTGTGCATCGCCAGCCTGCGCAGCCTCGGCACCCCGGGATTCCGGATCGCCGAGGGCGAGCTGAGCGCCTCCGGCTTCTACGGCACCGGGGCCTTCGCCGAGGAGGTCGTGGTCACGGCGAACGCCGTCATCAAGGTGCCCGCCGACCTCCCGTACGAGGCCGCGGCCCTGATCGGCTGCGGGGTGACCACGGGCATCGGCGCCGCGGTGAACACCGCCCGGGTCGAGCCCGGCGCCTGTGTCGCGGTGATCGGGGCGGGCGGGGTCGGCGTGGCCACCGTGCAGGGCGCCCGGGTCTGCGGCGCCGGCCGGATCACCGTCGTCGACCCGGTGGCCTCGCGCCGCGAGCGCGCCCTGGCCTTCGGTGCCACCGAGGCGATCGCGCCCGAGGACCTGAGGGCGGTGGCCAGGACGCTGCCCGGCGGCGGCTTCGACTACGTCTTCGAGGCGGTCGGCCGCGCGGCCACCGTCCGGGCCGGCTACGAGGCCGCCCGGCGTGGCGGGGCGGTGGTGGTCATCGGCGCGGGCGCGCAGGACGACCTCGCGCACTTCACCATGGGCGAGCTGTTCTTCAACGAGAAGCGCCTGCTGCCCTCGCTCTACGGCGGGGCGACCGTGGCGCGCACCATCGGGCTGGTCGTGGACCTCTGGCGGGCCGGGCGGATCGACCTCGACGGCATGGTCACCCACCGGGTGGGGCTCGCGGACGTCAACGAGGCGATCGCGCAGATGCGCAGTGGCGAGGCGCTGCGGACGGTCGTGACGATGGGCTGAGGCCCGGTCGCGGCGACGGGCCGAGGGTGGCCCGGGAGCGGACCGCGGGAAGAAGCGAGGGCCCGCCGGGGGAGTCCGTGCCCTCCCGGCGGGCCCTCGTCCGAGGTGCTGCTGCGTGCTGCCCTGATGCTGGTGCGGTCAGCCCTGCGCACCGGCCGCGCGGTGGCGGCCGTGCGGGTCGGTCTCCGGGCTGTCGTCGGCGGCGGAGCCACCGCGGTGGCGGCCGTGCGACACGGTGTCCTTGGCCGTCTTCTCGTCGGCGTCGGTCCCGGTAACCGCGGGTCCGGTGGTGTCGGTGAGGGTGTCGGACATGAGAATCGTCTTTTCCGTGCGGAGGGTGCAGGTCATCGGCGCCCGGCCGGCGCCGGTGGCGCACGGTCGGGTCCCCGATCGGGCGCTCGGTACGCGCCAGTAGCCGGTGATCGCGGCCCGTGCCCCGGCCACCATAACGGCCGGGACGGACGAGATCCTATCGAGATCACGACGCGAGTCCCGTGCTGGTCCGGGGCCCGGAACCGAGCCAGTGGCCGACCAGCTCGCGGTAGAGCGGGGACAGCACCTGGAGATCGCCGTGCCGGGCCAGCAGCCCGCGCCCGCCGTCCAGCAGCAGCACCCGGTCCGCCCGCAACGCGGAACTGATGCGGTGCGCAACGACCACCAGGGTCCCCGGGCGGGCCGCGAAGGCCCGCTCGACCCGCTCCTCCGCGGTGGCGTCCAGTCGGCAGGTCGCCTCGTCCAGCACCACGACCGGGGCAGGGGAGAGGTAGGTCCGTACCAAAGCCAACAACTGGCGCTCACCTGCGGAGAGTTCACCCGGATCGCCTAGTACGGCGTCCAGGCCGCCCAAGCGGGCCACCAGCCGCTCCGCGCCCAGCAGGGCCACGGCGCGGGCGAGGCGGGCGTCGGGGGCGTGCCCGGTGGGCCAGGTGAGGTTCTCGCGGACCGTGCCCGGGAACACGTACGCCTCCTGCGGCACCAGCGCCACCAGGCGGGCCCGCCCGGGCGGCGCACCACCGACCGTCACCCGCCCCGCCGTCGGCACCAGCACCCCCGCGAGCAACCCCGCCAGCGTCGACTTCCCCGCGCCGCTGGGCCCCACGATCGCCACGTGCTCCCCGGCCCCGACATCGGCATCGAACCCGTCCAACACCGGCACGGCACCGCCACCGTGCCCGTACCGAACCCCCACCAGCCGTATCCCGGGGGCGGGGCGGGCGTGACCCGCTCCGCCCCCGGCCGGCAGCGGTTCCGGCGCCCGAGGGCCGGGCGCCTGCTCCGGCTCGCCCGCGCCGCCGACTGCTCGGTGTCGACCAGTGGGAGCGTGAATCACATGGCCTGCGCCCCCGGCCGCCGCCCTGCGCCCGGACGCGTACGGACCACCCGGCGGCGGCTCCGGAGTCCGAGCCTCGGGCACCCGACCCGGCCCGCCCGCGCCGCCGACTGCCCGGTGTCGGCCGGCTGTGGGCTCTGCGCCCTCGGTTCGGTCGGATGTGCCGCTGCTGTTCGGGGTGTCGGTACCAGCCCACGTGGCGGATCGGGCGTGCCCGGTGGTCGTGGCCAGGCGGTCGAGGATGACGGCCAGGTTGAGCAGCCAGCCGCCGACCGTACCGGCCAGAGTCCTGACAGCCGGGTCCAACTGCTGGACGAGGTAGGTGGCGACGCCGAGCAGCTCGCCCGGCGTCAGGGTGTGGTGGGTGAGCAGCCAGGGCGCCGCCGCGACGACGGCCAGGACCGGCAGGCGCCCGCCGAGCGCCACCACCAGTGCACGCAGGGCCGAGGCGCGGCCCAGGGCGCGGGAGGCGGCGGCGCTCGCCTGGGC
>NZ_JAHSQD010000673.1 GCF_020103755.1 Streptomyces sp. LS1784
CCCCGCCGGGCAGGCCGCGCAGCACGGCCTCGGCCTCGGCGGCCACCGCGACGACGACGAGCAGCCGGGCCCGTGCGGGGCCCGACTGCTCGCCCTGGCCGTCGGCGACGGCGTGCGCGGTCATCGCCGGACCGTCAGCTGTTGTCCTTGCTGTTCAGCTGGAAGTACCAGACGGCGATCGGGGCCTCCTGGTTCGGGTCGCCCTCGACCACGGTCACCACGGTCTTGCCGCTGGAGTTCAGCAGCTTGCCCGCCGCCTGGGCACCGGACCAGGTCTGGCCCTTGGAGGCCGAGAACAGGCTGTAGCGGCCGCCCTGGTTGGCCGAGCCGCCGTTGGTGAAGGCCCACCAGCCCGTGTCGGCCACGTTCGGCGAGACACCGACACCGACCCGGTCGCTCCCCACGACGTCCGAGGAGGGCAGCGTGCCCGCCTTCAGCGCCTTGGTCGCGTCCTCCTGGCACTGCTGCTGCTGGTCCTCGGTGAGCGGGCTGCCGCCGTTCCAGCACAGCGGCTGTGCGACGACCGAGGAGTTGCCGACCGTGAGCGTGGCCTGGTGGGAGATGTGCTCGGTCTGGCCGGCGGCGATGGCGACGGAGGTGCCCACCGTGGCGGCGCCGACCACGACGACGGCGCCGAGGGCGGCGATGGCACGGGAATTGAGGCTCATACGTCAGAATCTACCGGGCCTGGTCGGTCACGCGACGCGGGGGTCGGCACCGCGTGTTGCAGGCCCGCTCCGGTCAGGCCACCCTGGGTGCCGTCGGGTGCCGCCGCAGGCCCACCCGGAAGAGCGAGCGCAGCGTCCACAGCAGCACCAGGGCGACCACCCCGGCGGCGATCGACAGGCCCACCTTCCCGTTCAGCGGCAACAGGATGCCGACCGCGCCGCCGGCCACCCAGGACAACTGCATCAGGGTCTCCGAACGGGCGAACGCCGAGGTCCGCACCGTCTCCGGGACATCCCGCTGGATCAGGGCGTCCAGCGAGAGCTTGCCCAGCGAGGCCGCCATCCCGGCCACCCCGGCGACCAGAGCCACCGTCACCACGCCGTACCAGAGGGCCGCCGACGCCGTCGCGCAGGTCGCCATCAGCAGCATCGCGGTGACCGTCGCCTCCGGGCCCCGGGTGCGCAGCCAGGAGCCGAGCACCGAGCCCAGCGCGTTGCCCGTCCCGGCGGCCAGCGCCACCAGGCCCAGCGCCGCCGTCGGCTGCAGCCCGCCGACCGGCTCCTCCCGCAGCAGGAAGGCCAGGAACATCACCAGGAAGCCGACCAGCCACTTCATCGCCGACATCGCCCGCAGCGCCAGGATCACCGAGGGGCCGACCGTGCGCAGCGAGGCCTTGACCGGCGACGGCCTGTGGTGGATCAGGTGCGAGCCCTCGCCGTGCACCTCGGCGTGCAGGACGGCGCGCTGCTCGCCCTTGGCGGAGTCCACCGCGGGCGGCAGGTGGAAGGCCATCAGGGTGCCGATCACGAACACCAGGAAGGCGCCGCGCAGCGGCCAGCCGGGCCCGATCAGGTGCAGCAGCCCGCCCACCCCGGCCGCCACGCCGGTGGCCAGCAGCCCGGCCAGGGTGACCCGGGAGTTCGCCCTCACCAGGGACAGCCGGCTCGGCAGCAGCCGGGGCACCACCACGCTGCGCACCACGCCGTAGGCCTTGGACGCGACCAGCACGCCGAGCGCCGCCGGGTAGAGCGCGATGCCGCCGCCGACGATCACCCCGGCCATCGTCCAGGCCAGCACCGCGCGGGCCAGCATGGCCATCGCCATGGCCGCCCGGCGGCCGTGCGGCAGGCGGTCCAGCAGCGGGCCGATCACCGGGGCCAGGAGGGCGAACGGGGCCATCGTGATCAGCAGGTAGAGCGCGACCCGGCCGCGGGCCTCGCCGGTGGGCACCGAGAAGAAGATGGTGGAGGCCAGCGCGACGGTGATCAGCATGTCGCCGAAGGAGTTGAGCGCGTGCAGCTCGATCAGCTTCGCGAGACCGGACTCGCCCGCGCCCTCGGCGGCGGTGGCCCGGCGGATCCGCCGGCCGGTGCCGTGCACCACCTTGCCGGTGCGGGAGCCGGCGGCGGAGGCGGTGCGGATCAGGAAGTGCCGGCGGGGCTCGGGGGCCTCCACCTCGTCCGGCTCCGGCAGGGCCCGGTCGGGGGCGTCCAGGGCCACGGCCTCGTGCAGGTCCACGGGGGCCGCGGACGCCTCGGGGGCGCCCGCCGGCTGCGGTTCGTCCGCGCCGGGGACCGGAGGCTGCTGTCGCAGCACGGCGTCCGTCCGGTCGGGGCTGCCGGCTTGCGGGGCGCGCAGTACGTGCTGCGACGGGTCATGGTCCGCCACAAGCCCATCCTGCCCCAGAATCGCCGAGCCGACGCGGGACCGGACTCCGTTCGGCGCGGCCCCGGAACGGCCGTGTCCGCCCCGGACTGTGCCGGGGCACCGACCGGCGGGTAGCCTGCCCAGGGTCGACCCGCCGGGGCGCCGGGGCGCCGGCAGGCCGGTCGAGCGGCGCGGCCGGTACCCGAGGGGGCTCCCGGTCGCGCAGAATGGACGAGGGACACCAAGCCGCGACGGAACAGGCAACACGCCGTGGGCGACAGAAGAACTGGGAGAGAATCGACGCCGTGAGTGCTGCGATGCGAAGCCGTACCCCCGACCGGCTCTGTGCCGAGGCCGTCGAACTCGCCCGCCGGGCAGCCGAGGAGGCCGTCGGGGCGGAGGCCGTCGGGCCGCACCTCGGCGTCCAGGCGGACGCCGACCGCGTCGTCACCCACACCTTCGAGTGCTTGGACGCGGCCTACCGCGGCTGGCACTGGGCGGTCACCGTCGCCCGTGCGCCGCGCGCCAAGAACGTCACCCTGGACGAGGTCGTGCTGCTGCCCGGCGACGACGCGGTCCTCGCCCCCGAGTGGGTGCCGTGGAGCGACCGGCTGCGCCCCGGCGACATGGGCCCGGGCGACCTGCTGCCCACCGGCGCCGACGACCTGCGGCTGGAGGCCGGCTGGAGCGGCGAGGACGAGCCCGCGCCGAACTCCGCGGTCGCCCTGGCGGACGACGAGGACCTGGTCGTCACCGACCCGCACGTCCAGCCCGCCCCGGCCCGTGCCCGGATCAACGCCGTCGCCGAGGAGCTGGGCCTCGGCCGCAGCCGGGTGCTCTCCCGGCTCGGCCTGCACCTGGCCGCCGAGCGCTGGGAGAAGTCCCACGGCTCGCAGACCGCGATGGCGCAGGCCGCCCCGGCCTCGTGCGCGAGCTGCGGCTTCCTGATCCCGATCGGCGGCTCGCTCGGGCAGGCCTTCGGCGTGTGCGGCAACGAGTTCGGCCCGGCCGACGGCCAGATCGTCTCCTTCGCGTACGGCTGCGGCGGACACTCCGAGGCGGCCGTCATCCCGGCTCCGCCGGCGCCGTCCGAGCTGATCCTGGACGAGCTGGTGGTCGAGCCGCTCCCGCTGCACCCGGACCGCGCCTCCGGCTCCGTCGAACCCGACGCCCCGGCCGAGGAGCTCGGCCACTCCTGAGCCCGGGGGCCCGTCCTCAGGCCCCAGGCTCTCGCGGCCCGCCCGGTGACCGACCGGCGCGGGCCGCGGCGCTTTCCGGGCCCCTGCGCGGCCGTCCGTCGGGCCGTGGGCGACGGTCTGTGGTCGGGAGCAGTCAGTGGGGCAGGGAAGAATGCCCTACGACGAACAGGGCAGCGGAAGGCGGCAGGTCCAGTGGAACCTCGGATCATCGGCAGCGGCACGGACGAGCACCTCGCGGACCCCTTCGGCAGCGCCGCGCTGCGCCGGCGGGTGCTGGACGCCTGGGCCGCCTCGCCGGCCCGGTTCCGGGAGGACGCCAACGCCGAGGAGGAGCTGGCGCTCGGCGGCTACCGGGACCGCCTGGTGGTCGAGTTGGCGCAGAACGCGGCCGACGCCGCGGTCCGGGCCGGCCACGGCCCCGGCCGGCTGCGGCTGACCCTCGCCGACGGCGTGCTCGCCGCCG
>NZ_JAHSQD010000674.1 GCF_020103755.1 Streptomyces sp. LS1784
CAGGGCGGCCGGCCGGCGGCCGCGCTTGCGCTCGATCAGCTCCAGCGCGTTGGCCGGCAGCCAGTCCCCGGCCTCGCCGGAGGCGTCGTCCCGGGAGAAGAGGTGCGGGGCCAGCTCGGCCTGGATCTGCGCCGGGGTGGGCCGGCGCTCGGGGGCCTGCTGCATGCAGGCGCGGACCAGGTCCATCAGCTCGGGCGGCATGCCGGTGAGGTCCGGCTCCTCGCGCAGCAGCTGGAACACCGTCTCGACCGGGTTGGTGCCCCGGTAGGGCGGGTGCCCGGTGGCGCAGAAGACCATCAGCGAGCCGAGCGAGAACACGTCGCTGGCGCCCCGGACGGTACGGCTGTCCCGGGCCTGCTCGGGGGACATGTAGGCGGGGGTGCCGACCGCGACGTTGGTCATGGTGAGCCGGGTGCTGGACACCCCGGACGCGATGCCGAAGTCGATCACCTTCGGGCCGTCCTCGACCACCAGGACGTTGGAGGGCTTGAGGTCGCGGTGGATCAGCCCGGCGCCGTGGATCGACTGCAGGGCCTCGGCGATGCCCGCGACCAGCCAGCGGGTGGCCTCCACCGGCAGCGGGCCGCACTCCTCGACCAGGTCCTCCAGCGAGGGCGACGGGATGTACGCGGTGGCCAGCCAGGGCACCCGGGCGTCCGCGTCCGCGTCCACCACGGCAGCGGTGTAGAAGCCGCCGACCGTCTTGGCCGCCGCGATCTCCCGGGCGAAACGGACCCGGAACAGCTCGTCCTCGGCCAGCTCCCCCCGCACGGTCTTGATGGCCACCCGCCGCCCCGACGCGGAACGCGCCAGGTAGACCAGCCCCATCCCACCCGCGCCGAGCCGCCCCAGCACCTCGAAGGGCCCGATCCGCCTCGGATCGTGCGCCGTCAGCTGGTCCACTCCGCTGCCACCTCCCCGTTGTCCGCACCCGCCGCGTGGTGCCGGACCCGATTCTCCAATGCCGCCCCGCGCATATCCAACCTCCCCCACCCGCCGGAACCCGTCGTCCGGGCCCGGACGACGCACCGGACGGGCCCCTGACCAGCGAGGACGGAACGGCCGGATCCTGACGCCCGCTCCGGGGGCGGCTTGCGCGCGCGGCCCCGGACCGTCCACTTCCGGACGGTGCCACATCTTCCCGCCACCGTCACGCTCTGTCACCCGACCACCCCTCAGCGGACTCGCCGTCACGCTGTGAGATCAAAAGCACACGGGGGGGCTTCAACAGGGGCTTCGAAGCCCGGTGAATATCCGTCCGAAGTGGTTCATGCCGCTATACCAACCCCCGTGCGGAGTAATAGTCGCATCACCGAATCGCGCCAAGATCGTGCCACGGTAAGCTGACGGCATGACAGGACAAGTTCGCACCGTCGACGGTCGCGTCGCCGGGCGACGCGGACAGGAGACGCGGCAGAAGCTGCTCGACTGCCTCCGCGAGATGCTCAGCACGTCGCCCTATCGGGACGTCAAGGTCATCGACGTCGCCCGTATGGCGGGTACCTCCCCCGCGACCTTCTACCAGTACTTCCCGGATGTCGAGGGCGCTGTCCTCGAAATCGCCGAGGAAATGGCCAAGGACGCCGACCAGCTCAAAGAGCTGGTGGCCGGAAAGTCCTGGGCAGGGAAGTCCGGACCGACCACTTCTGAAGAACTGGTCGACGGATTCCTCGCCTTCTGGCGCAAGAACGACGCCATTCTCCGAGTGGTCACGCTCGGTGCCGCCGAAGGGGACAAGCGGTTCTTCAAGATCCGCATGACGGTCCTCAACGCGGTCGCCAAGCCACTCGCCGAGGCCGTCAAGGAACTCCAGGCGAAGGGTCAGGCCGACAAGTCGCTCGACCCGAACGCCGTGGCCGGGGCCCTGGTCTCGCTGCTGGCTTCGGCGGCCGAGCACCAGAAGGCCTTCACCTCCTGGGGCGTCAAGGTCAAGGACCTCAAACCCAACCTCGCTCCCCTGGTGTACCTGGGCGTCACCGGCAAGAAGGCGCCCAAGTAGGACCATCCTCCGACCCACCATCCGCTCCGCGCGCAGCCCCGGCCTCCTGTCCGGGGTACGAGGGACGGCGGCCGTGTCCTCGGGGGAGGTCCGCCGACGTACCGCACGCGCGCCAGACATGCCGGTGGGCGGGTACCCGTGAAAGGGTGCCCGCCCACCGGCATGTGTGCGTTCCGACGGCCTCGTGGCGCCTTCAGGGGGCGTCGCGGCGCCGTTCGGGCGGCCGGCGACGCCGTCGGGTCAGGGGCAGCGCACGACCTGGCCGGCGTAGGCCAGGCCGCCGCCGAAGCCGAAGAGCAGGACCGGGTCGCCGGGCGAGAGCTCGCCGCGCTCGACCAGCTTGGAGAAGGCCAGCGGGATGGAGGCGGCCGAGGTGTTGCCGGAGTCGACCACGTCCCGGGCCACCACCGCGTCAGTGAGGCCCAGCTTGTTGGCGATCGCGTCGATGATCCGCAGGTTGGCCTGGTGCGGGACGAAGCCCTTCAGCTCGGCCGGGTCGATCCCGGCCCGCTCGCAGGCCTCGCGGGCCAACGGGGCGAGCTGGGTGGTGGCCCAGCGGAAGACCGACTGACCCTGCTGGCTGATCACCGGGTCCCAGCCGGTGATCACCACGGCGTCGCCCTTCTCCGGCACGGAGCCCCAGACCACCGGCCCGATGCCCGCCTCGCCGCCGTCCTCCTGGGCCTCGACCAGCGCGGCGCCCGCGCCGTCGCCGAAGATCACGCAGGTGGAGCGGTCGGTCCAGTCGAGCGTGTCGGACATCCGCTCGGCGCCGATCACCAGGGCGCGGCGGGCCGAGCCGGCCCGGATCGCGTGGTCGGCGGTGGCCAGGGCGTACGAGAAGCCGGAGCAGACCGTGTTGATGTCGTACGCGGCGGGCGAACGGATGCCCAGCCGGGCGGCCACGGCGGCGGCGGTGTTGGGGCTGCGCTCGATCGCGGTGCAGGTGGCGACCACGACGAGGTCGATCTCCGCCGGCGTCCGGCCGCCGTTGGCGAGCGCCTTCTGCGCGGCCTCGGTGGCGAGGTCGACCAGGCTCTCGTCCTCGGCGATGTGCCGGCTGCGGATGCCCACACGGGTGCGGATCCACTCGTCGTCGGTGTCGACGAGCGCCGCCAGGTCGTCGTTGGTGAGGACCTTGGGGGGCTGGTAGTGGCCGAGTGCCACAATGCGCGAACCGCTCATACTGCCATGGAACCGGGTTACCCGCTGGTCAGCATGGTATGACCGGTGACAGGATCCGCCCCCTCGTTCTGTAGGAGATCAACAAGGGGCGTTGCGGCGTCTGGGCTGCGCGTACGTCGAGGTCAGGCGGCCAGTGCGGCGGCGTCGCCCATCACGATGACCGGATGGGCCGCCGGGTCCAGGGTGCGGATCAACTGGGCCATCTTGTCCTCGGGGATCGACACGCAGCCGTGGGTCGGGCCGTCGTGGTCCACGTGGAGCCAGATGCCGCCGCCCTTCTTGGAGCCCATCGGGCGGCGCGGGTCGAGCGGGGAGTTGCCGGGGACGCGGTTGTAGTCGATCGCGACCACGTAGTCGAAGGAGCCGGCCAGCTGGTCCCCGAAGAAGCCCGTGCCGGAGACCACGAAGCTCGGGTCCTTGTCGTACGGGAGCTTGCTGCCCGGGTCCGCCTTGCGGCCGCCCGCGTCGGTGAGGCTGAACACGCCGATCGGGCTGCGCAGGTCGCCCTCGTTGTGGTCCGTGGTCCAGCCGTTCTTGCCGTTGTGGCCCTGCCAGGTCTCGCCGGCCAGCCAGCGGCCCTCGGGGGTGCGGGTCCAGAGGGTGACGGTGTTCTTGTCGGTGTTCTTGTCCTGGCCGGAGGCGACCACGACCTGGGTGGTCCCGGCGGGGATCTTCGCGGTGAAGGCGGCGCCGAGGCCGGGTATCGCGGCGACCGAGCCGTCCGCGCGGGTCTGGCTGCGGTCGGCGGCCGGGGGCGCCGCCTGCCGGTCGGAGGCGGCCTGGGCGG
>NZ_JAHSQD010000675.1 GCF_020103755.1 Streptomyces sp. LS1784
CACCGGCACCGCCCGCACCGCCCGCCCCCGCCCCGTTGCCGGCCTTGCCTCCGCCATTGCCCCCGGCGCCACCGGAACCGCCGGAGCCGCCGTCGCCGCCCGCACCGCTCTTCACCGCCTGGCCGCCCTGCACGGTGCAGGGCACCGGCGCGTCCTTCTTGTCGCACGGGCTCGGCATCGGCGCGTTCTTGAGGACGGTGAGCTCACCGGCCGAGTTGAAGGTCGGGTTGGCGCAGTTGGAGAGGGTGTCCGGGTTCACCGGGCTGGCGTTGCCCGGGATGCTCTTGGTCTGGAGCAGACCGCCCTTGACCAGGCCGCGCGGGATCGGCGAGTAGCCGAGGCCGTCCGCCTCGCCCTGGCCCTCGCAGAGCACGTAGGACAGGAAGCGGCTGAGCGCGGAACCCTTGTCGTTGTTGAACCGCGGCGGCACCGGCTGGGCGGCCCCGGCCCGCGGCACGATCACGTAGCTGTAGCTGGAGATCGGGTAGGAGCGCGGGTCGTCCATGGTGTAGACGCCGTCGAGGTTCTGCTGGAGGTAGTTCGGGTCGGTCGCCGGGGTGTTGTCGTCGACGCCGCGGATCTTCGCCGCGGTGAGCGCCACCGCGACGTTCGAGGCGGTCGGCAGGGAGTAGTAGCCCGCCGAGTTGAGCACCTTCACGACCGGCCAGTTGCTGCGCTTGGCGAAGGCGTACTCGTCGTAGCCGATGGTGCCCTGGTTGTTCGGGTCCTTGATGTAGCCGGCGACGGTGTCGGAGCTGCTCTGCGCGGTCATCCGGCCGGAGGCCGGGAAGAACTCGGTGTAGTCGCCGCAGGTGGTGCCGTTGACCCCCTTGCAGTAGGCCTCCCACTGGCCCTGGTGGGTGTGCTGCATCCACCGGGTGAACTGCGCGGTGGCACCGGAGCCGTCCGAACGGACCACCGGGGTGATCGGCAGGTTCGGCAGGGCCTTGCCGTAGTCGGCGGCGATCTTCGGGTCGTTCCAGTTGGTGATCTTGCCGGTGAAGATGTCCACGATCGTCTGCGGGGCGAGCCGCAGGTCCCGGACCTGCTTGCCGCCGATCACCAGGTTGTACATGAAGGTCGTCCCGCCGGCCGTGATCGGCACGTACGAGAAGCCGTAGACCGGGTTCTCCCGGGTGCCCTGACCGCCGCTGCGGCGCTCGCCGCTGAGGCCGGTGTCGTCCTGCGTGCGGAACGGCACGTCCGAGGCGGTGAAGTCGTCCTGCCCGAGGCTCCAGGCGTTGCGGCCGGCCGCCGAGCCGATCGGGTTGAAGTTGATCTGGATGCCCTGCGGGCCGACGTCCTGGCGCCACTGGTCGATGGCGGGACCGGCCCAGCTGGAGCCGTCCGCGTTCAGCGCGACCGAGGCCGCGTACGCCGGGACGGTCTGCCCCAGCAGCAGGGAGGCCGCGGCGAGCAGCAGGGACAGCAGCCCTGCCGCCAGTCGGGCCACGGAGCGCCTTGCGGCCTCCCGGGACATGTGAACTCCTCTGGTTCCGAGGGTGGTTGTACGGAACATCACTGCTTCTTCGGCTGGATGGCGGACGGACGGGAGGCGGCCGCCGCGGCGGTGGTCTCAGGACGGCGGGCGTCGCGGTCGAGGCGGCGCTTCTGGGCCCGCGTCAGCCGGCCGGGCTGCCGGCCGCCGAGCACGCGGGCGGTGACGAAGAGGATCAGCACCACGACCATCAGCGTCAGGCCGGCGGCGAAGCCGCGCGCGATCATTCCGTCGTAGGGCTGCTTGACGTAGTTCCAGATGTACAGCGGCAGTGACACCTGGTGCTCGGCGAACGGGTTGCCGTTGAACTGCGAGGTGAAGCCGGCGGTGAGCAGCACCGGCGAGGTCTCGCCGACGCCGCGTGCCATGCCGAGCACCACGGCCGTCATCAGGCCGGGCCGGGCGGTGGGCAGCACCACGTTCCACACCGTGCGCCACTGGCTGCCGCCGAGTGCGTACGAGGCCTCGCGCAGGGTGCCGGGCACCAGCCGGATGACCACCTCGGCGGCCCGGGTGACGATCGGCATCATCATCACGGTGAGCGCGAGCGAGGCCGCGAAGCCGCTCTTCTCGAAGCCGAAGGTGATGATCACGATGCCGAACACGAAGAGCCCGGCCACGATGGACGGCAGCGCCGTCATCGCCTCCACCAGCGTCCGCACCGGCCGGGCCATCCGGCCGCCGACCTCGGACATGAAGACCGCCGCGGCGATGCCCAGCGGGACGGCGAACAGCGTTGCCAGGCCCAGCTGTTCGAGCGAGCCGACGATCGCGCCGAGCGCACCGCCGGAGTCGATCGGGGAGAGCGGGCCGGTACGCTCCATCGACTCGGTGAAGAAGTTCAGATGACGCGCGGCATCCATGCCCTTGCTCGTCACGAAGCCGATCTGGTCGGCGATCAGCGCGACGACCAGGATGCCGGCGCTCCACGCCACCACGGACACCAGGCGCTCGCGCACCATCAGGGGGCCCCACTGGAGCCGGCCCAGCGCGAAGTAGCCCGCCAGGAACAGCGCGTACCAGCAGAGCAGGAAGCCGGACGCGCCGCTGAACGGCAGCACGCGCTCGTACAGCAGCCAGTTCAGCCCGAGCGAGCCGGCCAGGGCGCCGGCCACGGTGAAGACGTCCTCGGAGGTGACGCCGCCGAGTCGGACCTTCTTCTCGGGGCGGAGTTCGGCTGTCGCGGCCGGTTCCGGACCGGCGGCGGGCCCGGACGCCGCGACCGGCGGCAGGTCGAGCGTGGTCATCGGGTGGTCCCTTCACGGTGGTTCGGACGGCGGTGGGTCTGACGGCGGTCGGTCGGACGGTCCGTCATGCTCAGTCCGCCGTCGAGGCGCCGGAACGGGACCGGTTGATCACGAAGCCGGCCGCCACGTTGACCACCAGGGTGAGCGCGAACAGCACCAGGCCGGCCGCCATCAGCGCGGAGAGCGAGAGCTTGTCCGACTCGCCGAACCGCAGCGCGATCAGCGCCGAGATCGAGTTGGCGCCGTTCTCCAGGACGTGCGTGATGGTCTTGAAGCTCGGCGAGATGATCAGCGCCACGGCGATGGTCTCGCCCATCGCCCGGCCGAAGCCCAGCATCACCGCGCCGATGACGCCGCCCTTGCCGAACGGCAGGACGACCGTGCGCACCATCCCCCAGCGGGTCGAGCCCAGCGCGTACGCGCCCTCCCGCTCCCCCTGCGGGGCCTGGGAGAAGACCTCCCGGCTGAGCGAGGTGATGATCGGAATGATCATCAGGGAGACCACCACGCCGGCGATGAAGGTCGAGGAGGTGTAGGAGGTCCCGATGTCGCCGGTGCGGACCTTGAGGAAGGGGATGTACTCCCCCAGGTGGTTGGCCAGCCAGCGGACGAAGCCGACGATCCGCGGCTGGAGGAAGAACAGGCCCCACAGGCCGTAGACGATGCTGGGGATCGCCGCCATCAGGTCGATCAGCGAGATCAGCGCGCCGCGCAGCCGCGGGGGCGCGTACTCGGAGATGAAGATCGCGGTGGACAGCGCCACCGGGACGGCGATGACCAGCGCGATGACGGCGATCAGCAGGCCGTTGGGCAGGACGGCGGCGATGCCGAAGTTGTGTGCGGCGGTCTGCCACTTCTGCTCGGTCAGGAAGGACCAGCCGACCGCCCGGAAGGCGTCCGTGCCGCGCAGGATCAGGAAGAAGGCGATCAGGCCCATGATCGCGAACACCGAGAGCCCGGCCACCCGCAGCACGCCGCGGAACACCCGGTCGGCCGGGGTGGCGGGGGCGGTGATGACGCGGGGGACGTCGGTGTCGGGTGCGCGGTCGGGTCGGCCCGGCGCCCTGGCGGGCGTTGCCGCGGGCTCGGCGGCGGCTGTCATGGCTGCATCTCCGTGCTCGGGTACGGAGGCCCGGGCGGAGCCCAGGCCCTGAGGGTGGCCCGGCGGGGCCGGAACGGCGGCCCCGCCGGGTCGTACGACGGCGTGCGCGTCACGGGCGGCGG
>NZ_JAHSQD010000676.1 GCF_020103755.1 Streptomyces sp. LS1784
GCCGGCGCCGAGCTCGGCCTCGGCCTGCTCGGCGGTCAGGCGGACGGTGCCGGCCGGGCCGGGCTCGGCGGCCAGCGCGGGGGCGGGGAACCAGGTGTCGAGGACGGTGCCGTCGGCGGCGATGGTGGCCAGACCGGTGGCCACGGCGCCGTTCGCCGAGGAGGTGGATTCGAGCGAGGTGGATTCAGCAGTCACACCGTGCACGTTAACCAATGCGGGGCTCCGGTGCCGAACACGCCCATCGGGCGGACGCACCCGCCGGACGTGCTGGTCGGCGGCCCGCGGGGCGGGAAAACCCGGTGCCCGGCGCCCGGCACTGGGCGATACTTCAGCGGGTGTTCATGTCGATCTCCACCACCGGCAGCGCCGAGGACCCGGCCACGGACCTCGGGTTCCTGCTGCACAAGCACCCCGGCAAGGTCCAGCGGTTCACCACGTCGCACGGCGAGGCCCACGTCTTCTACCCCGAGGCGGAGGACGAGGTCTGCACGGCGGCGCTGCTGCTGGACATCGACCCGATCGCACTGGTCCGCAAGGGTCGGGGCGACGGCAGGGGGCGCGGCGGCTCGCCCGACTTCGCGCTCGCCCAGTACGTCAACGACCGCCCGTACGCCGCGTCCTCACTGCTCGCGGTGGCGCTGCGCACGGTGTTCCGGTCCGCGATGAAGGGCGCCTGCCCGGCTCGCCCCGAACTGCCCGGGCGGGCCCGCCCGCTGCGGATCGAGCTGCCCGCCGTGCCCGCGAACGGCGCGGGCGAGAGCGGTGGCCCGGCCCTGGTGGCCCGGCTGTTCGAGCCGCTGGGCTGGCAGGTCGAGGCGGCGGCGATCCCGTTGGACGAGTCGTTCCCCGAGTGGGGCGAGTCCCGCTACGTACGGATCGCGCTCTCCTCCGGGACGGTACGGCTCGCCGACGCGCTCCAGCACCTGTACGTCCTGCTGCCGGTCCTGGACGGCGCCAAGCACTACTGGGTCGCCCCGGACGAGGTGGACAAGCTGCTCGCCGCCGGTCAGGGCTGGCTGGCGGCCCACCCGGAGCGCGCCCTGATCACCCGCCGCTACCTGTCCCGGCGCTGGTCGCTGACCCGGGCCGCGATGGAGCGCCTGGAACTGGCCCGGCTGGCGGAGGCCGACGACCGCGAGGTCGAGGAGATCGACAACGCGGTCGACGACCGGCCCGAGGAGGAGCCCGGCGACGTGAACCCCGGCGCGAGCCCCGACACGAACGGTGGGGAGCGTCCCGAGGACGGCAGCGCGGCCGGCCCGGCGCCGGAGCCGCCCCGCGGGCCCTCCCTCGCCGAGCAGCGCCGCACCGCGATCCTCGATGCGCTGCGCGAGACCGGCGCCGCCCGCGTCGCCGATCTCGGCTGCGGCCAGGGCGAGTTGATCGGTGAGCTGCTCAAGGACGCCCGGTTCACCGGAATCCTCGGGGTGGACGTCTCCGCCCGGGCGCTGCGGGCGGCGAGCCGTAAGCTGCGCCTGGAGCGGCTGTCGGAGCGTCAGGCCGCCCGGGTGACGCTGACACAGGGGGCGCTCACCTACACCGATGCCCGACTCAAGGGCTTCGACGCGGCGGTGCTGTGCGAGGTGATCGAGCACCTGGACCTGCCTCGGCTGCCCGCGCTGGAGTACGCGGTGTTCGGTGCCGCCCGGCCGAGGACGGTCGTGGTCACCACGCCGAACGCCGAGTACAACGTCCGCTGGGAGAGCCTGCCGGCGGGCGCCGTCCGGCACGCCGACCACCGCTTCGAGTGGTCCCGGGCGGAGTTCCGGGCCTGGGCCGGGAAGGTCGCCGCCGCGTACGGCTACACCGTGGAGCTGCGCCCGGTCGGCCCGGAGGACGAGGAGGTCGGCGCCCCGACGCAGCTGGCCCTGTTCACCACGGCCACCGCACCCACCACGGCCACCGCACCCACCACGACGGCGACACCCACCACGCCCACCGAGACCACCACGACCACGACGCCCGAAGGAGGCGAGCCCCGATGACCGACGACGCGACCGAGAGCGCCGCACCCGACGAGAGCCAGGACCAGGCGCAGGCCGAGCGCGGCACCACCCCCCGCCGCCTCCCCGTCACCGACGTCTCCCTCGTCGTCCTGATCGGCACCAGCGGCGCGGGCAAGTCCACCTTCGCCCGCCGCCACTTCCTGCCCACCCAGGTGGTCTCCTCCGACTTCTGCCGAGGACTGGTCGCCGACGACGAGAACGACCAGTCCGCCTCCGCCGAGGCCTTCGACGTCCTGCACTACATCGTCGGCAAGCGCCTGGCGGCCGGCCGGCTGACCGTCGTGGACGCCACCAACGTCCAGCCCGAGGCCCGCCGCCAGCTGGTCGCGATCGCCCGCGAGCACGATGTGCTGCCGATCGCGATCGTCCTGGACGTTCCGCCGGGGGTGTGCGCCGAGCGCAACCGTTCCCGCCCGGACCGTCAGCTGCCGGCCCACGTCGTCCCCCGCCAGCACCGGGAGCTGCGCCGTTCCCTCCGGGGCCTGGAGCGCGAGGGCTTCCGCAAGGTGCACGTCCTGCGCGGCGAGGCCGAGGTGGCGGCGGCCGGGATCGAGCTGGAGAAGCGCTACAACGACCTGCGCCACCTCACCGGCCCGTTCGACATCGTCGGCGACGTCCACGGCTGCCGCTCCGAACTGGAGACCCTGCTGACCCGGCTCGGCTACACCCTGACCCGGGACGCCGAGGGCCGTCCGGTGGACGCCGCGCACCCCGCGGGCCGCACCGCCGTCTTCGTCGGTGACCTGGTCGACCGCGGCCCCGACACCCCGGGCGTGCTGCGCCTGGTGATGGGCATGGTGGCGGCCGGCCACGCGCTCTGCGTGCCGGGCAACCACGAGAACAAGCTCGGCCGGGCGATGGACGGCAAGAAGGTCACCGTCGCCTACGGCCTGCAGGAGTCGCTGGACCAGCTGGCGGGGGAGAGCGAGGAGTTCCGGGCCGAGGCCCGCGCGTTCATGCGCGGCCTGGTCAGCCACTACCTGCTGGACGGCGGCGCCCTGGTGGTCTGCCACGCCGGCCTGCCGGAGAAG
Organism: Streptomyces sp. LS1784; assembly: GCF_020103755.1. Classification (GTDB taxonomy): domain Bacteria; phylum Actinomycetota; class Actinomycetes; order Streptomycetales; family Streptomycetaceae; genus Kitasatospora. Next base: position 3,038 of record NZ_JAHSQD010000676.1, read on the forward strand.
TACCACGGCCGGAACTCCGGCCGGGTCCGCTCGCACGCGCTGTACGGGGAGACCACCGGCGAGACCGACGAGTACGGTCTGCCGGTGCGCTACCCGTGGGCGGAGGAGTACCGGGGCCGGGCGCTGGTGGTCTACGGACACACCCCGGTGCCGACCGCGAGCTTCGTCAACAACACCGTCTGCCTGGACACCGGCTGCGTCTTCGGCGGCAGCCTGACCGCGCTGCGCTACCCGGAGCGCGAGCTGGTGAGCGTCGGGGCCGAGCGCGAGTGGTACGCCCCGGTGCGTCCGCTGATCACCGACGCGCCGGGTGCCCGCGAGGGCCGTCCGCTGGACCTCGCCGACGTGGCCGGGCGCCGGATCGTCGAGACCGGGCTGCACGGGCGGGTGGCCGTCCGGGAGGAGAACGCGGCCGCCGCGCTGGAGGTGATGAGCCGCTTCGCGCTGGACCCGCGGCTGCTCGCCTACCTGCCGCCGACCATGGCGCCGAGCGCCACCTCGCGCCGGGACGGCTACCTGGAGCACCCGGAGGAGGCCTTCCTCGGCTACCGGGCGGACGGTGTGCGGCACCTGGTCTGCGAGGAGAAGCACATGGGCTCGCGCGCGGTGGTGCTGGTCGCCCGGGACGAGTCCGCGCTGGAGCGCCGCTTCGGCGTGGCCGGCCCCGGCGCGATCTGGACCCGGACCGGCCGCGCCTTCCTCGCCGACGGGGAGCTGGCCGGTGCCGTGCTCGACCGGGTCCGGGCGGCGGCCGAGCGCGCCGGGCTGTTCGAGGAGCTGGCCACCGACTGGCTGCTGCTGGACGCCGAGCTGATGCCCTGGTCGCTGAAGGCGGTGGAGCTGCTGCGCCGCCAGTACGCGGCGGTCGGCGCGGCGGCGGGCGCCGCCCTGCCGGAGGTGCTGTCCGCGCTGGAGCGGGCGGCCGGGCGCG
>NZ_JAHSQD010000677.1 GCF_020103755.1 Streptomyces sp. LS1784
GCCGAGCCGCCTCCGGCCCCGGCCGCGCCGCCGGTGCGGGCGGCGAGCAGCAGGGCCACCCCCTCGGCCTGGAGCCGCCGGGCGGCCAGCAGCAGCGCGTCCAGTGAGGCCCGGTCCAGCCACTGCACGTCGTCCACGACGCACAGCAGCGGCTGGTCGGCGGCGAGTTCGGCGAGCAGCCCGAGCGTGGCGAGCCCGACCAGGAGCCGGTCGGCGCGCCCTTCGTCGACGGCCGGGCCGTCGTCGGAGAGCCCGAACGCCGCCTCCAGTGCCCGTCGCTGCGGCCCGGGCAGGGCCTCCAGCCGGTCCAGGCCGGGCGCGAGCAGCAGGGTCAGCCCGGCGTACGGCAGCTCGGCCTCGTACTCGACACCGGCCGCCCGGATCACCCGGAACGCCTCCCCCGCCCGCGCGACGGCGTCGTCCAGCAGCGCGGTCTTGCCGATGCCGGCCTCGCCCCGAAGCAGCAGCACCTCGCTGCGGCCGGCCCGCGCCGCGTCCAACAGCCCGTCCACGGCGGTCTGTTCGCCTTCCCTCCCGTACAGCATGCCCCGACCCTACCCATCCGGGCCGCGAACCGCCGCTGACCACGGCACCGGTACACCCCCCCGCGAAAGGTACGTACTGCGATGCCCATACGTGACGGATTCGCTGCCGGCCGGCCGTCCATACCTTGGTGAGCACCGGGAACGACCCGGACAACCACCCACCGGAACACCGGAGATGACGATGACCGAGATCACCACCGCCACCCTCCAGCAGCTCGCCGAGCGCTACCTCGCGGCGTGGAACGAGACCGACCCGGCGGCCCGCCGCAAGCTGATCGACGAGGTGTGGGCCGAGGACGGCCGCTACACCGACCCGCTGGCCGCCGTCACCGGCCGGGACGCGATCGACGCACTGCTCGGCGCCGCCCAGGCCCAGTTCCCGGGGCTGGAGTTCACCCTCGGCCCGGTCGACGCGCACCACGACGTCGCCCGCTTCACCTGGAACCTCGGCCCGGCCGGCGCGGAGCCGGTGGTGATCGGCTTCGACGTGCTGGCGGCCACCCCGGACGGCCGGATCGGCGCGGTGTACGGCTTCCTCGACCGCGTGCCGGGCGCCTGAGCCGCCGCCACCGACGCCACCGCAGCCACCCCGCTGGTCGACACCCGGCTCTTCCGCAGCCGCGCCTTCAGCGCCGGCCTGCTCGCCCAACTCGCCTTCTGGCTCGGTCAGGGCTCCTTCTTCCTGGTGCTCGCCCTGCACCTCCGGTTCGGCCGCGGCCTGGACGCACTCGGCGCCGGACTGGTCTTCACCGCGACCGGCCTCGGCTACCTGATCACCTCCGACACCACCCACCGCGTCACCGCCCGTCTGGGCGAGCGCCGCACATCGCGCTCGGCGGGCTGCTGCTGGCCCTCGGCCTGCCGGCCCTCACCGCGTACGACGCCGCTGACGGCAGCGTCCGGTGGCTGGCGCCCGGGCTGTTCGTGGACGGCCTCGGCAGGGGCCTGTGATCGCCCCGGTGACCTCGGTGGTGCTGGCCGGCGTCGAGCCGCGGCTGGCCGGTTCCGCGGCCGGGGTGGTGTCCACCGTGCAGCAGGTCGGCGGGGCGCTCGGGATCGCGCTGATCGGCCTGGTCTACTACGGCGCCGGCGACCCTACCGCCGCCTTCGGCCGCAGCGTCCTCGCCCTGGCGGTGCTGGAGCTGGTGCTCGTGGCCCTGGTCCGGTTCCTGCCGCACGGGGCGCCGCGCAAGGGCTGATCCCGAGGTGCTCCCGGCGCCCGGGCCGGGCCCGCGCAATCCCGGTGCCGGGGCGGGCGTTCGTGGACACTCCGGCCGTGCCCCCGGCAACACCCCCCGACACCCCGACAGCACCCCCGGCACACAGGGCGGGTGGGCCCGAGCCCACCCGCCCGTTCCCTTCCCTCCCCCGGATCGGGTTGGATGGTCGGATGAGCGAGGAGAAGAGCGCCGTACCGGCGTGGGAGCAGCGGTTCAGGGCGGCCCGGGTGTCGCTGCCCGACTGGGCCGAGGACGCCCCCGACCGGGCGCTGTACGTGTCCAACGCGACCGGCACCTACGAGGTCTACGCCTGGGACCGCGCCACCGGCGCCCACCGTCGGGTCACCGACCGCCCGAACGGCACCACCGACGCCGAGCTGTCCCCCGACGGCGACTGGGTCTGGTGGTTCGACGACCACGACGGCGACGAGTTCGGCGTCTGGCGCCGCCAGCCCTTCGCGGGCGGCCCCGACGAGGAGGCCGTGCCCGGCCTCGCCCCCTCCTACTCGGCCGGCCTGGCCCTCGGCCGCGACGGCACCGTGGTCGTCGGACGCTCCACCGACGAGGACGGCACCACCCTGCACCTGCGCCGCCCCGGCAACGCCGAGCCGGTCGAGATCTACCGGCACGAGGAGTACGGCGGCATCGGCGACCTCAGCCACGACAGCACGCTGCTCGCCATCGACCACACCGAGCACGGCGACGCGATGCACTCCGCGATCCGCGTGGTGCGCATCGGCGGGGACGGCGGCGTCGAGACCGTCGCCGAGCTGGACGAGGTCACCGGCCGGGACGAGCCTCGCGGCGTCGCCTGCCTGGGCTTCGCCCCGGTCGAGGGCGACACCCGCCTGCTGGTCGCCCACCAGCGCACCGGCCGCTGGGAGCCGATGATCTGGGACGTCGCCACCGGCGCCGAGACCGCCCTCCCCCTGCGCGACGAGCAGGGCCGCGAGCTGCCCGGTGACGTCTCCGCGCAGTGGCGCCCCGGCGCCGGGGAACTGCTGGTGGAGCACGAGTACGAGGCGCGCAGCGAACTGTTCTCGTACACGCTCGCCGAGGGCCGGCTGACCCGCCTGGACACCCCGCGCGGCACCGTCGGCGGCGCCACCGCCCGTCCGGACGGCACCGTCGAGTACCTGTGGTCCTCCGCCGCCGAGCCCTCCGCCGTCCGCTCCACCGCCGGGACGGTCGTGCTGCGGGCGCCCGGCGCGGTGCCGCCCGGTTCGGTGCCGGTCGAGGACGTCTGGGTGGACGGGCCCGGCGGACGGGTGCACGCCCTGGTGCAGCGGCCGACGACGCCCGCGCAGGGCCCGTACCCGACCGTGTTCGAGATCCACGGCGGTCCGACCCACCACGACAGCGACTCCTTCGCCGCCGGTCCGGCCGCCTGGCTGGACCACGGCTTCGCGGTGGTCCGGGTCAACTACCGCGGCTCGACCGGCTACGGCCAGGCCTGGACGGACGCGCTGCACGAGCGGGTCGGCCTGATCGAGCTGGAGGACATCGCGGCGGTCCGCGCCTGGGCGGTCGACAGCGGCCTCGCCGACCCGGCCCGGCTGGTGCTCGCCGGCGGCAGCTGGGGCGGCTACCTGACCCTGCTCGGCCTCGGCGTCCAGCCCGACAGCTGGGCCCTCGGCGTCGCCGCCGTGCCGGTCGCGGACTACCACACCGCGTACGCCGACGAGATGGAGGCGCTCAAGTCGCTGGACCGCACGCTCTTCGGCGGCACCCCGGAGGAGGTCCCGGAGCGCTTCACCGCCTCTTCGCCGCTGACCTACGTCGAGCAGGTGCGGGTGCCGGTGTACATCAGCGCCGGGGTCAACGACCCGCGCTGCCCGATCCGGCAGATCGAGAACTACGTCGAGCGGCTGGAGCGGCTCGGCAAGCCCCACGAGGTGTACCGCTACGACGCCGGGCACGGGTCGCTGGTGGTGGAGGAGCGGATCAAGCAGCTGCGGCTGGAGATCGACTTCGTCCGGCGACACCTGGGCACGGCCGGGCGCACCGGAGACGGGGGAACGGCGTGAGACGCCTGCTGGTGCTCGCGGGGGCGGCGGTGGTCGGGGCCCTGGTGCTCACCGGCTGCTCGGGCTCGCAGCGGGACGAGGCCTCCTGCCCGCCCCCGGCCGCCCCGCCGACGCCGAGCTCCTCGGCCGTCGTCCCCACGGGCTCCGCCGTACCGGCCGCGCCGGCCGTGCCC
>NZ_JAHSQD010000678.1 GCF_020103755.1 Streptomyces sp. LS1784
CGCTCACCGCGCTCGGTGGCGGCCCGCTCCAGGACGAGCTCGCGCACCGCGGCGGTGAACCGGGGGTCGGCGCCGACGGTGGCGGCCCGGGCCACCGGCAGGCCGAGCTCGGCGGCCTTGGCGACGGCCTCGGTGTCGAGGTCGTACTTGACCTCCATGTGGTCGGAGACGAAGCCGATCGGGACCATCACCACGGCGGGCGCGCCCCCGGCGTGCTGGGCCTCCAGGTGGTCGCAGATGTCGGGCTCCAGCCACGGGACGTGCGGGGCCCCGCTGCGGCTCTGGTACACCAGCTCCCACGGCCGGTCGGCCACCCCGGTGCGCTCGGCCACGGCGGCGGCGATCAGCCGGGCCACGTCCAGGTGCTGGGCGACGTACGCGCCGCCGGGCTCGCCGCGCGCCGGGTCGTCCGGGGCGCCGGAGGTCTCGGCCATGGTGTCCGGGACGGAGTGGGTGGTGAACGCCAGCCGGGCGCCGGCCCGGACGGCCTCGGGCAGTTCGTCCAGGGCGCCCAGGGTGGCGTCGATCATCGGCTCGACGAAGCCCGGGTGGTTGTAGAAGTGCCGCAGCTTGTCGACCCGCAGGGCCGGTGCGCCCTCCTCGGCGAGCGCGGCCAGCGCGTCGGCCAGGTTCTCCCGGTACTGGCGGCAGCCCGAGTAGCCGGCGTAGGCGCTGGTGGCGAGCACGGCGATCCGGCGGTGGCCGTCGGCGGCCAGCTCCCGCAGGGTGTCGACCAGGTAGGGCGCCCAGTTCCGGTTGCCCCAGTAGACCGGCAGGTCCAGCCCGTGCTCGGCGAAGTCCTTGCGCAGCGCGGCGAGCAGCTCGCGGTTCTGCCCGTTGATCGGACTGACCCCGCCGAACATGAAGTAGTGCCTGCCCACCTCCTTCAGCCGCTCCTTGGGGATGCCGCGGCCGCGGGTGACGTTCTCCAGGAACGGGACGACGTCCTCGGGGCCCTCGGGCCCGCCGAAGGACAGCAGCAGCAGGGCGTCGTACGGGGCGGCGCCGGAGGGGGAGGGTTTGCGCGCGTCGGACATGGAACCGATCCTGCCACTGAGGGGCCGGGCGCCGCCGCCGGGGCCGCACGGCTGTCCGGAAAATACCGTTTGCCAACATACGTAAGCTGTGTACGCCAGCCTTGTTCCTTACTCCCCCGCCCGGAGCTCCCGTGCTGTCCAGCTACCGCCAGATATTCGCCTCCCCCGGCACTCTGGCCTTCTCCTCCACCGGCTTCGTATCCCGACTGCCGATCTCCATGACCGGGATCGGCATCGTGACCATGCTGTCCCAGCTCAGAGGCTCCTACGGGGTGGCAGGCCTGGTCTCGGCCTGCCTCGCGATCTCCGCCGCGGTCCTCGGCCCGCAGGTCTCCCGGCTGGTCGACCGGCACGGCCAGCGCAGGATCATCGTCCCCGCCATGGCGCTCACCATCGTTTCCGCCACCGGCCTGCTGCTCTGCGCCCGGCTGGAGGCCCCGGACTGGACCCTGTTCGTCTTCGCCGCGGGCATGGGCGTGATGCCGAGCACCGGCGCGATGGTCCGCGCCCGCTGGGCCCACCTCTACCGCGACGACACCGGCAAGCTGCACACCGCCTACTCCTTCGAGGCCGTGGTCGACGAGGTCTGCTTCATCGTCGGCCCGATCCTCTCCATCGGTCTGGCCACCTCCGTCTTCCCCGAGGCCGGCCTGCTGCTCGGCGCGATCTTCCTCGCCGTCGGCGTCCTGCTGTTCGCCGGGCAGCGCTCCACCGAGCCGCCGGTCCATCCGGCCACCCGGCACGAGGGCGGCTCGGTCATCCTCAACCGCGGCCTCCAGGTGCTGATCCTGACCTTCGTCGCCACCGGCGCGATCTTCGGCTCGGTCGAGGTGGTCACCGTCGCCTACGCCGAGGCCCAGGGCCACAAGTCGGTCTCCAGCGTGATCCTCGCCCTGTGGGCGCTCGGCTCCTGCCTGGCCGGGGTGGTCTTCGGAACCCTCAAGCTCACCGGCTCGATGGCGGTGCGCTTCCTCGTCGGCGTCCTGTTCATGGCGGTCAGCATGGTGCCCCTGCTGCTGGTCGCCCACGCGGTGCACGGCGTGGGCGGGCTGATCGTGGTCGGCGCCGCGCTGCTGATCGCCGGCATCGCCATCTCCCCCACCCTGATCACCGCGATGGCCCTGGTCGAGCGCCTCGTCCCGGCCGCCCAGCTGACCGAGGGCATGACCTGGACCACCACCGGCCTGGCCCTCGGCGTCGCGGCCGGCTCCTCGGCCGGCGGCTGGGTGATCGACGCCTCCGGCGCCGCCGCCGGCTACTGGGTGCCGATGGCCGCCGGCCTGCTCGGGGTGCTCGCCGCCCTCGCCGGCCTCGGCCGGCTGCGGGCCGGACTGACCGCCGAACCCGGCACCGAGGCCGCCGTCGAAGGGGCCGAACGGACCGTAGACGCCGAACGGTGAACTGACTAATCTCTCGCCCTACCCGCGGGCCTACCCGCGGGTAGGGCGGCCGCGCCGCCCCGGACCGCGCCGACCCGTTCGGCCACGGAGCAGGAGGCAGCGCAATGCCCCAGGCCAGTACCGCGACGCCCACCCGGTGGACCAACTGGGCCGGCAACCAGAGCGCCCGGCCCGCCCGGGCCGCCGCCCCCGGCACCGTGGAGGAGCTGGCCAAGGAGATCCTGCGGGCCGCCGAACAGGGCCGCACCGTCAAGGCCGTCGGCTCCGGCCACTCCTTCACCTCGATCGCCTCCGCCGGCGACGGCGTCCAGATCCGCCCGCACGCACTCACCGCCGTCCGTGCGATCGACCGCGAGGCCGGCACCATCACCGTCGAGTCCGGCCTCCCGCTGCACCGGCTCAACCGGGTCCTCGCCGCCGAGGGCCTCTCCCTGACCAACATGGGCGACATCGAGGTCCAGACCGTGGCCGGCGCCACCAGCACCGGCACCCACGGCACCGGCCGCGACTCCGGCTCACTGGCCGCCCAGATCCGCGCGCTGGAGATCGTCCTCGCCGACGGCACCGTCCAGCGCTGCTCCCCCACCGAGAACCCCCGGCTCTTCCAGGGCGGCCGGCTCGGCCTCGGCGCCCTCGGCGTGATCACCGCGCTCACCTTCGGCGTCGAGCCGGCCTTCCTGCTCACCGCGCACGAGCAGCCGATGGGCTTCGACGAGGTGCTGGAGCGCCTGGACGACCTCACCGCCGTCAACGAGCACTTCGAGTTCTACTGGTTCCCGCACACCGACCGCTGCTCCACCAAGCGCAACAACCGCAGCCAGGGCCCGGCCGCCCCGCTGCCCCGGTTCAAGGAGTGGCTGGAGGACGACTTCCTCTCCAACACCGTCTGGGAGGGCGCCTGCCGGGTCGGCCGGCGCTTCCCCGGCTCGATCCCCTCGATCGCCTCGCTGGCCAGCCGGGCCTGGTCCGAGCGCAGCTTCACCGACACCGCCTACAAGGTGTTCACCAGCCCGCGCAAGGTCCGCTTCGTGGAGATGGAGTACGCGGTGCCGCGCGCGACCGTCGGCGAGGTGCTGCGCGAGCTGAAGGCCCTGGTCGAGCGCTCCGACTGGAAGGTCAGCTTCCCGGTCGAGGTGCGCTTCGCCCCCGCCGACGACCTCTGGCTCTCCACCGCCTCCGGCCGGGACAGCGCCTACATCGCCGTCCACCTCTACCGGGGCACCGCCGACCAGGGCTACTTCACCGGCGTCGAACAGCTGATGACCGCCCATCAGGGCCGGCCGCACTGGGGCAAACTGCACACCCGCGACGCCGAGTACCTGGCCGGCGTCTACCCGCACTTCGGCGACTTCACCGCGCTGCGCGACGAGGTCGACCCGCAACGGGTGTTCGGCAACGACTACCTGCGCCGGGTGCTGGGCGCCTGACGCGCCCCTAGGACGTCCCGGCGGCCCCGTCGGCCGGCGGCGGGGCCACCGGCGCCTTCGCCGGCTCGTTCGCCGGGGCGCTGCTCGGTGCCGGC
>NZ_JAHSQD010000679.1 GCF_020103755.1 Streptomyces sp. LS1784
GCCCACAGACGAGGCGTCCGTAAACATCACCCGCAGCCGCCTCGGACGACTCACTCGCCAAGGCTTCCTCACCCAACCCGAACGAGGCCGCTACCAGAAACGGACTTAACGCCCTCTGAGGAGTGAGCGCTGGCGTGTTCCGAATCATCGGCCGGCGAAATGCCGGGCCGCTCATGGAGCCGACCCGGCAGGATGCCCGGATGGAGATCCGAACACCCGTGCTCTCACGGCAGCGTCCACCCCGTGCTACACGGGGCGAAGAACAGGGTCGATCTCGGCCAGGATTTCGTGCAGCTGACGAGCCCCCAGGGAACCGCGGTCGCCAGTGTCCCGCAACATCTCCTCGCACAGCTGCAGCGCGTTGTCCCGGTCCTCGGAGGAGATGCCGAACACATCGAGGATTGCGGTGTGGATCCAATCGCTGTGATTGGAGTCGGCGACTGCCAGTGCGGAGGCGACTACCGCCAACCCGATCCTGTCCTTTCGCCGAAGCACGGCTTCCGCGGTCACCCGGGTGACGAAGGTGTCAGCCGGGTCGAGCACGAGTTCCAGCAATGGCCCGAGGGCCTCCTGCATCTCGGCGAAGCCTGCCAGGCCGTGACCGGCATCCGCCCGGTCACGGTAGTCGTGGCTTTGCCCGAGCTCACCGAGTGCCATGACAGCTGCATGCCGCCGATCACTGTCCACCTGGCTGCCCACCCCTCCCGCGATTTCCGGTCAAAGTACCACCGGGACACCGTCCAGATGATCGCCGGGACAGGCCCAAGGTTCGTTCCGGCGGGTCAAGGCGTCATAAGCTCCAGGACATGCACAGCACCTTGACGGAGCACGCCCGGTGTCTCTACGGAGACGAGTTCGGACCGACGCCTGAGTGCGACCTCGACCACCGGGAGCACTACTTCGTCGAGGAACTGACGTTCGCTGACGCGGATTCGATCCTCGCCATGCTCCGTGAGCTCTGCCCGCACGTGGTCGATGGTCGTTTGCCGGTCTGGGTTCGCAACCTGTCCTACCGGTTGGCGCTCCTGCAGCGACCTGATGAGCCGGCGCTGATGCGCGAGGCTGCCGAGAACTTGTGGCTGCACGGACCGGACTGGGATGGCGTCGCGGCGGACCTGACGAGGCGGGCGGATGCCCTTGAGGCCAGCTGAGTTGGGCCGCGTTGTTCATGGTGCGAGCCGGCGGCTGATCGACACCACGGTGACGGTGCGACACACCCGGATACGCCCGGACGCCGAGACTGTTGCCCACTACTTTTAGTAACTCGCTCGCAGTTGGCCCCGTCGGTCCGTGAGCTGGGTAGTCGGAGCCCGGGCCAGGGCGGCGTGGTCCGCGACATGCCAGGCACTACCAATCGGAACCCAGATCACGGGCCGGGTCATCGGCCGCCAGCGCTTCGGTGTCTTCCTCAGCATTGACCAGCACCCCGACGCGGTCGGACTCGCCGAGATCACCGCCATGCCCAGATGCGCAACCCTCCCGCACGTCGGTGTGCAGGTGTCGGGAGAGGTGGTCTGGCATGCCGATCACAACCACCAAGTGAAGATCAAGTTCACGGAGTGGATCCAGCACGAAGATCTGCTGCCGCAGTTTGCCGACCGCATCGGCCAGATCGCCATCGGCCACGTCACCAAACTCGCCCCGATCGGGGCGTTCGTCCGCCTCGCCCACTGCATCGAGGGGCTCGTCCCCCTTGCAGAACTGTCCGACGAACCCATCGAAGACTCCGTGCAAGCCGTCCGAGAGGGCCAGGAGATCCCGGTGAGAATCTGCGGCGTCGACCTCGAACGGCGCCGGATCACCCTGTCAGCCAGCTGGGCGCCATTCGACCTGCCGTGACGTCAGCGCTGCCCATAACTCAAGCACAGCGAAGTCGTCCGACAACAGCCCTCGCCGCGGATCGATCCTGTGCAGCAAGGCCGGGGCGGGGTGATGCTCAGCCACCCAGGCCCGGTCCGCGTCGGTGATCTCATCGTCGATCCAGGCGAACTCTCGGCCCTTGGCCCACTCGACGATCTCCGGTGTCTTCCAGAACACCCCACCGGTAGGCTCCGGTCGCGGCGATCGCCACGCGATGAACGGCAGAGTAGGCAACCTCAGGACCGGTGCGACGAAGTCGTTGGCCTCTTCCTCCCACGTCGTTGCCCAGACCAGTTCGAAGGGAAGCGCGGCAAGCGCTGCCCCGTGATCGGGGTTGAGCCATACCCGCAACGGCTTGACCCGCTTGTTCGGCAGCCCCCACTCAGTCAGTCGCCTACGCTCGGCCGCCTCCCAACGTGGCGTCAACAGCCGGTGTGTCGCATAGCCCTCGGGCCGCTCGTGCGGCTTCGCGGCGTACGGATTCAACGGCCCGTCCACATCCACCAGCAACATCGGCTTCACCGGCCCACCCCCTCAGTCCTGCCCGGCACCGTACCCGTCCTCGACGGGCTCACCCAGCCGTTTTCCTACTGGGAAGCGGTTTATCAAGGTTCGCGCTTCAAGCATCAACGGCGGCGGGGGCACCTTCGACTACGACCAGATGATCGACCGGCGGGAGTCCGGCAAGGGCGTGTGGCAGGTAGCGGCTTTGTCGGGACCGGCCTGTCGGTGGTCCTGATGGTCGTGGCGGTCACCACGCTCGACCCCAAGCGCCCGTGGGGCAAGTCGGTCCAGGCTGTCTGCCCGCGCTGCCACCAGCCGACCCTGCAGGAGAAGTTGACGGTGTACACGATCTCCCGGGGCCGGGCGAACTACCGCTACAGCGGGATCGTCACGCTCTGCACGGAGTGTGCGGCTTCACGGCCGTCCGGCATCCCCGCCTCGGCCCTTCGGTTGCTCAGGGGCGCCGCGAGCCGGCGCTGTGTTCGCGTCCCTTCCCCACGCCGTCCCAGATCCGGTGGAGGGGCACCCCCCCGAGCGTGGAGCCCGCCTCAGCGGGAGTGGGCGGCGAGGCTGAGCAGCAGGTGGGCGGATTCCGGGTGCTGGAAGTCGGAATGCGCGCCGGAGGGCTGCAGCCGGGTGGCGAGGCCGCCCCGGTAGACGTGACCGGCGTCGATGTTGACGATTGGGTGGTCGAGTTCGGCGTGCGGGTACGGCGAGTCCGCCGGGCGGAGCCGGGTGCTGAACTGGGGGACCGGGGCGGAGCCGGTGCCGGAGTGGCCGATGCCCGGCAGGCCCTCGGCGCGCAGGTGCCAGAAGCCGGTGGCGCGGTCCCAGCGGGAGTGGGTGAGGACCAGCGGGCCGCGTAGCGGGGCGCCGGCCCGGCCGGGGCCGAGGAACAGCCGGGGGAATAGCCGGGTGAAGGCGTCGCGGGGCGCGGCCATCTGGAAGACCAGGGCGCTGTCGACGGTGAACGGACGGCTCGGGTCGCCGGGCCGGGAAGACCAGCTCAGCACCGGGGGACCGGCCGGGCGGTCGGCCGCGTATTGGACGGCCTCGCAGAGGAACCGGCCGCCGAAGGAGTGCCCGAGCAGGTGGAGGTACTGGACACCTTCAACCACCACCCCGACCAGCCGTTCCGCGTCCGCGAACTACACGAACTCCTCAGCTGGCCCACCGACGACCCCTCCCTGAATGTCACCCGCTCCCGCCTCGGACGCCTCACCCGCCAGGGCTTCCTCACCCAACCCGGACGAGGCATCTACCAGAAACGGACTTAACGTCCTCTCAGAGGACGTTAAGTCCGTTTCTGGATGATCTGGTGTCGCCCGTTCGTGTGTACGGAGTCGTTCAGGCTGACTCGCGTGTCGTGTGCATGATGCTGTTGGGGCATGGAACGGATGCCGTACTCAACGGACTTGTCCGACAGGCAGTGGGCCTTGATCGAGCCGCTGGTCACCGCATGGAAGCAGGATCGGGTGTCGCGCTCGGCGACCGGGGATCCGGGCTCCACCGACTTGCGGGAGGTCGTGAACGCATTGCTCTACCAGAACCGGACGGGGTGTCAGTGGCGGCTTCTGCCGCACGACTTTCC
>NZ_JAHSQD010000068.1 GCF_020103755.1 Streptomyces sp. LS1784
GCCGACGAAGCCCCGCAGGAGACCGCGGCCCGTGAGGTCCGCGAGGAGGCCGGGATCGAGATCACCCGGGTACGGCCGGTGCCCGGCCCGCAGCACGACCTCGTCTCCCCGCTCGTCCGAGTCCTGCACGCCCACTGGGACGGCCCCGAAAGCGACCTGCGACTCGGCGACGAGGGCCTGGCCGTACGCATGGTCCCCCTCGCCGAGGTACTGGACCTCAAGGTCCCGCCCTACATGTACCACTACCTGCCACTTCTCGCCGCGGCGGCCGACCAGCCCACCGGGAGGAACTCGTGACCCAGTTCGACCACACCGGCCACCCAGCGGACAGGGCAACCCGCACGCCCGAGACGGACCCGCTGACCCTGGTCGTCGGCGTCCACCTCGCCCTGGTCGACGACGGCACTGTGCTGCTCGGGCGGCGCCGCAACACCCGCTACGCCGCCGGCCTGTGGCACCTCCCGGCCGGGCACATGGAACAGGGCGATCCCATCACCCGTTCCATGACGCGCGAGGCCGAGGAGGAACTCGGCATCACCATCGCCGAAGAGGACCTCGAGCTCGTCCACACGCTGCACCACCTCGACGCCGACGACGGGCGCAGCCGCCTCCAGCTCTTCTTCCACCCCGTCCGTTACGAGGGCCGGGTGCGCAACGCGGAGCCGCACAAGTGCGAGGAGCTGCGCTGGTGGTCGCTCGGCCGGTTGCCGGACGACATCGTGCCCTACACCGCGCACGCCCTCGCCGAGATCGCCTGCGGCAGCCGGCTCTCCACCGTCGGCTGGCCCGCATGACCACGCCCACCGTCCCCGACGACGCCGCCCGGCTGCTGCGCGAGACGGCAGGTCCGTACGAGCTGCTGGGCGCATGCTCGCCCGACCCCACAGGGAGGACGACAGTGTGGGAGATCCGCACCGGCGACGGCAGCCGCCTGTTCGCCAAGCGGCACAAGAACGCACTCATGCACCAGCGCGAGACCGCCGCCTACCGGCACATCGCACCGGCCCTTGGCCCCGGCCGGGCCCCGACCCTGCTCGCCGAGGACGGCCGGACACTGCTCGTCGTCACCACGGCGCTGCCCGGTGTCTCGGCCGTCAACGCCGCGCTCAGCCCGGCCGAGGAGTGTGAGGTGTACCGGCAGGCCGGCCTGCTCGCGGCACGCATCCACGCCCACCCGACCTCCAGCGGGGTGGTCGGCGAGCGGCTGCCCTGGAACCAGGAACGTGAGCGGGCGCTCACCCGCGCCCGCGACGCCCTGCTGTCGGCGGAGGACACCGAGGTCCTGGCGGAGGCCACCCGAACCGAGCCCCCGCACACCGCTCTCGCCACCTGCCACGGCGACTTCGGCCCGCGGAACTGGCTCGTCCAACACCAGGGCGCCGACCTGATCGTCGGCGTCATCGACTTCGAGCGCAGCCAGGTCGAGGAGCCGGTGCGCCGCGACCTGATGCGGGTCATGCTCCAGCTCACCCCGCACCGGCCCGACCTCCGGGCGGCGTTCCTCGCCGGCTACGGGCGAGACCTCACCGCCGACGAGTGGACGGCGTGCCGGGCCTGGGCCGCCATCGACTGCCCCGCCGCCCTGCGCTGGGCCTTCGACCACCACCACGACGAGGAGATCCTCGGCTACGCCCGCACCGTTCTGGACCAGCTGCGCCGCCCCGCGTCGACCGTCTGAAATCGACACCACCGAACATTCCTGGAGGTAGCACTGTGGAGAGCCTTCGCCAAGCCGTGGCCGTGATCGCCCACGACCAGCCCCAGGGTCTGGTCGCAACGATCCACTACGCGGCGAACAACTGGAGCACGACCCCTGCATGGACGATCCCCGGTGGCAAAGTCGAGGTCGGTGAGCGCCTCGACGAGGCCGCCGCCCGCGAACTCCGAGAGGAAACCGCGCTGATCGTCAAGCCCGAGGACCTGCGGCTCGTCCACACCATCCAGGTCCGCGCCGGCTGGGACGGCAAGGGGCCGTTCCTGCTGTCGGTGTTCCTCGCCACCGCCTGGCGCGGCGAGCTGACGAACACCGAGCCGGGCAAGCACCTCGCCGTCACCTGGACCCCGACCGACGCGCTGCCGCTGCCAATGTTCCCAACCTCCCACGCCGCCCTCACCCTCTACCTGTCCGGTGGAAGCGGCTTCTCCACCCATGGCTGGGACGGCGAGCCCTTCGACCCGCGCACCTTAGTGGGCGCGTGAGAGCGGGGGGCCCGTCGGCTGCCCGCACCGCAGCTGCCGGCCGATGCCGACACTCGGCTGCGCGCCATCGCCGGCGAGCAGCCCATCGTGGAGGAAGGCATCGTCGCAGCCCCACAGCCCGGTGGGGTGGGGAACCCCTCACCGCCGACGAAGCCCGTGCCTTCCTCACCACTGCGCAGGGCCACAGCCTGCACGCCCTATTTGAACTCGCCCTCCGCACCGGACTCCGCAAGGGCGAGCTCCTCGGCCTGCGTTGGGAAGACCTCGACCTCGACGCTGGCACCGCCAGCGTCTGCTGCACTCCAGCGCACCCGGACCGGCGGCCTCACCACCCTGCCGACCAAGATCATCAGCTCGGAACGCCGCATCGCCCTCCCCGGCGCCTGCGTCGCCTCGCTCCGCGAGCACCGCGACCGGCAGGCCCGCGAGAAGCAACAGGCCGGCGCACAGTGGGTGGACAATGGCTTCGTCTTCACCCGCCCGGACGGCCACCCCATCGAACCCGCCACCCTCACTCGGCACTTCAAAGCGATGCTCCGCCGCTCCCGCGTGCGGGCGATCCGGTTTCACGACCTGAGGCACTCGACCGCGACACTCCTCCTGGAACAGGGCATCGAACTCGTCGTCATCAAGGAGCTGTTGGGTCATGCCCACATCGGCGTCACCGCGACGGTGTATGCCCACGTCCGGCTCTGTCTCCAGCGTGACGCCATCGACGTCCTCAGCCGCACGCTCGGCAAGCCCCCCGAGACCGCTGCCGAGCCGGACGACGGCGACGACCCGCCGCTTGGTGCAGCATCCGTCCGCTGACGTTGCCGTCAACTACTGCCGTCAAAGACCACTTGAGCCCCTCCGAATTCTCACGGAGGGGCCCAAGCCTGTGCCAGGTGCACGCCCATCGGAAATTGACCCACCGCAAACATTATTGCGCCATTCGGCCGTCGGCCCCACGGCGGAGCCAGACGAAATTCTTATGCATGCTCCAGCAGGTCACGATTCGCCGATATTAACGAGCAATAGGCCATCTTGGATGCACTGGCGGCAGAAATCAACACCGCCCAGCGATGCGATTCACGCAACCTCAAGGAGGTTACAATTCATCATCCACATAGTCGCCGATTGCCACATCAAAGAGAATTGAACGCCAAAACCCTGGATCGTCCCGCAGGGCCGATGGATCAATTTCACCGAATGACCTCCCCAGCAAATCTGCAAGTTCTTCCAGCGTTTCCAGATCATCTTCGACTGTGGATCGAGCAACTTCAAACTCAAATACACTCAAGAATTCAGACAGCTTCTGCGGCGATGAATTAACGAAATATAGAGACGGGTCGCCACTGCCCCGGTAGAACACCTCTCCGGTTTCACAGTCAATGCAGTACGCATCATCACCATCCCCTCCGAATCCCAATTCTAGAAGGCTGCGGCCTCCAGCGCTCTCGACACCGCCGCCAGCATCTTCCGCGGCCGAAAAAAGGACATGTTCGACAGGCAGCCCGACCGAGGAAAGGTAATCGCGCGCAGCAGAGTTCCTCACACATGCGACATATCCGATCGAATAGCGATAGTTAGCCATCAGCGCCCGTCTCCATTCTCAGAGCTATACGGTTGGCCCGCCACCTACGTGGGTGGCGGGCCAACCGCAATACTGGAACCACCTTACCAGTTACCCGATATGGCATCCCTGAACATCGAAGTCACCGCTTTACCCCTGGCGGACCTTGCGGCGGAGCCCTCAGCCGAGGTGGTCCACCCCCAAGTCCAAGTCGTTGGTATGCCAGCCTCGGCTAGCCTACTACGACATTTATTCGTCCCGGTGCATGGCTGGAATTCTGAATAGGCTTCAGTGATTGAGTCCCCGTACTGCCTGAGCAGTTTACGCTCAGCATGATTTCCCAAGCCCTGCGAGGAGAATGCGACTGCAATCTGCGAGACCCCGTCCTCGTCGGTGTACCTCACCGCCGCAAAATTATTGTTCTTCTTTCCCGTCTTCAGTCTTTCCTGTATGACTGCCTGACTGAGTTCATTGCCGCCGTATTCGACCTGGCCGCAATTGTGGACCAGGACTGGCGTAGATCCGGCGAGCACATAGTACGTGTGGAGCTGGGCGACGGTGAGGTTGCGGGCTTCCTGGGGAGCGGTTTCGTAGTTGTGGATGGTCTGGACGGCGAGGAGGGTGCCGTTGGCGGCGCGGAGTTGGTCGCCGGGGTGAAGGTTGGCGGCTTCGGTCCAGCGCTGGGTGGTTTCGTTCCAGTAGGGGTGGTGCTGGGTGGAGGTGCTGGTGACGGGCGGGGTCCGGGGTCCAGCGTCGGACGTGAGGGTGAGGTCGGTGAACTCGTGGTCGTCGGGCGTGATGATGACGTTGGTGACGGGCTCGGTGGTGGTCTCGCCGGTTTGGGGGTCGGTGGCGAGGACGGAGTCGCCGGCTTGGACGTCCTTGATGGGTTTACTGCTGCCGTCGGCTAGTAGGACTAGTGTTCCTGGCGTGAAACTGTGTTTCACGCCTCCGATCGGACAACTGGCGGCAGCGACCTGTTCGGCTTCGCGGGCGAGCTTGGATTCCTTGCGCCAGGCCTGGAAGCCGTCCCAGAGTTCGCTGGCGAGCCGTTTGATGGTCTTGACCAGTTCCCAGGCCTTGTCCCAGTGGAAGGCGTACTTCTTGGCGAGCTTGGAAAGCGGGCCGCCACCGATGAGGCTGGTGACGACGTTGAGGGCGGTCTCGCCGCAGGCTCCGAGGTCCCCCTTGGTGACACAGTCAAAGGCATCAGTGATACCGAGCTCGTCAGCGGCAATCTTCGCCAGCTGCTTGCCGGCATTCATTACCTTCTGCTTGGTTTCATCAGCCTTCTTCTTCGAATCATCCGCCTTCTGAACAGCGAAGATGTGCTGTACGGATTCAGGGTGCTCGGTCGCTGCGGTCACAACCGTCTCTACGGCAGTCGCAACCGCATTCGAGGCGTTGCTGATGATGCTGGCGATGATGTCGAACGAGAACAGGCCGCTCGGGTCGGATCTGTTGACCGGATCGTTGTTGCTGTAGGCGTAGGCGTTCCACTGCTGCGGGTCGGCGCTGCTGAGGATCGGGTCCGGGTTGAGGAAGCGCCCCGTGGTTGGTTGGTACTGGCGGGCGCCGAGGTTGGTGAGGCCGGTGACGTCGTCCTTGGTGCCGCCGACGAAGCCGTGGTCGCCGGCCCATGCCGAGGGCTGGGTGCCGCGGGGGTTGCCGAACGGGTCGGTCGGTCGGCGGGTTTCGGTGAGGGTAGCGGAGTCGATCGCCAGGCCGCCGGTGCCGTGGTGGTCGGCGATCTGGTAGGTGAGCAGGCCTCCGCCCTGGCGGACGAGGGTGGTGCCTCCGGGGATGCTGTAGTAGCGGGCGCCGGCTGTGGCTTTGGTGTTGGTGTCGTAGACGAGTTCGTCGTCGCCGATGGTGATGGTGGTCTTGCCGGGGTTCCGGCGGATCAGCTGGTTGCCTTCAGGGTCGTACAGGTATGTCGTGGTGCCCGCGCTGGTCTTGGCGAGGGATTCGAGCTTGCCTTCGCTGTTCCAGGTGAGCGTCGCCGTGCCGGCGGTGTCGGTGATGGCAGTTGTGTTGCCGACCTGGTCGTACTGCGTGGTGCTGGTGGTCGGCGCGTTGTTGCCGGTGCGGCTGCTGGAGGTGAGCAGGGCATGCGGGCCACCGGTGCCACCGCCGGTGTTGGGCGCGCTGGTGGGGGTGTTGCGGGTACCGCTGGACGGGAAGGTCTGGGTGACCGTCGTGTCCTTGGTGGTGTCGCCGCCCGGGTCGTGGGCGACGGACTGCGTGCGGTTGCCCGTCAGGTCGTACTGGTAGGTGTACCAGTACGGGACGCTCCCACCGACGGTGGTCCGCGCAGGTCCCTGAGCTCCGCTCGTGGGGCTGTTGTTGGCACACGCGCCCTGCCCCCCGACGGTGGGACCGGGCAGCTGGTCGAGCCGGCCCGTGTCGGTCCAGGCGGTGGTCAGGCGTCCAAGGTAGTCGTAACCGAAGCACTGGAGGTCCGTGGCGCTCGGGTCGCTGTCCGGGATGGAGCGGATCGCCGTTATGCGTCCGGACTGGTCGTAGGCGTAGGTGGTGTTCTGGATGACGCCGGTGGTCGAGGTCTGCTTGTCGACGAATTGGGTGAGCAGACGTCCGGTCGACTCGTCGTAGGTGTTGGTCGTGACGACCTGGGTGCCCCACGGGTTCATGGTGGAGCGGATGTTGCGGCCGTAGGCGTCGTAGTCCGACTGGAGGTCGTACTTCCTGCCGGCGAGTGCGCCGAAATTCAGGAGCGGTCCGTATTTTTCGTAACCGTATTGGATGGTCTCGGAGAAGACATCGCCGACCGTGGGCCGGGTCTCTTCGGCCAGTGCGCCACTGATGGGGTCGTACTTGGCGCTGCTGGTAAAGGTGACGTTTCCGGTCTTGCCGATCTCACTTCCGGGGATGGTCAGGGTGGTCTTGGTCGGACGGTAGGCAATGTCGACGCTGAGGACGGCCTTCGTGTAGGAGGCGCCGTTGGAGTAGCGGGTGGAACTGTCGAGCTGCCCCTTGGCGACGGTGTCGTAGGCGAAGCCGGTCAACTGGTTGGCCGGGGCAACGCTGCCGTCGTATGTCCCGGTCTTGCGGCCCAGGAGGTCGTACGTGGTCGCGATGGTCTTACCACGGCCGTCCGTGGTGGAAGTGATGCGTCCGGAGTTGTCGTAGACGGTGGTGCTGTTGCCGGTGTCCGGGTCGCTCGCGCCGGTCGCACGGCCACGCTGGTCGTAGCTGTAGCTCCAAGTGTTGCTGGCAGCGTCCGTACGGGACGTCTCCTTGCCCGCCGGGTTGAAGGTGTACGTCGTGATGTCGGCGTCGACCGGGTTGCCGGTGGCGGTGGGCGTGCGGTACTGCCAGAGCTGGGTCGTGCGGCCGCGCGAGTCGGTGACCTTGCTGGCCGGGGTCGCTCCGGCCGGAGGCGTGACGTCGGTGCGATCGACGCCCGGGAAGGCGGTCGTGATGGTGGACTGGGTGACTCCGAAGGCCCGGGTCTGCGTGCTGACGGCCCTGCCCATGCCGTCGTAGACGGTGTAGGTCTGGTTGGGGACGGTCGCGTCGTCGGGCTCGAAGCGGGTGGTGCTCGGACCCACGAGGTCCTTGTAGTACGTGTTGTTGACGCGCGGAGTGCGGCCTTGGGAGTCGTAGTACGTGTCGGTGATCAGTCGGCCTCTGTACGCGGAGATCGCGGGATCCGACTGGGTTTGGATGACCCGTGCGAGTCCGTCCAGGATCTGGATGGACGTCGCGTAACTGCCGTCAGCCCGAAGTGTCTTGCTGGTGATGGTGCTGGGCTTCGCCGAGCCGTTGAGGTCGTAGGTGAAGGTCTGGCTGGCCGGATCGGCGGTGGTCCGGCCGGCCTGCCACGCGGAAGTGAGCCGGCCGAGGCCGTCATAAGCCTCCGTGATGGCGCGGCCGTTGGCATCCGTGCTCACCAGGGGCAGGGAGCGGGCGGGGTTGAGGGTGACGGTTGAGACGCGGCCGGTGTCCGCGTCGGGGGCGCCGGCGGGTGCCGGGGCGGTGATCGTCGTCTGGTTGGGCAGTTCACCGGGGTTGGCGGAGTTGCGCGTGGTGGTGGTGGTCGCACCGGAGGGGTGCTTGGCGTCGGTGACGGTGGGATCGGTGACGGTGACCGTACGACCGTAGGCGTCGTAGGTGGTCAGGCCAGTGGTGATCCAGCGGGCGTTGCCGTTGGTGTCGTAGCCGTCGAGGGCCTGGATGCCGCTGACGAGGCCCTTGGAGCCGGCGGAGCCGTAGGGCTGGTTGTCGAACAGCGTTCGGGCGCCACTGATGGTGTTGGCCGCAGTGGCAGCGGTGGTGCAGGCGTTGGCCCCGGAGATGGAGATGGTCTCGGCCACCATGCCGGCCATGACCGGATCGTTGTTGGCGGCGTAGGACGTGCGAGCGCAGACGTCCGGCGTGCCGTCGGCTGCGCTGAGGACGGTCTTGGGGCGGTTGGAGTGCTTGGGGTCGCTGGTGGTGGTCTCTGTGGTGGTGCGCCAGCTGCCGTCGCTCTTCAGGGCTCCCGCGGTGGTGACGGACGTGGTGGCCGAGTATCGGGCTATCAGTGGTGGCAGGGTTCCGCGCGCATGCGTGGCGGTCTCCACCTCCCCGGCGCGGGTGTTGATGCTGTAGGCGACCGGCGCGGTGGCGTCGGCGCTGGCGTAGGTGTCGCTTTCGAGGACCTCCCCCGACAGCCAGTCGGAGTCCTGGACCGCTGCGCTGACGGGGCCCTTCACCTTCACCGAGCGGGTGCCCGTGGTGGTGATGTCGCCGTCCATGCCCTGGTAGTAGGTGCGGGAGGTCTTGCCCTTGATGCCGTCGTTGCCGTTGCCGGTGACGGCGGTGACGGAGGCGAACCCTCTGAACTCGTCCCAGGTGCGGTCCTTGTCCTCGATGAACGGGGAGTCGTTGCGGTGCCAGGCCGCGTCGCCGTACGTGTAGGTCGTCGTCTGCGGGAGAGCGCCCTTGACGAGGTCGGATCGCGGGTCGACCGTGACGGATTTGACCGGGTAGCGCAGGAACCAGTCGTCAACCGGCGGGTCGGTGGCCTTGGCGTTGGTCTGGTACCACTTGACGTTGTAGCAGGCCAGCTTGTTGTTGTCCGCGGAGGTCGGCATGACGCCCGCGGTCCGGGAGCAGGAGGCGGAGTAGTAGTCGACGCCGATGGTGCCGCCGGTCTCGGTGGTGATGACGGCCATGCGCGGCCGGTTGTACTCAGGACGCGCAGGGCCCGGGCCGTCGACACGGTTGCGCAGCAGTGTGTTGGCGAATGTGACCAGCGGGACCTTGACCTCGGCCTGGCCGTTGGCATTGTCCTTGCCGGTACGCCGAATCGACGCGAGCCACGGGACGGCGGTGTTCTCTGTGGGGTTCTCGACCTGCTTGAAGACGTGGGTCAGTTCGTAAGTGTCGACATCACGGTAATCGCTGCCCGAGCGGATCTGGGTGGTGATGGTGTTGAGCCACTTGGTTGTCCAGTAGCTCGGTCCGCTGTTGGAGCAGGGGTCGTTCTGCTGGCACTGCTTGTCGAGCGGTACGTCGGGCCAGTTGACCGCGTTGGCGGCGGTCCGCTGCCCTGGGTCGCATGCGGTGGGGCTGGTAAGGCAGCGTTCGCCGCTGTCGAGGACGATTCTCGATGCGGCCTGGTAGTTGCCGTTTGCTGCGATCTGGTCGGTCAGCAGCTGGCCGTAGGCGATGGTCCGGACGACACCGCCGCGGGTGTAGGCGGTGTTGACGCCGTTGCCGCGGTTCTGGCCGGCACCCCGTGCGTAGTAGTTGGTTTCAGGGATGTAGTTGTAGGTGGCGAGGTTGCCGTGGACGTCGACCACGTAGTCGAGGTTCCAGCGCCAGGCCATCTGGCACCACGAGGCCTGCCCCTGGGCGGCGTTGTAGCAGGGGTCGCCGGTGTTGGGAGAGTAGACGGGGACGGTCCAAGCGGAGTTGGAGTCCGGCCCGGTGGCCGTTGCGCCACCGCTGGCGGACGGCAGGTGGTTGAGGCCGAAGTAGTAGGCGGTGCCCGACGCGTCGGTGAGCTTGATGTAGGAGCCGTTCCAGGTGCCGTTTCTGGCGCCGGTCAGGAACTCGATGCGGCTGCCGTCATCGCTCTTGAGGTGCCAGGTGCACTTGGACTGCTCGTCCGTGGCGGTCTCGGTGGCGCACGAGCCGTCCTTCGGGACCAGTTCACCGGAATGACCTGCGAGCGAGAGCGTCAGGTTGGCCCCGCCCCAGCACTGGTCGCCGGATCCCGCGATGCCTGCCTTGGAGCACGGTTTGTAGACCCGCTCGACGAACCCGGTACCGAGGTCCCAGCCGTCACCGAGCCATGAGGCCTGCGAGTTGGTGGACGACGTGCGGCCGTCCACCGAGGCCGAGCTGTACCCGAGAGCGAGTTGGGGAGCGGTGCCACCGAGGGTCGGCGGAGACTGGATCGGATAGGTGTAGTTGAATGAACCGGATGCATCACCAGCGGTCCACGCCTGGCTCGGGGTAAGGCTGGTTGCGCTGAAGGTTCCGCCGCCACCACCGCCAGTGTCGGTCGGCGCATCCAGGGTGAGGACCATCGGTGTGAACGTCGTGGCCGACTTGGCGGAGGCACCGCCCTGGACCGGTCCCCCCGTCGTCGATGACGCCAGGTCCACTTCTGCGACCAGCCGCTTGGTGTCGGCGTCGTAGTGGGACGCGACAGGCGTGCGCTCCCGGCAGCCTCCCGACTGGGGAGTGGTCAGTGAGCAGGCCGGCAGGGCATAGAGACTGGCTCGCTGGGCCCACCCGGCGCCGATGCCCCCGCTGATCAGCTCGGGATCCAACGCCACCTGGACCTTGCCACCGGCGCCGGACGTAGGCGTGAGGGTGACAAGGCCGCCGTGGGATCCCACAGCCTCGGCAGCCTTGGCGTCGGTCACCTCTACTCGGAGAACGGGGCCCGAAGTTGCCGGACCCCCCTTGGCGGCAACGTCGGCACCGGGCGATGCAGAGCTCTGCCCCGTTGCCGCCGCCACCGGGGCGAGCCAGACCGGCAACGCCCCGGCCTGATGCGACGCACCTGCAGGCACCTGAACGGGGGCGGGCACATCCGAGCCTCCCGACGCCACCTGCGCCTCAGTCGCCGGGCGTGCGGAGAGGTCCACGGTGGCACTGCCACGCTGCACAACGGTCGGCGACTTCGGCGGCACCCAGTCCGCAGTGCCCGTAGGTGGAGCGGCTGGGTTTGGAGGGGCCGCATCCCTGCCGGAGACCGAAGGAGTTCTCGGCAACGGCGTGTCAGGCGGGGACCAAATCTTGTTCTCATCGACCGTGGCACCGAACGCGGGCCCGGCAACCGGAGTCAGTAACGCCGCGACTACCGCCAAGGTGCTCAGCAGTGCGACCCGTGAACGTCCGGTCGTGATGACAGCCCGTCTACGCGCAGAACGGACACGACGAAGTAACACCGAACCCCCCAAATGAGTCCCGATGCCGGTTCGCAGACACAGGGACGGCCACGAAAACGTCGGCGACTCTACGGACTTGTCGACATGTCAGTCGAGATGAGGATTCGATTAGAGCAAGGTGATCTAGATCACCCCGCTTGGCAAAGGCCACCGACATCAGCAAATCGGGCATTCACACCGACCGTCAGTTGACGGACCATCCGGCGATGCGACAGGTTGTGCGTGTCCTGTGTGTATCCGCCAGATACCCGGCGGTGACCGCACCCTCGTCACTTCCGGGAGCGCTTCGGCATGCCCAAAACTCCACCTGGTCCACCGCGCAGACGCGGACGCCGCCCCCATGGGTGGCCCCGCCTGCTCTCAGCCTTCGCCGCTACGATGCTCACCGTCGGTGTCACGTCACCTGTGGCCTTTGCCGACCAAAACGCCGGCGGCATACCGAGCACCGACGTCATGGACGCGGCTGATGCCTCGCATCGGAAAGACCGCCCGCAGCTTCCGGACGATGCCGTGTTCGCCCAGGCCAAGGCCACTGGCAAGGACGTCCCGATTGAACGGTTGGCCACGGAGTTCACCGAGACGCTCGCCACTCCGGATGGACACCTCCGGCAAGTCCGGCACCCCGACCAGCAACGGCTCAAGATCGACGGGACCTGGCAGGCACTGGACGCCACCCTGACCGCGCACGCGGGCGGCACGTACTCCCCCAGGGCCGTCCCGTCGGGTGTCGCGCTCTCCGCCGGCGGGAACGGCCCACTGGCCACCATGACCAGTTCGGATGGCAAGAAGCTCTCCCTGAGCGCGCCGTTCGACCTGCCTGCCCCGCGTGTCGAGGGCAACTCCCTGCTCTATCCCGGAGTGATCGGGCCCGACACGGATCTCAGGGTCAGTGTCGGCAAGAACGGCAGTGTGCGCACGGTGCTCGTCGTCAAGACCGCGCAGGCGGCCGCCAACCCGGCACTGAAGAACCTCCACTTCGGCACGAAGACCGACGGTGTCTCCATCACGTCGGACGCCGACCACAACGTCACTGCGGCCGACTCCGATGGCGTACCGCGCTGGACCGCCCCGGCGCCCCGCATGTGGGACAGCACCCTCGCAGCGCCCGTCAACACCCCGCCCACACCGACACCGGCACCCACGACAGCCGCCAGGACCATGGCGCAGGCGGCGCAGCCGACGCCCACCACTGGCACACCCGCCCCTGCGCCGACAGCCGGCACCGACGCCCCGGGCAAGGCTGCAGATCCCGCCTCCAGCAGCCCCGACGGCCCCGGCGCCGGAGCCAAGGTCTCCACCATGCCGGTCAGCGTCTCCAACACGGGCATCGATCTGACGACCGATCAAGCCGTCCTCTCCACGGGCACGGCGCCGTACTTCATCGACCCTGACTGGATTCCGTGGTCGCGTGGAAGCAACGGCTCGACATACGTCCAGTCGAAGTACCCGAACACACCCCACTACAACCTCAACGGCCCCAACGACACCGACCACCTGGGCGTCGGCAGGTGCGGCGTGTATCCCAGCGCACCCAGCTGCAACCCCTCCGACCTCATGCGCTCCTACTTCCAGTTCGACACGAGCGACCTGCGCGGAGCCATCATCAATAGCGTCCGCCTGGACTTCTGGGAGTACATCTCCGCCGACTGGGACTGCAACAAGACCTACGGTGTCGACGTCTACCTCGTCGATCGCCAGATCAACTCCGGCACCGTGTGGAACAACAAGCCGATGCCGGTCGGCGGACGACTCGACTCGACCCAGGTCGCAGGATCCGGGCGCAACCCCTGCCATGACAACGTCGACGTCCCCTACTGGAACCTCGACGGTCTCAAGCAATACATCCCGGCCAACAACGTCCTGACCGTCGGACTGCAAGCCGCGGACGAGAACAACGTCAACGCGTTCAAGCGCTTCGACTACGGCGCGAGCCTCACCGTCACCTACGACCGCACGCCCAACACCCCCACCGACCAGTACGTCTACCCGGTTCCGAAGACGATGGACCCGAGTCAGGCCACCCAGGGGTGCGCAGGCGCCCCATGGGGCTGGTTGAACTCAAGCGCCTTGGCGCAGGGGGCTGTCACCCTCAACGCCACCGTCTCGAGCCCTGTGCAGAACCAGCTGTACTCCTGGTCGCACATCTGGGACTACAACCTCCCTGGGGCTCCCGATGTCGCGGGCGGCTTCTCCGACCTCGTCACCAACGGCGGCAACGCGGCGTTCGTCGTACCCTTCAACGTCATTCAGGACGGTCACGCGTACGGCTACAGCATCATGGCCGGCGACATGCTTGTGGGTCTCTCTGATTCCACGCCCATCTGTCGGTTCGCGGTGGACGTCACTCCGCCGCAGCTGAGTTTCCCCACGCTCTACGACCAGCTCTCGGACGACGCGCTCGCCGACCAGTTCCCGCCCGCCGGCAACGGGCAGACGAGCAAGAAGCGTCTCGGTGACTGGGGCGTCGTCCCGTTCAATGCCGTCGACCCGGCTCCCAGCGGTGGAACGCCGTCGGGCGTCGCCTGTGCACGATGGGGCTGGGATCCTCAGCTGGCGGGCAGCACCTGGCAATGCGGAGCTGCCCGGCCACAGGGCGGCGTCTCCGTACGACCCGGCAGCTGGGGCACCAACATCCTCTTCATGCAGGTCATGGACAACGCCGGCAACCAGTCGCCGATCCAGTCCTATGCCTTCCACGTTCCGTGGAACCCGGCTGGTCCGCCTCCGGTGTTCGGCGACATCACCGGCGACGGAGCCCCCGACATCCTCACGGCCGACCAAGCCGGCAACTTGCAGGCCTACAGCGTGCCCGGCAACCCTCTGGCCAAGAGCCCGGCCGTTTCGGTCGCCGCGCTGAAGTCCAACTCCCCTGTCAAGGATGGCGACTGGAAGACCGACATCCAGTTCACCCACCGCGGCGCACTCAGCGGCGGCAAGAACGTCGACGACCTGATCGTCCACGCCAAGGGTGATACGAAGCTCTGGTACTACGGCAACCCGGGCAACACCCACTACACCGGCCGCTTCGACACCACGCAGCTCCTCGACAAGCCCGCCTGCGAAACCCCCGTGAGCGACTCCCACTACTGCGACGGTTACAGCACCAACTGGTCGACCGTCCTTCGCCTCGCCTCAGTCGGTGACCCGATCCACTCCGACCTCGACTACAAGCTCCAGTTCCGCAACGGAGCCGGACTGCTCACCACTGAGATGGCCGCGAACGGAGCCGACGCCGCACTCTGGTACTACCCGACCCTCGGTACGAGCTTCGGCGCACCGGTGCGCGTCAGCGCGACCGGTTGGAAGGACATGGAACTCCTCAGCCCCGGCGACTGGGCCAACCAGGGACATCCCGGCTTGTGGTCGCGCAACATGACTACCGGAGAACTCAGGGGCTACACGTTCACCACAGGGGTCTACGCGCCGACCCACGATGGCGAACCCATTCTGGACCCGATCACGGGCCAGCCCGTCAGCGCTCCCACACTCGTCAGCATCGACACCAACTCGTACCTGGGCGCCGTCCCACCGAACGACTATCCCGTCCTCGGCTCGGACGGCGACCTTACCGGCAACGGAGCGCCCGCCTTGTGGGGGCGCAGTGCCAACGGCCAGATCCAGATCTGGTGGGGCCACCGCACCGGCACCCCCACCACGCCCGGAATCGGCTGGGAGGCCGGCCCGGTCACCGTCGCCGACACCAAGGTCAGCCCGGTCTGGTACGCCCTCGACAACAAACCCGCCAACATCGCTGTCGACAGCTCCGTCTCCAACCCCCTCGTGACGACTGGAAACCCGACAGCGGTCGCGGACCACAACGGCGTTCCGAACGGCGCCATCGCGTTGAACGGCGGCTACTACCGAAGCTCGCAGAGCCCGAATATCGACACCCGACAGAGTTACAGCATCGCCACCTGGGTCAAGATCAACAACACGAACGGCTACCAGACTGTCGCGACCCTCGCAGGCAACCAGCACAGCCCCTTCTACCTCCAGTATTCCAAGGCATTTGGTCGTTGGGCCTTCGTCGCACCCGCGGACGACAACATCAACACCAGCGCCTACTACGCCGCCTGGGACTCGACCAGCGCACCACAGGTCGGTGTCTGGACACACCTGATCGGCGTTTACAACGCCAGCGACAAGACCATGACCCTCTACGTCAACGGCCAAGCCGTCGGTAGCACCATCAACCCCAGCACCTGGGCCACCCCCGGCTCCCTCTCCATCGGCGGCCAAATCACCAACTCCTCCCCAGCCACTCCCGCCCTCGACGGGGCAGTGAGCGACGTCCGGCTGTACCCCTACGCCCTCACTGACCAACAGGCCAACAACCTCGCCACCAGTAACTCCAGCGTCCACATCCACAGCCTGCAGCGCACAGCCACTTGTCTGGACAACTGGGGAGGCAGCGGAGAGCTCGCAATAAACGACTGCGGGAACGCAGCCAACCAGCACTTCACCTTCAATGACGACCGCACCATCACCAACGCCGGCAAGTGCCTCGGCACCAAGGACAATGCCAGCACGAGTGGCACACCTGTCGTCCTGCGCCCGTGCGACGCCACAAGCGGTAGCGCCCCCAAGGACGGCGAGGGCCAACAATGGATCCGCGGATATGACGGGACCATCCGAAATGTCCAGTCCGGCCTCTGCATCGACATTCCTCACGGCATCACGACCAACGGCACTCGCATGATCGTCTGGACCTGCGCGGCCAACAACAACCAGAAGTGGTTCGCGCGTGCGCAGTTGAACGGCTGACCTCCATCTGGCGCAAGGAGGCGCAAGTAGCAGGGGCCCAGGGCTTGCCCTGGGCCCCTGTTGTCGGCCCCCGCTCGTGAGGGCATCCCGCTGCGTGATCTGGCGGACGTTCTCGCGCTTCTGCCCGCTTCGTCTGCGCGGAGGTGACCCATGGCGCGGGCATTGAGCGGCCGACACCCTAGAGGGCTCCAACGCTGCCCAGGAACGCGCGGTGGCAGTGGGGCGGCCGGGCTGATGGAACTCCACGCCGGTTCGCACACGGGTCACGATTCGGGTAATGGCGAGACTGCCGGTCAGCCCTGGCATATCCTCTGCCGCAAGCAAGCGACGGACCGATCGGGCGGTAACCCAGTGGCAGCAGTCGACAGTCGGCGCGTACAGACAGCCGTCATCGGAGGCCCGGACTCGGACCGGCCCGTCATCGCCCCCGAGGAGCCGCACAATCTGGACGAGTTCCGACGCCATTTCGGAACCGACCAGTTCTGGTGCGGCACGCACCTGGGCGGCTGCGGCGAGAAGCTGATGACCAAACGGTATGAGTGGAAGGTCTGCCACTTCTCCCACTACCCGGACCGTGACGGCAGTAAGCCCACCTGCCACCGCAGCGCAACCGGCGTCGAAAATGCCGATCACCTCTTCATCAAACGCGATGTGAAAGCCTGGCTGGCCGACCAGGGGCACCTGGCCCAGGCCGACCTGCGCAGCCTGGGGCACGGGCCCGGGGACGCCGTGGATTTCTGGCTACGCGCCACCGAGCAGCACCTGCGGTTCGCGCTCCACCCCAGCGACTACCGGAACTGGCGCCGGGCTGTGGAGAGCCTCGGCGCGAAGACCGGCTGGGTCGAATGGGTCTTCGGGCGGGACGGTGTCGTGGTCAACGACATGGTGGCCCGGCGCGGCTACGCCCTGCGGGTCCGCTGCGAGACGCAGGGAACCGACCGCCGCGTCCTGATAGGCCTGGTGACCGCCGGCACTGGTGCCATTCCGTGGGCGCCGCTGGAGTCGTGCCGGATGACCGGTGCTGGTCTGATTCCCCCTGCACTGGACACATTGCGGGCCGAGGGTTCGTTGCCCACCCGCGCCGTGGGAGAGACCCCGTTCCCGGCGAGTCTGCCACTCCGGGGCGCGGAGGTCGTCTTCGCGGTGGACACGACCGCGGCTCCCCCGGCCGCGTCGCACTTCACCGTGCCCGGGCGCTACCTGGTCGCGGCGTTCGTGAAGGCGGCCGCGAGCCGAATCGTCCGATCCTACGTCTCGCTGCCCGATGCCGTGCCAGCCCCTACCGAGCAGTACGTATACCGGCTCAACGGGGTGGCCCGGTTGCTGGTCGACGACCTCGACACCTCTGGCGGGAACATCGGCTGGGTCGTTCATGCCGACGGCCTCACCCGGCTGTCCGGGCTGGAAGCCGAACGAACCGGCCTCTGGCGCCCCGAGGTCGCACTGGAGGACCCGGCCGCGGCCGACCCGCCGGCCCCAGCCGCACCGAAGGCGGCGCCGACCCGGGTCGAGACCGGACCCGACGATGCCCCGCGCAGCCGACTGGCGGAACTCCTACGACAGGTGCTGATCGCGGTCGCCCGCGCGGGAGAGACCACGTCATGGGAGGAACTCTCCCAGCGGGCCGATTTCGATCTGTCGCGCCTGCCCGACCCGAAGCGGCGCTCCCTCCTCGTCGAGGTCGACCGACCCCCCCCCGGGCCGGGCCCCGCTGTGCGTCCTGGTCCAAGGCCGGTCCGGGCGCGTCCTCCCCTACCTGCGAACCGTGCTGCGCCAGCTGGACGCGGAGATACCGGCGGCGGAAGCCGCCTTCCAGCGCTGGTGCGAGCAGGCCGTTCGAGCGACCCACGACCAATACCGGCTCGCACCGACCTCGGCTCCCGCGCCGCGCTCGCGGCCCGACGACGGGGAACCGCCGAAGGTCCAGGAGCTACGGCGGGTGCTGCGCGAGGCCCAGGACCTCCGGCCCCGCACCCAGGGCAGGCGGGCGGAACGACTGGCCACCGCAATCCGGCAGGCGGAAGGACAACTACGCAACTTCGAGACGGCCCGTGCCAAGGGCGTCGTCGTGCTGCCCGGTCCCGCCCTCCTCGAAGAACTCGCCAGGGTGCTCGGACACACCGTCCAGGCGCAGCCAGACGCCACCCGCAGCGGTGCGACCCGATCCGCGGGAACCACGGTCACCGGCCGGCCGGGCGCACCCGGCTCGGGAATCCGCCCTATCCGACCCGAGCGCGCCATCCCAGCAGCAGGCGCCGCCAAGGCCGAGAACGCCAGCAAGCCCGCACCCGCTGCCGAGGCCGGAGACGCCGCCGGAGCGGGGCAAGCCGAGATCCCGGCCGCCCGCCAGGCGGATCACACTTCGTCCGGCCATGCTGCCCGGGCCGCCGATCTGGTGTCCCGCTTCGCGCGGGCCAAGGCCGCCTACGACGTGTCCGCCGCGAGCGTAATCCGTGAGGAGTCAGTGCGCCTCCTCGGCGCACCTGGAGTGTCGGGAACAACTGCCAAGACGCTTCGGCGGCTGCTGAGGGACCTGCACAAGTGGATCGGTTCGCGTGAGGCGGACGACGTCCTGGCCCGCATCCGCAGCTTGCTGGAGAACGCCCGCCGGGCAGGTGAGATCGGGGACCCGCTCACCCTGCGCAGCGATCTCGCCCACGCCAGGATCCTCCGACGCAAGCTCGTCGGCGGTGTTCCACAGAATCTTCAGGAGCTGTTCGAGATCTGCTCCCAGCAACGTTCCACTGTGACGGGGGCTGCCTCCTCGCACCTCGAACCCGCCGACTCGGCGCCTCCGGCTGCCGCCACCAGCACGGCCGCCGAGGGCGCGCGGGCGACGGCCAAGGAGAAACCCGGGGAGGTGGTGCAGAACCACGCCCTCCCGGAGGCCACGCTCATCGAACTCGCCGAGACCGTAAGGCGCGTCCTGAAGGATGTCGCCCGGCACCAATCCACCATCACCTGGTCGGGAATCGGCCGACGGCTGAACCGCGAACTTCCCTGGCTCCAAGGGTCCGACCAGCGTGAGCTACTTACCAGGGTCGACGGTGACACGCCAGCTGGCGAGCCGTTGCTGTCCGCTCTTGTCGTGACGGGTGAACACACCCCGACTGCGGTCTACCGCGAGGTCGCGTCAGCACTCGGCAGGGAGCTGCCACACCCGAAGAACGGACTCCAACAGCACTGGCAGATGGACGTCCTGCGGCTGCACTCGCTGTGGCGTCACCGCTGAGCCGACAGCGGCAAGAAGAACCCGGACCACCCGAGCTATGCCGAGCTTGTGGCCACAGCGCACACCTGACGGTCAATCAGGTGCGGTCAGCAATAGGTCAGCATAGGTACGAGCAGACCCTGTCCAACAAGCCCAGACGTGAGACTTGATCGCTCTCGGCATCCTCACCGGTGAAAGCCCTCAACCGAAGGTCCATGGGTCCCATCGCGCTGGCTCCAGCCGGCCACCCAACGCCTGTTGAAGGGCTCTCGACGCGGGACTGCACGGGACATATTCGCAGGTCGGAGCACTTTTCGAACCGCCGCGTGGGTAAATGGTGCTCGCACTGACAATTGCGGTCAGCCGCCGGACCTTCCCGACTTCTCTCGGCGCCCCCAGGTCTGTACGATCTGCTCACCGGATCGGTCGATGTACTTCGCCCAGCAGTACAACGGCTCGTACAACGCGGGCCTGATCCGCGGCGCCTACCACTTCGCGCTGCCGAACGCCTCCTCCGGCGCCACCCAGGCCAACTACTTCGTCAGCCACGGCGGCGGCTGGTCCGCCGACGGCAAGACCCTGCCGCCCGCGCTGGACATCGAGTACAACCCCTACGGCGCCACCTGCTACGGCCTCAGCCAGAGCGCGATGGTCAGCTGGATCCGCGACTTCAGCGACACCGTGCACTCCCGCACCGGCCGGTACCCCACCATCTACACCACCACCAACTGGTGGACCCAGTGCACCGGCAACAACGGCGGCTTCGGCACCACCAACCCGCTCTGGATAGCCCGCTACTCCACGTCCGTCGGCACCCTGCCGAACGGCTGGGGCTACCAGACCTTCTGGCAGTTCGCCGACTCCGGCACCTTCCCCGGTGACCAGGACTACTTCAACGGCGCGGCCGACCGCCTCCGCGCGCTCGCCCTGGGCTGATCCGCCTGCCGTTGGGCCCCCGCCGAGGCGGGGGCCCAACGGGTGGGGAGGTCCGGTTCAGAGGGCCTTGAGGCCGTTCAGCAGCTTCTGGCCGCCGGGGCTGCCGAGGCCGGTGCACGGGTCCCAGTCGGGCCCGGAGGCGTACGCGCCGTTGCTGCCCCGGGTGATGTCCCGCAGGACACCCGTCGCGAACTTCGCGTACAGCAGCGGGTTGAGGAAGCCGACCTGGGCGGAGCCCGGAAGGCCCTGGTTGACCCGGGCGAGCAGGGCGGACCACATCGGGGCAGCGGCACTGGTACCGCCGATCTGGTTGAAGTGCACACCGTCGGCGCTCGGGATGACCACGCCGGTCTGGGGGTCGGCCAGCGCGGACACGTCGGGCACACCGCGCCCGCGGGCGTGGGGCGGGTTGACCGACGGCGGCACATGGGCGTCGGCCTGGTACGGCGGCACCGGGAAGACCTTGCTGATGCCGCCACCCGTCCGACTGCCCGGGCCGTCGTCCCAGCAGATCTCGCTGACGACCTGCCCGTTGTCGACCACCAGGCTGGTGCCGCCGATGCCGAGCACGTGCGGGCTGGAGGCGGGGAAGTCCGCGTGGGCGCGCTCGTCGTCGGCCTGGTCGCGGGAGCCGTCGTCGCCCGAGGCGCAGCAGATGCTGATGTTCTTCTCGGCCGCACTGGCGAAGGCCGCGTCGACCCGCTTCATCGCCCCGATCGTCCACCGACCGCCCGGGGTGGCTTCGGGGTTGCCGTAGCTGATGGAGACCACCCCGGGCCGGTTCTCCGTGTCATTGACGATCCGGGTGATCACGTCGACCCAGCCCTGTTCGGTGAACGTGGTGAAGTAGACGACGATCTTCGCCTTGGGGGCGAGGGCACCGACGACCGCCAGGTCGAGCATGATCTCGCCGGTGGTGTCGGCCGTCTCGAAGTCGGTGTCCTGACCCGGTTCGTTGCCGGGGGTGCCGACGCCCGGGACCACCACGTTGGTGATCTCCGGCATGTCCTGGTGCAGGACGTTGACGAAGTAGTTCCGCAGGGCATCGAGCGAGTAGCCGCCGGACGGGACGCCGGGCGGCGTCTCGCCGTTGAAGGCGAGGACGGCTATGCACTGCCCGTTCCCGTCGGTGCCGGTCGGGTAGGCGTACGGCGCCTGGAGCTGCGGCGGGAGGAAGGCTCCCGGCCGGATCGTCGGGGCGGCGTGCGCCACCGGGACCGTGTCGGCGGCCCGGCGGATCAGCAGGCGTGAGCCGATCGGCCGATCGTCCAGGCCGAAGACGCCGGTGACGATGCCGTCCAGCTCCGCGGGTACGTAGATCTGGCCCTCACGGCCGCGGTAACTCCGGGGATTGCCGTTGGCGTCCTGGTAGCGGTAGCGGGCCAGGGTCACCTGGAAGGCGTCCGCGACGTCCCGGGTGGTGCCGGTCAACTGGATGCTGCGGGCCGGAGGGTTCGGGTTCTCGACCTTGAGGTTGTGCTCGGCGGCGAAGGCCTCGACCGCCTTGAGGTCGGTGTCCAGCCACCGGTGGGTGGCGGCGTACTGATCGTCGCTGGGCAACGTCCGTCTGGTCGGCGCCTGGAGCGCCAGCTCGTAGACGTCGGGCCGTGCTTGCGCGTCGGGGTCGCGCCGCAGGTAGACGGTGACGGTCAGCTGTGTCTGGGGGTGGGCCGGTCCGATGACCCGCGCTCCGCTGAGCGGGACGCGGGAACTGTCCGGCAGCGCCACGTAGTGGGTGCTTGACATGATCGCTCCAGCGGTCGGGTCGACGCCGGGAGCTCGCGACTCCTGGCCGCGCGCTTTCGACTGTCCGTGTACGGCACACGTATATGTCGTACACGTACAGCGTCCTCCCGGCCCTCCGTCGCGTCAAGGGGCGTCAGGGGCGTCGAGGGGCGTCGCCCCCGGCCGGGGACCGGGGGCGACGCCGGGGTGCGACGGCTCAGCCGTCGATGCGGTGCTGGCTCCAGAAGGAGGTCAGGTCCACGGTGGTGGCGGCCTGGGCCGCGGCCTTGAACTCCGCGGTGGTGGAGACGCCGTACCAGTGCGCCTGCGCGTAGTTCCGCAGCAGCGTGGTCATCGCGGTGTCGCCGATCGTCCGGCGCAGGTCGTGCAGGGCGCACTTGCCGTATCCGTAGACGACCGTGGAGTAGCGGGAGGAGTTGGCGTCCCAGTACGCCATCGAGTTGGTGATCCTCTCCGCCGAGGAGGCCCAGGAGACGCTGTTCCAGCAGCCGTTGCCGGTCTTGCCGAGGGCGAGGTCGGTGGCGTAGTCGGTGAAGGCCTCGTCCAGCCAGGGGCCGTTGTACTCGTCGTCGCCCACGATGCCGTACCACCACTGGTGACCGATCTCGTGGGTGAGCGCCGTGGTGCTGACCAGGTCGAGGACGAAACCCGGGTACTCCATGCCGCCGAACCAGAAGTTGTTGTCGATCACCGCGTCCAACTCGCCGTACGGGTAGGCACCGAAGCGCTGGGCGTGGGCGTCGACCGCCGAGGTCGCGGTGGAGAGCATCGACTTGGAGTCGGCCGCACTGATCCCCGCCACCGAATAGACGTTGACCTTCACCCCGGCCGCGGAGGTGCCGGAGATCTTCGTGAACGGCCCGGCGCCCCAGGCGAAGTCGCGCACCTTGCCGGCGGTCGCCTTGGTGACGGTCCGTCCGGCCGCACCGGGGGTGTCCACCGAGGTGCCGGTCGCGGGCACCAGCAGGCCGGTCGGGTGGTCCAGGGTGACGGTGAAGTCCGAGGCCACCGAGTAGAAGGACTCGCCGTTGTTGGTGTACGGGTCGAGGTGCCAGCCGGCCGCGTCCCGTATCGCCAGGACGGGCAGGGCGTTGCCGAGGAAGTTGTACGCGCCGTCGTGGCCGAACCGGTCCGCGCCGCTCGGCACGGTGATGCCGAGGTCGAATCCGACGGTGCCGCTCTGGCCCTGCGCGAGCGGAGCCGGCAGGGTGATCTTGAGCGCGGTGCAGTTCACCGTGAGCGGGGAGGGCGTGCCGCCGGTCACGTTGGTCACCGTGATCGGGGTGCTGGGGCAGCTGCCGTGGGCGTTGTCCCACAGCCGCAGGTACACCTCGTTCAGCGGGGTGGGCGAGGCGTTGCCGAAGGTCACGCTCTCGTGCCCGGTCCAACTGCCGCCGGAGGCATCGCTGGTGAGGTCGACGGTGTACGCCGGCGCGACCGGGGTGCGGGTCGGGTCGCCGGGCTGGGGCGGGGTGGTACCGCCGCCGGAGACGTCCAGGGTGACGTCGTCCAGCACGAAGCCGGTCTGCAGGCTGGAGTCCTCGACGCCGGTGAAGGCGAGCGTCACGGTCTGGCCCGCGAAGGCGGAGACGTCGACGGTCTTGTGCACGTACCCGGCCTGGGCGTCCAGGTTGGAGTAGGTGGCCAGAGTGGTGGAGCCGAGTTTGACGGTCAGCTTGTCGTAGGCGGTGCTGCCGGTCGTCTCGGCGGTGTCGACGTGCAGCCAGAACCCGAGCGTCGCGGTGCCGCACCCGGCGGGGAGAGTGACGGACTGCGAGAGCGTGTCGGTGTGGCTGGAGCCGTAACCGT
This sequence comes from Streptomyces sp. LS1784, assembly GCF_020103755.1. Classification (GTDB taxonomy): domain Bacteria; phylum Actinomycetota; class Actinomycetes; order Streptomycetales; family Streptomycetaceae; genus Kitasatospora. The sequence goes on from NZ_JAHSQD010000068.1 coordinate 23,633, forward strand.
CGAGCCAGGCGTAGGAGCTGCCGGAGTGCGCGCTCTGGCGACTGTCGGCGGTGATCGCACCGCTCGGCGCCGTCCAGGACGAACTCCCGGACTCGAAACCGCCGTTGGCCACCACCTGGGCGGGTGTACAGTCCGCGGCGCTCGCCACATCGGGGGTGGCGAGCACCGCGAGGCCGGTGGCCGCGAACAGGGCGGCGCCGGTCAGGGCAGGCAGGAGTCTTCTCATCGGTGCCTCTCGTGGGGGAGCGGGCCGGGAGCAGCAGCGTGACAGCAAACCCGCACCTTTGAAAGGCTCATGACATGAGACGCATACGCCTCACCTGATGACCGGCCCAGCGGATCACCGGCTCACCTGTCACCGGACGACCGCCCTACCGGATCACCGGCAGCACCGCCGCCGCGCTGCGGCCGGTCGCCGCCTCGATGAAGGCCGCCGGGTCGGCGACCTCCGCCAGCAGCGTGCGGGTGAAGTGCAGCGCCCCCTCGGCGGGCGGCGGGCCGCCGACGGCCGCGATCAGGTCGAGCAGGTGGACGGTCGCCTCCATCAGCGCCACCTCGCCGAGCGCGCCGACCGTCACGCTGCCGAGCAGCGGGTGCGCCACCGTGGTGCCCGGCGGCAGGTCCGCGAGGCCGTCCAGCGCGGCCGGGCCCTCCACGCCGAACCGGGCCATCAGCACAGCGGGTTCGGCCACCTCGGCGGCCTGCTTCGCCGCCTCGGCGACCTGGCCGGCGGCGGTGTGGGCGATACCGCCGGGCCGGTTGTAGGCACGCAGGATGCCGGCCCCGTCAACCACCTCGGCCCGCCCGTCCAGGACGGCCGCGCGCAGCCCGGTGAACATCTCCGGCACCGGCGCCACGTGCGCGTACAGTTCCCGTACGGTCCACCCGGGCAGCCGGGTGGACCGGTCCCAGTCCTCGGCGACCAGGGCCGCACCCCGCTCCGCCCAGGAGGCCCATGCCTCCGCCAACAGCGCTCGCACCGGGTCGTTCTGACTGTTCATCGATTCTCCTCGGGACGGTGATCACGGGGTCTCCCACGCTACCTCGGGCTCCCGGAAGACCGCTTGCCGCCCCCTCCCCGGGCCGTCACCATCGGCCCGTGACCGACTCCGCCGCCTGCCCGCTGCACGCTCCCGCCGCCACCCGCCCGGCCCGGGTCCAGCAGCAGCCCGGCCGCCCCCGGAGGCCCGACGCCGTCCACTCGTGAGGGCCACACCGGCCGCGGGGCTGCTCGCCGGGCTCGGCGTGGCCGTCCCGGTGGGGGCCGTCCCGGTGGGGGCCGTCGGGGCCTACCTGGTGTCGCTCACCGCGCGCACCTCGCTGCGCACCGGCGCCTGCGCCGCCCTCG
>NZ_JAHSQD010000680.1 GCF_020103755.1 Streptomyces sp. LS1784
CAGCGGGCGCGGCGGCATGAAGTCGATCACCCGGACGGTGCCGCCCTGGGTGTCCCACTCCTGTTCCAGGATCAGCGAGTCGCCCCGGTAGTGGCGGCGGTCGGCGGGCAGGGCGGGGGCGGCGGCGGTGGGCGGGGGCACGCGCAGGTCGGCGGAGGTGGCGATGTGGGTCCGGCCGGTGGTGGGGGCCGTGGCGGCGGCCGGCGCGGGGACCTCGGTCAGGACGGCCTCGGCCGGGCCGATCCGCCAGAAGCCGTGTTCATCGGTGCCGAGCAGACCGGCGAACACGGCCGGCGAGTCGAAGCGGGGAAGGCAGAGCCAGTCCACCGCCCCGTCCCTGCTGACCAGGGCAGCGGTCTGCATGTCCCCGATGAGTGCGTAGTCCTCGATACGGCCGGCCACGTGGATCTCCAGTTCGCAATGTGGTCAGGGCATCGGCGAGCGGAGGGAGCGAGCGGTCTGCGGGGCCGGAGGTCCACCCCGGGACGTCCGGCCTGCCGGGGGTGGTGGCAGGCCTTGCTGGAGTGTCCGCGGGGCTCGGTCGAGCCCCTGGAGTGGGTGGGGGGAGCTGGAATACGGGGAGGTCCGGTCGCGCATCGGGGACCGGGAGTGTCCTGACCCTCCCACGCCCTCCGCGTGCTCGTGCTGTCGGCGATGCGTCCGAGCAGCTTACGACGGACGAAAGGGGCGAAGCACGCGGGCGCAGCCCGGTGTGGCGCCGCAATTCGGCGGAAATGCCGTGCATCGCGGGGGCGCGGCGCAGGATGGTCCGGAAGGATCACCTCCGCCTGGTCCGGCCGGAGGAGCCGGTATGGTCCGGATGGATGCTCCGCTCTGGCCCGGTCCGGCCGGTGGTGCGACCGGTGTGACACGTGCGGCGTGTGATGCGCCGGTGGTGCGCCCCGCGCGCGCTCCCGACGCGGCGCGCGCGGCCCGAACGGCGTCCGGGTCGGGTCACTGATACCCTGGTATCCCGTGGACCGGCGGGATCAAACGCCCCGGACCAGCCGAACCGACGACCCTTCGAGCGCCGCGCACCGAGCCGGCCTCCCGTCGCCCGGCGAACCCCGAGCCTCCCGCCCACGTCACTTTCGACACGCGACCCACGGGAGCCCCCTCTTGGCACAGCCCCATTCCGGCAAGGCAGCGAACGGCCGCGCCGTGACGACCAAGCACCTCTTCGTCACCGGGGGTGTCGCCTCTTCGCTCGGCAAGGGGCTCACCGCCTCCAGCCTCGGCGCGCTGCTCAAGGCCCGCGGCCTGCGCGTAACGATGCAGAAGCTCGACCCGTACCTCAACGTGGACCCGGGCACCATGAACCCGTTCCAGCACGGTGAGGTGTTCGTCACCGACGACGGCGCCGAGACCGACCTGGACATCGGCCACTACGAGCGGTTCCTGGACACCAACCTGCACGGCTCGGCGAACGTCACCACCGGCCAGGTGTACTCGACCGTCATCGCCAAGGAGCGCCGCGGCGAGTACCTGGGCGACACCGTCCAGGTCATCCCGCACATCACCAACGAGATCAAGTCCCGGATCCGCCGGATGGCGACCGAGGACGTCGACGTGGTGATCACCGAGGTCGGCGGCACCGTCGGCGACATCGAGTCGCTGCCGTTCCTGGAGGCCGTCCGCCAGGTCCGCCACGAGGTCGGCCGGGACAACGTGTTCTTCGTGCACGTCTCCCTGCTGCCGTACATCGGCCCCTCGGGCGAGCTGAAGACCAAGCCCACCCAGCACTCCGTCGCCGCGCTGCGCAACATCGGCATCCAGCCCGACGCGGTCGTGCTGCGCGCCGACCGCGAGGTCCCGCAGGCGATCAAGCGCAAGATCTCGATGATGTGCGACGTGGACGAGGAGGCCGTGGTCGCGGCCATCGACGCCAAGTCGATCTACGACATCCCCAAGGTGCTGCACGGCGAGGGCCTGGACGCCTACGTGGTGCGCCGCCTGGACCTGCCGTTCCGCGACGTCGACTGGACCACCTGGGACGACCTGCTGCGCCGCGTCCACGAGCCGCAGCACATCGTCAAGGTCGCCCTGGTCGGCAAGTACATCGACCTGCCGGACGCCTACCTGTCGGTGACCGAGGCGCTGCGCGCCGGCGGCTTCGCCAACAACGCCCGGGTCGAGATCAAGTGGGTCACCTCGGACGACTGCGAGACCCCCGAGGGCGCCCAGGCGCAGCTCGGCGACGTGGACGCGATCTGCATCCCCGGCGGCTTCGGCGACCGCGGCGTCAACGGCAAGGTCGGCGCGATCACCTACGCCCGCGAGAACAAGGTCCCGCTGCTGGGCCTGTGCCTGGGCCTGCAGTGCGTGGTCATCGAGGCGGCCCGCAACCTGGCCGGCCTGCCGGAGGCCAACTCCACCGAGTTCGACGCCGCCGCCAAGCACCCGGTCATCTCCACCATGGCCGAGCAGCTGGCCATCGTCGACGGCAAGGGCGACCTGGGCGGCACCATGCGCCTGGGCCTGTACCCGGCCAAGCTCGCCGAGGGCTCGATCGTCCGCGAGGTCTACGGCGGCGAGCAGTACGTCGAGGAGCGCCACCGCCACCGCTACGAGGTCAACAACGCCTACCGCGCGGACCTGGAGAAGACCGGCCTGGTGTTCTCCGGCCTCTCGCCCAAGGGCGACCTGGTCGAGTACGTCGAGTACCCGCGCGAGGTGCACCCCTACCTGGTGGCCACCCAGGCCCACCCGGAGCTGAAGTCCCGTCCGACCCGCCCGCACCCGCTGTTCGCGGGCCTGGTCAAGGCGGCCATCGAGATCAAGACCACGGCCTCCGAGTAGTCATCTTCTTCTTGGCCTCGGTCGTTCACCGGACGGCGGCCCCGCGATTCCCGCGGGGCCGCCGTTCGGCGTTAGATTGTGTCGTACTGACGAAAAGGGGAGAGCGATGGACGAGCAGAGCCGCCAGGGGATCGCCGACGTGGCCGAGGAGTGGGAGGTCCGGGCGAGCGGGACGCCGTTCCAGGGCAAGGTCACCGGGGTGCGCAGCGAGGAGGTGCGGATGCCCGACGGCAGCTGGGCCCGCCGCGACTACCAGACCCACCCCGGCTCGGTCTCGGTGCTCGCCCTGGACGACGAGCAGCGGGTGCTGGTGCTGCGCCAGTACCGCCACCCGGTGCGCCAGCGGCTGTGGGAGCTGCCGGCCGGCCTGCTCGACGTGCCCGGCGAGAACCCGTGGCACGCCGCGCAGCGCGAACTGTACGAGGAGGCGTACTGCAAGGCCGGCACCTGGCGGATCCTTGCCGACTACTACACCTCCCCGGGCGGCACCGACGAGGCGCTGCGGATGTTCCTCGCCACCGACCTGGCACCGGCCGACGGCGAGCGCTACGCGGCCGAGGGCGAGGAGCAGGAGATCGAGGTCGCCTGGGTACCGGTGCCGGAGCTGATCCGGCTGATCCAGGCCGGGAAGCTGCACAACCCGACCCTGGTCACCGGCACCCTCGCCGTGCACGCCGCACTCACCGGCCCGGACGGGCTGGACGCGCTGCGCCCGGCGGACTCGCCCTGGCCGGCCCGTCCCTTCAAGGCGTGAGGCGGCCTGCCGAGGGGTGAGGCGGCCTGCCTCCTCCGAGACCCGGGAGGGCCCCCGCGGAGCATGCGTGACCGCCGCGCGTTGAGTCGTTGGGGTGATTTGCCGATTCGTACGACCGGATGTCACCTCGGCTGAGCCGGACGGTCGAACTACGCTTCGCAGACAGGGCGCCCGTCCCGGGCCGCCTCCGCTGAGCTCCGGAGGCTGGGTACCGGAAGCCGAGCGTCGGATGCCGAGCGCGGGATGACGTCGGGAGTGGCACGGGTGGCGAGGAAGACGGCGACGATGGACCTCGGCCCCGGCGCGCCCGCCGGGGCCGTTCCGGGCCTGGAGCGGCTGCCGGCCGGTCCCGCGCTGTTCGTCGGGCGGCGCGCCGAACTGGCCGCGCT
>NZ_JAHSQD010000681.1 GCF_020103755.1 Streptomyces sp. LS1784
AGTGCGGCCGCCCGCCGGGTGCGGCCCGCGCCGCCGACCCGCATGCCGGGCGCGATAGCCTGCTCCGGGCGGACCGGGCCGAGCGCACCCCGGCCGGACCGGCAGTCAGAGGGACGAGGCGGAGGGCCATTCCATGGCGGAGCACACCAGGTCGAGCATCACCATCGACGCGACCCCGGCCACGGTCATGGCCGTGATCGCGGACTTCGCCGCCTACCCGGCCTGGACCGGGGAGGTCAAGGAGATCGAGGTCCTGGAGACCGGCGGGGACGGCCGCGCCGCCCAGGTCCGGCTGCTGCTCGACGCCGGCGCCATCCGTGACGAGCACGTCCTCGCCTACACCTGGGACGGCGACCGCGAGGTCTCCTGGACCCTCGTGCGCAGCCAGATGCTCCGCTCGCTGGACGGCTCCTACACCCTCGCCCCGCTGGCCGGCGGCCGCACCGAGGTGACCTACCAGCTCGCCGTGGACGTCAAGATCCCGATGCTCGGCATGATCAAGCGCAAGGCCGAGAAGGTCATCATCGACCGCGCCCTGGCCGGTCTGAAGAAGCGCGTCGAAGGCTGACTGCACCGAACGGGGGGCCGGACGGCATGACGGCGACACGCACCATCCTGGTCAGCGGCGACGCGGGCGCGCCCGCAGTGGCCGCCGCCACCGCCCTGCACGCCGCCCGGCGCGGCCACCGCACCTGGCTGCTGGCCGGCGACGACCCCCACCGCGCCCTGGACTCCGCCCTCGGCACCCGGCTGGAGCCCGAACCGCTGCACTACGCACCGGGCCTGACCGTCTCCCGGATCGACGAGCAGGCCGCGTTCCGCTACGCCGTCGGCGAGCTCACCGGCCGGCTCAAGCCCGCCCTCGACCTGCTCGGCGCCGAACAGCTCGATCCCGAGGAACTCACCGCCCTCCCCGGCATCGCCCGGCTCGCCCTGCTGCGCGCCCTGCCCGCCGCCGACCAGGACGTCCTGGTCGTGCTCGCCCCGCCGCCCGCCGAGCTGATCGCCACCCTCGCCCTGCCCGAGCAGCTCACCCGCTACCTGGGCCGGCTCGTCCCCGAGCAACGGCAGGCCGCCCGGGCGCTGCGCCCGCTGCTGGCCGGGCTGGCCGGCGTCCCGATGCCCGCCGACTGGCTGTACGAGGGGCGCACCAAGGCCGCCGTGGCGCTGGCCGAGTCCCGCGCCGCGATCACCGGCCCGGGCACCAGCGTCCGGCTGGTCGTCCCGGCGGGCGGCCACCCGTACCAGGAGCTGCGCCGGATCCGGGCCGGGCTCGCGCTGCACGGGCACCGGCCGGACGCCGTGGTGGTGCACGGTGCGCTGCCCGACGCCGCCGTCTCCTCGCCCGACCCCTGGCTGGCCGCCCTGGCCCGCCGCCGGCAGGAGGAGCTGACCGGGCTCGCCGCCGAGACCGACGCCCCGGTGCTGGTCACCGACCTGGCCGACGCCACTCTGGAGGCCGTCGCCGACCGGCTCTACGGGGACGGGGACGGGCCCGAGCGGCTCGCCCCCGAGCCCTGGCCGGTCGAGGACCGGCTCGCCGAGGAGGGCCTGCTGGTCTGGCACCTCGACCTGCCCGGCGCCGACCGCTCCGAACTGGACCTGGTGCGCCGGGGCGATGAACTGGTGGTAGGGCTCGGCACCCACCGCCGGGTGCTCACCCTGCCGTCCGCGCTGCGCCGCTGCACGGTGGCCGGGGCGGGGCTGCACGACGGGGTGCTCTCGGTGCGGTTCGCGCCCGACCCGGCGCTCTGGCCCCGGGGCTGACGGGGGCTCGGCGCGGTTCGGCGCCTTTTCGGGCCGCCCGGCCGGTCGGGTAGCGTCGGGCCGGAGGGCCGCGGGGTGCGGCCACGGCTGAGGAGGCGCCCGCGATGACCAGCACCGACGACCGCACCGAGCCCGTCGACGACCGCACCGAGCCCGTCGACGACCGCGCCGAGTCCGCCGGCCGTGCCGAGTCCGGCCGCGCCGGGGCTGACGGTGCCGGGGCTGACGGCGACCGCACTGCGCCGGGCGGCGGGCAGTCGAACCCGTTCGGGCCGGAGCTGGGCCCGCTGGTGGACGAGGTCCGCCGGTTCGCCGGTGCGCTCGGCGAGAAGGCCCAGGAGGCGAGCGCCACCACCCTGATCACGCTCTCCGGGCTGGCCGACCGGCTGCGCACCCAGCAGCCGGAGGTCTACTCCCACCTCGCCGCGGCCGGCACCGGGCTCGCCGCAGCGGGTGCCGAGCTGCTGGCCGCCTACCGTGCCGCCGTGGTCGGGCAGGAACGCCGCTGGACCGCCGGGCAGGGCGCGCCGACCGAGAAGATCGACCTTGACGCCGACGCCGACTGCGACCTTGACGAGGCTGACAGGCCGTCCGCCAAGCAGTGAAACCGTGACCTTCGGAGGGTGATCGCGCTGCTCTCTTACGTCACGAAGAAGGAAATTAGATACGACTTTTGAAGCGTATCGGCTCGGTCGTTCCAGAATTGTCTTCGGATAATGTATGCGAGGCTGTGTACGGGGACAGAGTTGGGCGGTAGCGTTCCGTCCAGCGGGAACGAGTGAATAGCTGAGGGACACATGGCTCTGACCATCGGCGTCGATGTCGGCGGGACCAAGATCGCGGCAGGCGTGGTCGACGAGGCGGGCACGATCCTGGCCCGGACCAGGGTGCCCACCCCGGCCGACCCGCAGTGGGCGGTCGACGCCATCGCGCAGGCCGTGCGCGAGCTCAAGGAGGAGCACCCCGGCGTCACGGCGGTGGGCGTCGGCGCCCCCGGCTTCGTGGACAGCAACCGCTCCACGGTGATCTTCGCCCCCAACATCGACTGGGAGAACGAGCCGCTGCGCGGGCGGATCGAGGAGCTCACCGGCCTGTCCACCGTCGTCGAGAACGACGCCAACTGCGCCGCCTGGGCCGAGTTCCGCTTCGGCGCGGCCGCCGACCACCAGGACATGGTGCTGATCACCGTCGGCACCGGCATCGGCGGCGGCATCGTCCTGGACGGCCGGCTGCACCGCGGCCGCTTCGGCGTGGCCGGCGAGATCGGCCACCTCAACATGGTCCCCGACGGCCTGCCCTGCGGCTGCGGCGGCAAGGGCTGCTGGGAGCAGTACGGCTCCGGTCGTGCGCTGCGCCGCTACGGCCGGGAGAACGCCGCGGCCGACCCGCAGCGCGGCCGCCGGATGCTGGAGCTCAACGACGGCGTGGCCGAGACCATCCGCGGCATCCACATCACCCAGGCCGCCGAGGAGGGCGACCCGCTCGCCCTGGAGTGCTACGCCGAGCTGTCCGACTGGCTGGGCCGCGGCATGGCCGACCTCGCCGCGCTGTTCGACCCGGGCGTCTTCGTGCTCGGCGGCGGCGTCTCCGACTCCGGCCGGCTGCTGCTCGACCCGGTCGCCAAGGCCTTCGAGCACTACCTGACCGGCGGGGTGCACCGCCCGCGCGCCGAGGTCGTCCTGGCCTCGATGGGATCCGCCGCCGGCATCGTCGGCGCGGCGGACCTCGCCCGCACCGCCTGACACCCCTTCGAGCCCGCCGGCGGCGGTGCGACCGGGCCCCGACCGATCCCGGACGCGCCGCCGCCGTCGCACGTCCCGGCCCGGCCGCGTACGGTCGGATCGATCCGGTGACCGCCCAGGGGAGGACCATGAGCGCCGCGCGCGAGACCGAAACCGCCGCGAACGTCGAACCGCTGCCACCACCCGGCCCGGGCCGGCTGCGCCTGCTCAGCTACAACATCCGCTCGCTGCGCGACGACCGGCGGGCGCTGGTCCGAGTGGTCCGGGCCTGCGATCCGGACCTGGTCTGCATCCAGGAGTCCCCGCGCTACTGGCGGCCCGAGGGCCAGGCCGCCTGGCTGGCCCGGAGCACCGGGACGGCCGTGCTGGCCGGCGGCGGCCGCACCGCCGCAGGTCCGCTGCTGCTCGGCCGGCCCGGCGCGGTGGA
>NZ_JAHSQD010000682.1 GCF_020103755.1 Streptomyces sp. LS1784
AGCGCGCCGAGGGCGGGCCCCAGGTGTGGGCCTCGCCCGAGCCGCACCGGCGCCGGGCGCACCAGGAGGCCGTCCTGGCGCTGGCGCAGCTCGGCGACGAACGGGCGCTGCCGGGCCTGCTGACGGCGCTGGACGCGGGGGACGACGCCTGGCGCGCCGTCCAGGTGGCTCGCCATCTTCCTGCTGCTACAGGCGAGTTGGCGCCCCGGCTGGCCGGGATGCTGCGGGGGTTCGACCTGTCCCGGGAGTGGATCGAGATGGAGGTGCGGTCGGTCGTGGGTGCCCTGGGGGTGCTCGGCGACGCGGCGGTGCTCCCGTCCCTCACGGAGGCCCTCGACGCGGCCGTCCGGGAAGGACAGTGGGGCATCGCCGAATCCGCGCTCCAGGCCCTGCAACGACTCGGCCCGGCGGCCGCCCCCGCGTTGCCACGGATCCGCGCCCTGGCACACGGACCGGAGGCCAGGGTCCGCCCCGTCGCCCTCGGCGCGCTCCGGGCGGTCGAGGGCGACGCGGAAGAGGTCCTGCCGCCACTGCTCGAACTGCTCGGCACCGACAGCCCCTTCGGACTGTTCACGGTCGTGGACCTCCTCGGCGAGATCGGCCCGGCAGCGACGGCCGCCCTGCCCCGGCTGCGTGAACTGCTCGCCAACGACTACGACTGGGTTCGCGTCCACTGCGCCACCGCGCTCTGGGACATCGGCGGCGCCCCCGAGATCCCGGCGGTCCTCGACGCGCTCCTCCCGGCCTGGGAGAACAACTCCTCCACCGGCGGCCACGTCGCGGCCTGCCTGGAGCGGATGGGCGCCGCCGCCGCACCGGCCGTCCCGCTGCTGCGCGCACAGCTCGAACTGCCACAGCGGGGAGGCCGGTTCGGGAGCATCGAGGAGGACGAGAAGCTTCAGCGCCAGTGCCGCACGCTCCTCGCCCGCCTCGACCCGGACGGTCAGTCGCCGGCGGCGGAGGGCGCCAGGCAGAACGGGTGACCCTGCGGGTCGAGCAGGACCACCCACTGCCCCTCCCCCGGCTGGAACGCGGGCCGGGTGGCCCCGAGGGCCAGCAACTCCCCGACGGCTCCCGGAAGATCGGCGACGGCGAAGTCGAGGTGCAGCCGCGCGCCGCCTTCCGGCCAGCCCGGCGCACGGTGGCCGTCCACCCGGACGAAGGCCAGCCCGGGCGCGGCGCCGGCCGGGGCGAGGGAGGCGAAGTCCTCGTCGCTGTGGGTGAGTTCCCACCCGGTGGCCTTCTGGTAGAAGGCGGCGAGCGCGAGCGGGTCGGCGCTGTCGAGGACGATCGTGGCGGGCTGGTTCAGCACGGACATGGTGCGGGCTCCTGCGGTTGCGGGTGAATGCGGGTGCTGTTGCTGTGCACAGCCTGCCGCCGGCCCGCCGTGCCGGTCTTGAACATCCTTGCAGGGGGCCGTCGGACCGACCCGGGTGTCAGACCCCGCCCGTACCCTGCCGACCGTGCTCACCGCCGAACCCGTCGCCACCCGGCCCGACTTCGACATCAGCGCGGTCGCCTGCGGCAGCGATCACGCCCGCTGGTCCCCGCCGGAGGTCCACCGTGGCCACCGCATGGTGCTGGTCCGGCACGGCCGCTTCCGCCGTCGCGCCGCCGGGGTGGCCGCCGACCTCGACCCGAACCTCGGCTACCTCGGCACACCGGGCGAGGAGGAGAGCTTCGCCCACCCCAGCGGCGGCGACCGGTGCACCTCGATCAGTGTGACGCCCGCGCTCTGGCGTTCCCTCGCCGGCGATGACCCCGGGCCGGGCGCCGCAACGCTCTACGTCGATCCCGGACTCGGCCTCGCCCACCGCCGCCTCCTCGCCACCGCCCGCTCCGGGGACGTCGACTACGCCGTCACGGAGCAGCTGCTGGGACTGCTGGCCACCGCCGTCACCCGTACGGCCCTCGGGCCGACACCCGCGGCGGCCCGCCCGTCCGCCGCCCGCGACCGCGCCCTGGTCGCAGCGGCCCGCGAGGCGATCGCCGAGGACCACCCGGCCTCCCGCACCCTGCTGTCCCTCGCCGAGCTCCTGGGCGTCTCCCCGTACCGCCTGAGCCGCGCCTTCCCCCGCGAACTCGGCGTCTCACTCACCCACCACCGCCACCACGTCCGCATCACCCGCGCTCTCGACCGCCTCGAAGCCGGCGAACCCAGCCTCGCCACCCTCGCCACCGACCTCGGCTACGCCGACCAGGCCCACCTCACCCGCACCCTCCGCCACCACCTCGGCCACACCCCCACAGCCCTCCGCCACCTGCTGAAACCAGCCGCGGAGTGAAAGGTCGGCCGGGCCGACTTCCCACTCCGGCCGGGTCCAGCGGGGCTCCGGTGGGTGGGCGGGCCGGGGGTGCTACTGCGCGGCCGGGGCGGGCTCGCGGAGGAAGGCGAGCAGCAGGTCGGTGGTGTCGGCCGGGCGTTCCAGGCTGGGGAGGTGGCCCGCCCAGGGGAGTTCCTGGTGGCGGGCATCGGGGAGGACGGCGGGGAGGGTCGCGGCGATGTCGCGGAAGTCCGGGAAGTCGTGGGCGCCGGACACGGCCAGCGTGGGGGCGGTGATCCGGCCGAGGTCGACGTCCTCGCGGTCGGAGCCGAACGTCGCCTCCATCTGGACGTCGAAGGCGTGGCGCTGCATCCGGCGGACGTCCGCGCGGGCCTGCTCGTCGGCCTCCGGGCCGAGCCAGGACTCGACGTTCAGCTCGACGGCCGCGTCGATCTCCCCGGCCTCGATCAGCTCGTCCTCCCGGCCGCCGAAGGCGCGCAGGGTGTCGCTGGGCTGGTGTCCGGGCATGCCCGCGCCGAGCAGCGCCAGCTTGGTGACCGCCGCGGGGCGCAGCGCGGCCGCCGTCAGGGCGATCCGGCCGCCGTAGGACGCGCCGACCAGGGCGGCGGTCTCGATGCCCAGGTGGTCGAGGAGTGCCAGGACGTCCCCGGTGTCGCTGTACGGGCCGTCCGCGAGCGGCGTGTCGCCGAAGCCGCGGAAGTCGCAGCGGACCACCCGATACCCGGCGTCGATCAGCGGCTGCCACTGCGCGTCCCACATCCGCCGGTCGCACACCGAGGAGTGCAGCAGCACCACGGCGGGCCCACTGCCCGCTACGTCATGAGAAATGATCACCCGGCGGATGGTAGTGCCCGCGCCGTCGCTCCCGGGCAAGGTGAAGCCGCCACAGCCACCGGTAAGCGCTTGCGGCCGCCCCCGGGCTCTGGACGGGTGAAGGAGGTGCTCGGAAGTGCTCATGAGAGAAGCGAAGAGCGATCAGGACGACGGGTTCCAGGCGTTCATCGTCGCGGCCTGGCCACGCCTGGTGCGGACGGCGTACCTGCTGGCCGGCGAGCAGTACGCGGCCGAGGACCTGGTGCAGTCCGCTGCCGAGAAGGCCTGCGCGGCCTGGCCGAAGGTGCGCCGGGCCGACGATCCGTACGCCTACGTGCGGCGGATCCTGGTCAACCAGCACGCCCGCCGCTGGCGCCGCCGGGCGCCGGAGCTGCTGGTGGAGACGGTGCCGGACGCACCGGGGGTGGAGGACGGCTTCGCCCGCTCCGACCAGCGAGGGGCCCTGCTGGCCGCGCTGGCCACCCTGCCGCCGCGCCAGCGCGAGGCGGTGGTGATGCGGCACTGGGAGGACCTGAGCGACAGCCAGACGGCGGCCGCCATGGGGTGTTCGGTGGGCGCGGTGCGCAGCCACGCGGCGAAGGGCATCGCACGGCTGCGGCAGGTCACGGCGCTGGTGGAGCTCAAGGAAACGACACGGATCGGAGGAGTGGCATGAACCGGGAGCCGGACAGAGTGGGTGCGGGCGTGGACGACGGCAAGGACCTGTGGGTGGGGCTCGGCCTGGCCGAGGCGGCGGCCGGCGCGCGGATCGGCCCGGCCCCGGTGGCGGACATCGTGGCGGGCGGCCGCCGGCT
>NZ_JAHSQD010000683.1 GCF_020103755.1 Streptomyces sp. LS1784
CGCCCCGGTGTCGGCCGGCCGGAGCCGCCGGTGGTACGGGGGCTGGTCGCACGGGTCACCGGGCGACCCCCGCGCTGCCGGCCGGCGCGAGACGGCCGTCGGCCATCGCCAGCACCCGGTCGGCGCGTGCCGCCACCTCCGGATTGTGCGTGACAACGACGAGGGCGCACCCGTATCGCGAGGGCAGGGAGAAGAGCAGGTCCGAGACGGTGGTCGAGGCCTTTCCGTCCAGGGCGCCGGTCGGCTCGTCCGCAAGGACGACTCGGGGTTGCCCGATCAGCGCCCGTGCCACGGCGACGCGTTGGCGCTCACCTCCGGACAACGCACCGGTGTCGGTGCCCAGGACGTCCTTCACACCGAGGCTGTCGAGCAGGCCGGACCCGCGGGTGTACGCCTCCTCCTTCGGCACCCGGAGCGGCCCCGTGCCCGCCCTTGCGCCGCTGGTGGTCACCGCCGGGTCCAGCCCGGGCAGGCGGGCTCGTGCCAGGTCGTTCGGACGACGACCCCGCCCAGGGTGAGGTGCTCGCTCGAGCCCGGCACGACGATCAGCCGCCGAGCCGGGGAACGCCTCGTCACCCATACCCGGCCGCGATCAGTCAGGGCGGGTCACGGTGCCAGCCGTCTTCCGGCACCGAAGGGAAACGCTCCGTCCGGGTGCGGGACGTTCGGTCGAGTCCCGCATCACGCCGGAGGAGCTGCGAAGGGGCCACGGACCAGGCAACTCCCGCTGATCTCGATGGTTCTGATGCCCTGCTATGGTCCGGACCCGTGACGGACAGGGTGCAGAAGCAGTACGAGGCGATGCGTGGGCACTTCCACCGGGCCGCGGGGCAGCACGGATTCACGCTCGACCCCGCCCAGGAGTTCCCGGTCGAACGACTCAGCCGGCTGGCCGGCGAGCTGGCCCACCCGGCCTGGCGGCTGCGCCGCAGTCCGCGGCATCTCTACCTCTGGGGCCCGGTCGGCCGCGGCAAGAGCTGGCTGGTGAACACCTTCCTCGACGGGCTGCCGACCCCGCGCAAGCGACGGCTGCACTTCCACGACTTCTTCCGCCGACTGCACGAGGGTGTCGCCCACCACGCCGAGAGTCGGACCGCGGACGGCGCGGCGGTGGACCGAGCCGTGGACGAGCTGCTCGGCAACTGCCGGATTCTCGTCTTCGATGAGTTCCACGCCCACGACGCGGGTGACGCGATGCTGGTCGCCCGTCTCCTCCGCACCCTGCTGGAGCGGCGGATCACTCTTGTCACCACGTCCAACTACCCGCCCGCCGGGCTGATGCCCGACCCGCTGTACCACCACCTCTTCGAGCCGACGATCAGGCTGATCGAGGAGCGGATGGACGTGCTCGATGTCTGCGGGCCGGTCGACTTCCGGCGGCAGCCCCGGCCTGACCGCGCTCACGGGTTCGACCTCGGCGCCCGTCTCCGCCCCGGCGACGAGACCTCGGCCGGTCTCACTCCGCCCCGGCCCGAGGAAGCGGGTTCGGTGACCGCTCACCACCGTGAGCTGTCGGCCCGGGCAGTCCGCGAGGACCACGTGTGGTTCGGCTTCCAGGAGCTGTGCGAGGGCCTCACCGCCGTCGCGGACTACCTCACACTCGCCGACCGCTTCCCCACCATCGTCCTCGACGGCGTCCCACCGCTCACCGAGGCATCCCCCGACGGCCGTCGGCGCTTCGCCAACCTGGTCGACGTCTGCTGCGACCGCGACGTCCGCCTGGTCCTGATCGGCGCTGATCCGCTCGCCGGCCTCTCCACGGGCTCCACCCTCATGCGCGACCTCGACCGCACCGCCAGCCGCCTCGCCCTCCTCCGCCGGCCGGCTCAGGAGGCCGCTGGCTGAGCGCCCACCGAGCACCCAGCGGGAATGGAGAAGTCCTGCTGGAGTACTATGCCTGCCCCCAGAACTCCGTGCAGGTCTCCTGCACGACGACACCGTTATCGCGGACGCACACCTTAAAACTGAGATAGGTCCCTTCGGGGAAGTCGTAGTTCTTGTGGACGGTGGTCCCCGCACCGTTCGAGTTGTACAGGACGCCCGACCCGTAGTCCAAGGTTCCCCACGTGGCGTAGCAGCCGGCGCCGTCCTTGAGGTTGTCGTTCAGGTAGAAGTGGTCGCCGTACGACACGAACTGGAGGTCGCACACGGCGTCGGCGTATCGGCCCCAGGCCTGGCTCCAGGCCCTGCCGTTGGATCCCGCCCAGGCGGAGCCGGACAGGGCGAACGTCAAGCCCACGGTGCCGACTGCGACAGTGAGCACGGTCACGGTACGCTTGAGTACGGACATCGTTAAGTGCCTCCAGTTTAGGGAACCTCATCAACTGCTGCCACTGTGCGGCCTGACGCCACGTCAGGCTCAAATCGGCCGGCGGAGCTCCGTGCGGGCCTTACGCCTTGGTGGCAGGCAAAGCGACATCCCGTTCCGCGTCTGCACTGATGTCGTGCGCGGTGTGCACCGAGCCGGCGTCGGCGGCGGCCTTTGCGTCGGCGGCGACCAGGTCCGGGATGAGCAGTCCGTCGGGGAAGACGTGGCCCCACCTCCCGGGCGCCCTCCCCACGCGACGCCCCTGAGAAGGTGGAGTTCGCCGTTCACACTGCCTACTTGCAGAACCTCTGACACCACCGGCCCACGCGGCAGGGTAGGCCGCGTAAACCGCAGGGCCGCGTAGTCGTCAATCCTCGTATCTGGGCGGCCACGCGGGCTGCTCTCACGGTCGCTGTGGTGGGCGCCGACGCAGGACGGCGGAGGCGGAGGTGCCGGGGGCGGTGCCGGCCTGGACGGCGGCGTGGATGCGGTCGCCCTCCGGGTCCCGGTACAGCTCCGCCCGGAGCCACCAGGGCTTCAGGACGCCGCCGATCGTCTCGACGTCGGCCTCACCCATCTCCCGGTAGAACTCCATCCGCTGCGCCGGCGGCAGAGCTGCGGCGACGGCGTCCTGGGTGCGCGGGATGGCCTGCTGGCCCTCGGGGTGGGCTGTAGGGGTTGATGTGAATATCGCGTGCTCGGAATGACGCTCCCCGCCGGTCGGCGCCGACACGTGGGACACGGCCACCCGCAAGCGCTTCGCGAACGACCTCGACCACAGCCAGCTGATCGCGGTCTCCGCCTCCTCCAACCGTTCCAAGGGCGACCAGAGCCCGGACCAGTGGGCGCCTCCGAACGTCGACTTCCGGTGCACCTATTCGCGGGCCTGGATCAGTGTGAAGTACGAGTACACGCTGAACATCACCGGCCCGGAGAAGGACAAGCTCACCACCATGCTGGACACCTGCGACTGATGCACGCGCCCACCGAGCCGGCCCGGCTCCGCGACCAGGTCCTCGTCGGGCCCGGCGGCGCCATGACCGACCAAGTCGGCGTCATCACCGGCGACCTGACCGTCACCACCACCGCCCGCCCCGACAACCTCGCCGACATCACCATCGAGTACACCGGCGCCGAGGAGACCTACACCCTCACCGGCAGCCCGGTACCCATCCCCGCGGCCGGCCTGCAGGCCCTGCACAAGGAGGTGCTCGCCGCAGTCCGCGCCGGGCGCGCGGCGCAGGCTCCACGCTGACGAACCGCGGGTCCGGCACAGGAGTGGTGCCGGGCCGGACCCGCAGGCCTGGTCTGGGGCGGGGCACCAGCGTCAGAAACTGATCGACTGGGCGGGAGCGTCGGCGGGATCCCGCTCAGGCGGCAGCGCTCAGCAGTCCTCACCGACATCCGGCCGGTCATGCCGAACGCGTCCAACTCGCTGACCCGGGCCGCATCGACCAGGCCCTGGCCGCCCAGGTGGCGCTGACGGGCGAGCCAGGAGATCAGCTCCGCGTGCTTCGTCCTGTCGGTGGGGTCGAGATGGCCGTGCTGGACGTGGAACACCGCTGCGACCGCGTGCATCCGCTGCCACTCCACGGCCCGCGGGT
>NZ_JAHSQD010000684.1 GCF_020103755.1 Streptomyces sp. LS1784
CGCCGGCGCGGCTCGATCGGCCCGGCGGTCCGGCCCACCGCGGGCGCCCGGCCGCAGGCCCAGGGCGGTGCGGGCCAGCAGCACCGCCCCCACCACCACCAGGGCGCGCTCCACCGTGTCGGGGACACTGTCCACCCGCTGCCCGAACAACAGCGTCACCACGTCCATCAGCAGGCCCCACGCCCCCACCGCGGCCGCCCCGCACAACAGCCACAGCAGCCGGCGCACCGGCTTCCGCCGCACCACCGCCAGGCCGGCGGCGGCCGAGACCGCCCCCACGCCGGCGACCAGCCACCCCGGCCAGGCCGCGCCGAACAGTTCCGTCCCGCTCAGCGCACACCCCAGCCCGAACCCGGCGCACCCGAGGCCCCAGCCGCTCACCGCCCACCCGTCTCTCACCATGCCGCCAGGCTCGCCCGCACCGCCCGCACCGCTCCTCCCCCGGTGCGGTGATCCGGCTCCCCCACCCGGGGGAACCCGGCACCACTCGCGCCGGAGCACACTCCGGCGCCTGGCCCCGTCCGAGGAGATCGCCGGCAGGGCGCGGGCCGCCCGGCCTGGTTCGGCCGGGCGGGGCAGCGGTTCACCCCCTCGGGGCGGCGAAGCAGTGGACGGTGACGGTGCGTCCGGAGGCCCACCGCTGGTCGCCGCTCCCGAGGCTGGTCCAGCCGAGGCGGCGGTAGAGGGCCACGGCGGCGGTGTCGGTGGCGAGGACGTCGAGCACCGGGTGCAGGCCGAGCGCCCGCGCGTGCGCCACGGCGCAGGCCAGCAGCCGGGCACCGATGAGGTGCCCGCGCGCCCTGGGGGCGACGTAGAGGCGGCCGACCATGGTGGTGAGCTCCGGGGGGCCGCCGGTGCGGTGGCTCCACAGCGCGGGGGCAAGGTCACCCGGGGCGCTGCGGGCGAGGCCGACGTGCCCGGCGAGCCGGCCGTCCGACTCGGCGATCCAGGCGGCGAGCAGGCCGTCCGGGGTCAGCCAGGCGGCGGGGTGGTCGGGCCAGTCGGCGGGGTAGCCGTCGACGGCGTGGACGTCGCCCAGCACCCGGACGCAGTCGGCGAGGTCGTCGGCGCAGCGCGGTCGGACCACCACCCCCGCCCCGGCCTGCCGCGAGTCGGACGCGACGACGGTGGCGCGTTCTTCGAGGTCTTCCATGCCGGTACGTTACCGGCCGGACCTCACCGTCGCAGCAGGTCGACGACCCCGGTCAGGTCCTCCTCACCACCGCCGATCTCCAGTCGACGCTCCATCAACCGGAAGTAGGGTTGAAGGAGTTCGGCGCTCACCCGCTGCTCCTCGGCGGTGCGCAGCAGCGTCTCCTGGCCGGCCACCTGCATCGCCAGGTTGGACACCACGTCCTGGGCGTAGTCGCCGCTCTCCAGCTGCTCCGCCGTCCTGGCCACCGAGCCGGACATCGCGGCGAGCCAGCCGCCCAGCAGCGGCGCCAGCTCGCTCGGCGCCACGGCCTCGCCGCGGACCAGCGCGAAGGCGTGCGCGATCCCGGCGAACATCCCGTACATCCCGCTGAGCAGCGCCACGTCGTGCAGCGCCGCGTAGCCGGCGTCCGCGCCCACGTACCGGGTGCCGGCCGGGGCGGCCAGGATGCCCCCGTGCTCCTCGAACAGCTCGGCCGAGCCGCTGTAGAACACGTACGCCCCGGCCGCCGGGACGCCGATCATCGGCGGGACGGCCATGATCCCGCCGTCCAGGTAGCGGGCCCCGCGCTGCTCCGCCCAGGCGGCGCGGGCACGGGCCTGCCCGGGAGTGCTGGTGACCAGGTTGACCAGGTCCTTGCCGGTCAGGTCCACGCCGTCCAGCGCCTCCAGCACGGAGGCGTCGTCGAGCAGGCAGACGACGACCAGCCGGTTCGCCGCGACGGCCTGCGCGACGGTGGCGGCGACGGTGGCACCGCGGGCGGCGAGCCCGTCGGCGCGGGCGGCGGTGCGGTTCCAGACGGTCAGCGGGTGCCCGGCGGCGAGCCAGGCCCCGGCCAGCGCGGTGCCCATCGCACCGAGGCCGAGCAGGGTGAGCGGGGTCTTGGACGTGTTCTCAACGGGATTGGTTGCCATGGCAGTCAGCCTCCGCGCCGACCCCGGAAACGATCAAGTACGCACTTCGAAGTGGGTGGTTACCCTGGGGTGAGCATCGAGGTCGGCGGGGCCGGAAGGGGTGGGCATGGCGATCGTGCCGAGGCCGGGGGCGTACGTCTGCGGGACGGACGCCGCGATGGACGTGATCGGCGGCAAGTGGAAGGTGTCGATCCTCTGGGCCCTGGGCGAACGCCCGCGCTGCCGCTTCGGCGAGCTGCGCAGGCTGCTGCCGGGGATCACCGAGAAGGTGCTGGCCGCACACCTGCGCGAGATGGAGGCGCACGGCATCGTGCACCGGGAGGCGTACGACGAGGTGCCGCCGCGGGTCGAGTACGCGCTGACCGAGGCCGGGCGCCGCCTCAACACGGCGCTGGGGCCGCTGGGGGACTGGGGGCGGGAGCACGTCCTGGGCAAGGCGCCGTACCCGGCGTAGCGCGCCCCCACCCGGCGGCGTCCGGCGGAGCGCCGCCGACCCGTTTCCCGAGGCCCGTCCTAGGCGATCGCGGCCGACACCACCGCGGCCACCGCGATGTTGCAGGCGGCCGACACCCACACCGCCGGGTGCGGCTCGGGCTCGACCAGGATCTCGCCGAGCTTGCCCGGCGTCAGCAGGTCCACCAGCCAGAACGCGACGGCCATCAGCACCAGCCCGAGCAGGCCGTAACAGGCCGTCGAGACCAGGCCCTTGGCGAAGTCGGCGTAGGTGTACATGATCGCGGTGAAGACGATGCCGCCGATGCCGAGCAGCGCGGAGCTGAGCAGGACGGCGGCGTTGCGGTTGCGCTCGACCCAGATCTGGTGGCCGAGCCGGCCGGGCGTCAGCAGGTCGACCAGGCCGATGCCGAGCAGCAGCAGCACCACCCCGAGGACGCCGTAGGCCGCCGCCGCACCGAGCCCGTGCAGAATGTCGTTCATCGTGGTTCCAGCCCCCGGTCCGCTCGTGCCGTGCCCGCTGACCGCCATGGTCAAGGGCTGGCAAAAGATACCCCACCCGGGTGAGGGGCGGACCGGAGATCCGGAAACCGGGGACAGTCAGTCCTCGTCCTGCACCAGGTGGTCGACACAGGCGGCGACGGCCAGCAGCAGACCGGTGTCCGCGCCGTCGGCGATCTCCACCCCGTAGGTGTCCCGGATCCGGAACCACTTGCGGCTGATCCGGGCCAGCTCGTCGCCGTGGTGGTTCTCGATCCGGTAGTCCTTGTCGATCAGGTTGCCGTGGATCTTCAGTTCGCCGCCGGAGGCCAGGTCCACCAGGTACTTGTCCCGGAACGGGGTGAACAGCTTCTCCCGGACCGTGGCGATCACCTCGCCGTCGGCGTCCTCGATCTTCATCGCGTCACGGACGGTGAGCATCTTCTCCTTCACCACCGCGACCACCCGCCCGTGCGCGTCCTTCAGCTCGAAGGTGTGCCGCAACCGCAGGACCTTGCCGTCCACCAGGTACGCCTTGTGGCCGTGGTCGTCCTCGATCCAGTAGTCGTCGCCGACCGCGAACAGCTTCTCCCTGACCAGATACCGCACCGTGCGACCTCCTCCGTGTTGACGTCGCCCCATTCGACCCCGAACCCCCGGCCCCGGAAAAGCACCGGCACGAAGCACGGCCGGAAATCCCGTCGCACGGCACCGCCGGATGACCTTCAATACCGCCATGCACCGCGACCTCACCACCGCCGAACTGCGCAGCGAACGCCTCGACCTGCTGCCGATCGCCCCCGGGCACGCCGAGGAGCTGGCGGCCGCGCTCGCCGACCCGGCCCTGCACGCCTTCACCGGCGGCCGCCCGGCCACCGTCGAGGAGCTGCGCGCCCGCTGCGCCCGGCTC
>NZ_JAHSQD010000685.1 GCF_020103755.1 Streptomyces sp. LS1784
GCGGTCGCGGACCGGCCGGGGGTCGCCGGGGCGCTGCCCGGCGCGCCGCCCTGGGTGCCGTCCTGGCTCCCCGCGGGGGTGGTGGGCTCCGTCCCGCCCGGACGGCTCGGGGCGTTGACCGCGCCGTCGTTGTTGCGGGTCGGCAGCGCCTGGGCGCCGTCCGAGGTGACCCGGGTCGCGCCGATGTACTCCCTGGTGTCGATCTTGTCGTAGCGGATCACCGCGCCGGTGTGCGGCGCGTTGATCATGTAGCCGCCGCCGACGTAGATCCCGACGTGGTGGATGCTCCGCGGATCGCTCAGGTCCGTCGCCCAGAACACCAGGTCGCCCGGCCGTAGCTGATCGCGCGACGGGTGCGGCCCGGCGTACCACTGGTCGTTGGCCACCCGGGGCAGGGTGATGCCCACACTGGCGAACGCGGCCTGGGTCAGGCCCGAGCAGTCGAACCGCCCGTTCTGCGAGGGCAGGCCCTCACCGCCCCACAGGTACGGGGTGCCGAGCTTGGTCTGCGCGAAGTAGATCGCGGCCGACGACTGCGGGGACACCTCCAGCGGCGCGGTCGGCGAGGCCGGGGCGGTGAAGCTGCGGGCCATCGCCTGGATGTTCCGCACGTAGCCCTGGGTCTCCTTGTACGGCGGCACCCCGTTGTACTTCTCCACCGCGCCCTCGCCGGCGTTGTAGGCCGCCAGCAGGTTGGCCTGCGGGTCACCCGGGACCTTCGCGACCCGCCTTGCGATCGCGCAGTCGTAGGTCGCCGCCGAGGCGATCGCGTCCAGCGGGTCCCAGACGTCCGCCTTGCCGTCCCCGTTGCCGTCGGTGGCGTAGCCGGGCCAGGTGCCCGGCATGAACTGCGCCATTCCCTGCGCCCCGACCCCGGAGCGCGCCTTGGGATCGAAACCGCTCTCCTGGTACAGCTGCGCCGCGAGCATCGGCGGGGAGATCTCGGGGCAGAGTAAGCCCCACTTCTGGATCGGATCCTGGTAGGCGGCGGGGACCGTTCCGGGAGAGAGGGCGGAACGATTCGCCGACTGCTGCGGCGTCCCACTTGCCGCATAAGTCCCCATCGTCACCAACCCGATGAACCCGAACGCAACAACTCCCGCAGCGGCGGCGGCCGTACCGGCCTTCCGGAGTACCATCAGCACCATCCCGACGAATCGTCAGTCGAAGTGTCCCGGAAGGCGTTGCTCACCGCAATCATCAGAGATACGAACAGTGAGCGCTATCCTTCGTACGGTCTACATCCTCGCGTACGTGTCCGATGCCTCACGACCAATACGCGAGAAGTAGCCAAGTCGACATCAGATCTGGCCAAGAATAGGCCCCGACCCTTCGCGCGGGCCGGGTCCGGGCCCTTGAATTTGCCTGATCGGGCGGTGAGATGGAAATGAACCTGAGCAGCGTGCACACGAATGCGGTCGGCCACCTGGCCGAAGACCCCCCCAAGAAGCCGAACATCGACACCATCATCGGCGGAATCGCCCCGGACTGGGGGCCGTTCGCGAGCCTCGGGTCGGAGGCGCGGGTGATGGTCGAGGTCATCATGGCCGTGGCCATCCTCATCTGCCTGGGGCTCGCGGTCTGGGGTGCGGCCAAGCAGCGGATCGGTGCGACCGCGATGCGCGACAGTTTCGGCGCCGAACAGGGCAAGGGGCTGATCGTCGCCGGACTGACCGGCGTGTTCATCATCGGATCACTCGGCACTCTGTTCACCATTGTCTACGGCATGGCGATCTGACGATCGGACAGCAGTAGTCCGACCTGCCTGAGACCGGGTCCCCGTCCGGACCCCCTCCGACAGTCGGCCCGCCAGGAGTCCACCCCCGTTCCCACCCTCCGTCCGCGCCCGCCCCCGGGCGGAGGGCCCCCGGAGCCGCCCCGGCTCCCCGCACCAGGAGGGCCGCCGTGCCGTTGTCCGACGACCAGCCGCGCACCCGTACGCGCCTGCCGGTCGGCGAACAGTCCTCCGCCCAGTCGAACCACCGTCAGTCCCGTCCGTTGCGCGCCCTGCTGGCCGTCCTGGTCGTCGTCACGCTGCTCGTGGTGGCCCTCGCCATCGCCAACCGCGTCATGCCCGGCGCCGGAAGCGGCGACGGCACCTCCGCCGACCACGCCGCCTCCGGCGCCGGCCCCGCCCCCAGCGGCGACCAGCCCGTCGGCACCACCGTCAACGGCATCCCGACCGGCTACCCGCACACCGAGCCGGGTGCCCAGTCGGCCGCCACCAACTACGCGGTGGCGATCGGCTCCGCGGACATGTTCCGCACCGACAGCCGGCACGGCATCGTCGCCACCATCGCCGACCCGGGCGCACTGGCGGGGCTCCAGAGCCGGCTGGACCAGGGCTTCGGCGGCGACACCGCCACCCGCTACGGCCTCGACACCCAGGGCCGCGCGCCCAAGGGCCTCACCTTCGTCAGCCGCACCGTCCCGGTCGGCGCCAAGTCGACGGGCTACAGCGACGGGGACGCCAAGGTCGAGGTGTGGTGCACCGGTCTCACCGGCCTCGCCGGCGAGCGCTCCGTCCAGCCGGTGACCACCAACTGGTTCACCCTCACCCTCTCGCTGCACTGGACGGGCAGCGACTGGAAGCTCACCGACTTTTCTCGCAAGTCAGGCCCGGCTCCCCTGCCGGGCGACCAGCAGGCGGCCACAGCGGATGAGATCGCCGGATCAGCAGAGCAGTTCGGAGGGTTCCGCTATGCGCGTTGACGGTGCGATCGGGAAACGGCTTCCACGGTTCGGACGGGTCCTCAAAGCCTTCGCTCTGTTCCAGGCAGCAGCCATCGGTATGGCGGCCCGGGCCACCGCGGAACCGAGTCCGACCCCTTCGGCCAGCAACAACTGCGACGTCCTGCCGTTGCCCGGCAGCGACGTCTACTGCGCGTCCAAGCCTGGAGGCTCGGTTCCCGGGAGCAGCACCGTCGGGACCGTGACCGACCCCCTCGGGTCGTTGGCCAAGAGCTGTGCGCAGGCCGCGGCGTGGGTGGTGCGGAAGCTGTCGGGGGCGATCGACGGGACGACACAGGTGGACTTCACCAATACGTCGTTCCTGCAGCAGTACGCCGTGGTGTTCGCCGTGTCGACGGTGATCACGCTGGTGCTGTGGCTGCTGGCGGTGACGAAGCGGGCGGTGCGGGGGGCGCCGCTGACGACGGCGTTCTCGGAGGCGATCGGCTTCCTGTGGCTCACGGTGGTGGCGTCCGCGTTCACGCCGCTGATCCTGTACACCGTGGTGAGCGTGACGGACGGGTTGACCAAGGCGATCGCGGTCGGGACGAAGACGGACACCGGGTCGTACCTGGGAGGGTTCGCCGACACCCTGGAGAAGGGCGATGTGGGCGGCGGTCCGCTGATCCTGGTGATCGTGTCGCTGGTCGCGGTGCTGGCGGCGGCGGTGCTCTGGATCGAGCTGTTGATCCGGGCGGCGATGCTGTACGTCGGCGCGTTGTTGGGTACGGCGGTGTACGCGGGGCTGGTGGACCGGCAGCTGTGGAAGCACGTGCGGCGCTGGGCGGGGGTGATGCTGGCGGTGGACCTGGCGAAGCCGATCATCGTGGTCATCCTGGGTCTGGCGGGCGCGGTGGCGACCGGGGCCGGGGCTGACGACGACTTCGCCCGGGTGCTGTCCGGGCTGGCGATCCTGTTCCTGTCGATCTTCGCGAGCGCCGCCGTCTACCGCTTCGTGCCGGGCTTCGGCGACGAGCTGCTGAACATGCGCGGGGCCCGGGCCAACGCCGTCCAGGCCGGTTCGGCGATGATCAACGGCACCGCGAACCTGATGAAGCAGGGCATCACCACCCACGGCGACCGCGGTCCGCAGGCGGGCGGCACGGGTGGTGGCGGGGGTGCCGGCGGCGGTTCGGTCGCGCCGGGCATCGCCGCCCACGCGGGCCGGACGCCGGCGCCA
>NZ_JAHSQD010000686.1 GCF_020103755.1 Streptomyces sp. LS1784
GTCGGTCGCGGCCGACGCCCCGGTCACGAGCGGGGGCGACAGTTACCTGTACTACGGCGCGCCTGCGCTCGCGCAGGCCCTTACCTGCGCAGCCCAGGCGCGGCCCGGCTGCTACCAACGTGCCCTCGCCCGCCTCGACCAGGCCGTGGCCGCCGACGCGGTGCGTCGCTGCGACGAAGCAATCGCCAGGATCAACCGCGGCGACCTGCCGGTGCTGGCCGAGTTCGACACCATCCGCGGCCTGGCCGGCATCGGCGCCGTGTTCCTGCGCCGGGCCCCCACCGGCGAGACCATCCGGCGGATCCTGGGCTGCCTGGTCGGCCTGACCGAGGACGTCAAGCACAACGGCGAGGTCCTGCCGGGCTGGTGGACTTCGGACGGACCGTCGGGCAAGCCGGACGAGCGGTTCCCGGGCGGGCACGCCAACACCGGTCTGGCGCACGGCATCACCGGCCCGCTCGCCCTGCTCTCCCTCGCGTTGCAACGCGGTGTAGAGGTCGACGGGCAGCGCGAGGCGATCCGCACCGTCCTGGCTTGGCTGGAGCGCTGGCGCGACGGCCACGCCTGGCCGTACTGGATCACGTCCACACATCTGACCGACCCCGACCGCAGGCCGCTGCTGCCGCAACGGCCGAGCTGGTGCTACGGCACCGCCGGCATCGCGCGCGCCCAGCAGCTCGCCGCCCTCGCCCTCGACGACCCCCGCCTGCGCCACGACGCCGAGAATGCCCTCGCCACCGCCCTGGTGGACCCCAAGGCGCTCGCCGCGACCACCGACCTGTCGGCCTGCCACGGCTACGCCGGGCTCGCACACATCGCCCACCGCGCCGCCGCCGATGCCTCGCCGCGCAACGCCGCCCGGCTTCACTCGGCCACCGACCTGCTCCTGGACATCACGCACCCGCCGCACGCTGACCCCAACGAGCAAGCACGTTGCCTCCTGGCGACGGCGGGGCCCGCGTTCCTGGAAGGCGCGGCCGGCACCGCCCTCGCCCTGCTCGCCGCCGCCACCGGCACCGCCCCCGCGACTTGCTGGGACGCCTGCCTCCTGACTGCCTGACCGCCAACCGAGGACCGATCCGATGACCACCGGCTGGATCCAGCACACCATCACCCCCGCCGACCGAGAGGCCACCGAGCGCCTCGCCGCCGACCGACTCGCCCCCGTCCTCAACGCCGCCCAGGCCTCAGGCGCGCTGAACAGCTGGTGGTACATGCGCAAGGACGGCCTGCGGGTGCGCTACCGCGCCGCCGCCCCCGAGCTCTCCGTCACCGCGCTGCTGGACACACTCGTCGAGGACGGGCGTGTCGAGGGCTGGGCCAGCGTGATCTACGAGCCGGAGACCCATGCCTTCGGCGGCGCCGAAGCCACAGAGATCGCCCACCGGCTCTTCCACGCCGACAGCCGGCACCTGCTGACCCGGGCCGCCGAGCCCGGACCACCCGCACTCGGCCGGGCCGAAACCGTCGTCGTCCTCGTCTCCGCCATGCTCCGCGCCGCCGGACTCGACTGGTACGAACAGGGCGACGTCTGGGCGAAGTTCGCCGTACTCCGTGACACCCCCACCTCCGTGGCCCCCGAGCGGGCGACCACCCTGACCGCCGCCATGCACCACCTGATGCGGCTCGACACCTGGGCGCTCACCCGCGACACCGCCCCGCTCGCCCACCACGGCGGCTGGGTCCACGCCTTCCAGCAGACCGGTCAGAACCTCGCCCGCCTCGCCCGCGACGGTGTTCTCACCCGTGGTCTGCGCGCCGTCCTCGCGCACCACATCGTCTTCCACGCCAACCGCGCTGGCCTCCCGGTGGACCACCAAGCTGCCATGGCTGCACGGGCGTTGGATGCCGTCTTCCACTCCGACGAGGGCCCCGCTCCCTCGGCTTCCACCATCCGCACAACCACTAAGGTCACCGACATGACTACTCTCAGCAACGAAACCGGTTCCGCCGACCAGCTGCGCGACGCCCTCACCACCCGCCTGCTCGACCAGGGCGCCATCCGCACCAACGCGGTCGAGGCCGCCTTCCGCGCCGTGCCCCGCGAGCCCTTCCTGCCCGGCTTCCCGCTGGAGGCCGCCTACGCGGACAACCCGAACTACACCAAGACCGACGGCAGCGGCACCCAGATCAGCGCCGCCTCCCAGCCCGCGATCGTCGCCCTGATGCTCGAACAGCTCGACCCGCAGCCCAGCGAGAAGATCTTCGAGGCCGGAGCGGGCACCGGCGTCAACGCCGCCTACATGGGCCACATCGTAGGCTCCGACGGACACGTGGTAACCGTGGACGTGGACGAGGACCTCGTCCACGGGGCTCGCAAGCACCTCGCCGACACCGGCATCACCAATGTCGAGGTCGTCCTCGGCGACGGCGCACTCGGCCACCCGGACGGCGCCCCGTACGACCGGGTAATCGCCACGGTGAGCACCAACGAGATGCCCACCGCCTGGCTCCAGCAGGTCAAGCCGACGGGCCGGATCGTCCTGCCGCTGCGCCTGCGCGGCACCGCCAGCCGGGTCATCGCCTTCGAGCGCGGCAAGGACGGCTGGGTGTCGGTCGACAACCAGCTCGCCGTCTTCATGCCGCTGCGCGGCAGCATGGACGACGCCCGCCGCACCGTCACCCTCACCCGCCAGGGCGACGTCACCCTCCAAGTACACAAGGACCAAGCCGACGCGGTCGACGCCGACCTGCTGGCCGGTGTCCTCGACAGCGGACGCTACGAGACCTGGACCGGCGTGACCATCCCGGCCGGCACCACCTACGAGTACCAGGACCTGTGGCTGGCCCTGACCCTCCCGAACTCCCTCATGCGGATGAGCGTCACCGGCAACGCCCGCGAGCGCGGCGTGAACCCGATGTTCGGCTGGGGCGCCATGGCCACCGTGGACGCAGGCTCCCTCGCCTACCTCACCTTGCGCCCGGGCGAGCCCGACGCCGACGCCCGCAAGACCTACGAGACCGGTGTGATCGGCCACGGCCCCGGCGGCGGCGCCCTCGCCGACCTCGTCGCCGAGCAGATCCGTGCCTGGAACGCCGGCTTCCGCGGCCGGACCCTGCGCATCGAACTCCCCGACACCCCCACCATCGCGGACCCGGCCGCCGGCCGCTTCGTCCTGGACCGCCCCAACCACCCGATCACCGTCATCTGGGAGTGACCGGCGTGCACCCGACCGGTCCCGTCGCCCAGCGCTTCCCGCTGGTCGCACGCCACCGGCCCGCGTGCCTGCCTGAACGCCCGTGTCGGCCGGCTCTCCGAGCTGGCCGACACGGCCTCCCGGCAGACCGACCCGGGCCTCGCATCCACCGTCTTCAACCAGGCCGCCCTCCTCGCCTCCGACCTCGCCCTGCCCGGCTATGCCCACGAACTGTGCCACCGCCACGCCGCCCTCTACCTGACCCGCGGGCCCCTCCCTGCGATGAGCGCCATCCGGGGCCTTGAGCCGATCGTCAACCTCGCCCGCCTCCACATCCGCGCCAACCGCCACCAGCACGGCCACCAACTCCTCCTCGACCTCTACCGCGCGGTCACCACCGACACCACCGCCGTCCTCGATGGCATCACCGTCCCGGCCCACCTCACCGAGAACGACAAGCAGCACGCCGAGGTCCGCCAGTGGCTGTGGCGAGTCGTCATCGCCGACGGCACCCGCGCCCTCACCTCCGCCGGCCGCTGGAGCGAGGCCCTTCGACACATCGAGGAGCACCGCGGCATCGGCCTACGCATCCTCGACGGCCGCCAGACCGCCGTCCTCGCCGCCGCCACCACCGGCGACCTACCCGGCGCCCTCGCGCTACTGGAGGACACCGAGCCGGGCGACCCCTGGGAGGACGCCGTCACCGCGGTGCTCACCGCGCTGTGCCGCCCCGGCGACACCAGCACCGCCGAAGCCGCCATCGGCCACT
>NZ_JAHSQD010000687.1 GCF_020103755.1 Streptomyces sp. LS1784
CGCAGCTCGCGCACCCGCACCCGGGGCGCGGTGCGCTCCAGCACCGTCGCCCCGCCGAGCACCGTGCGCGGCACCGCGCCGACCAGGTTGAAGTCGCCCAGCACCAGGTACGGCTGGGGGAGGTCGGCGATCCAGCGCCGGATGCCGGCCAGCTGCGCCATGTTCCAGCCGGGGACGAAGGACAGGTGCGCCGCCACCACGGTGAACGGACCCCGCTCGCCCTCCAGGACGGCCGCCAGCGCGGCCCGTGGTTCGTCCGGCACCGGGGTCAGCCCGCGCCGCCCGGCCACCCGCAGCGGCAGCCCGAACGGCGCCGGGGCGAACCGCCGGGCCCGCCAGTGCCGTACCGGAAGCCTCGTCAGCAGCGCTGTCCCGTAGGAGGGCGGGGAGCCGTCGTCCACCTCGTCCGGCCCGTACACCCGCAGGCCGTTCGGGCCGGACGGCTCCGGCACCCAGCCCGCCACCGGCGCCGGGCGGCCGTGCAGCGCGGCGGCGAAGCGCCAGTCCTTGGCGCCCATCGCCGAGGCCGCCACCGCCGCCTGGTCGGTGCCGCCGGAACGCGACTGGTGCCGGTCCACCTCCTGGAGCGCCAGCACGTCGGCGTCCAGGGCGGCCACCGCATCCGCCAGCGGCGTGCCGGCGTCGGAGGGGTAGGGCCGCGGGGCGCCGTCCGGGGCGAGC
Organism: Streptomyces sp. LS1784; assembly: GCF_020103755.1. Classification (GTDB taxonomy): domain Bacteria; phylum Actinomycetota; class Actinomycetes; order Streptomycetales; family Streptomycetaceae; genus Kitasatospora. The sequence goes on from NZ_JAHSQD010000687.1 coordinate 682, forward strand.
GGCTGGCCGTGCAACAGGTTGAAGGTGGCGATGCGCAACTGGCTCACACCGCACGACGGTACCCGGTCGCCGGGGGATGGGTACTCGGCTTGAGACGGATGGACATACCGGGTATACATACTCGGTATGTCCATCCGTCACGGTCTGCTCGCCCTGCTCGACCAGGGCCCGCGCTACGGCTACCAGCTGCGCACCGAGTTCGAGGCGCGCACCGGCGCCACCTGGCCGCTCAACGTCGGGCAGGTCTACACCACGCTGTCGCGGCTTGAGCGCGACGGGCTGGTCGAGCCGGCGGGGGAGGACGACGAGGGCCACCAGTTCTACGCCGCCACCGACGCCGGCCGGGACGAACTGCGGACCTGGTTCGACACCCCGGTGCCCCGGACCAACCCCCCGCGCGACGAACTGGCGATCAAGCTCGCCATGGCGGTGACCGTCCCCGGGGTGGACGTCTCGGCCGTCGTCCAGGGCCAGCGCCGGCACAGCATCAAGGCGCTCCAGGACTACACCCGGCTCAAGGGCCGCGCCCTGTCCGGCGAGGCGCGCCCCGGCACGGTGCCCTCGGCCGGCCACGACCTGGCCTGGCTGCTCGTCCTCGACCAGCTGATCTTCCAGACCGAAGCGGAGGTCCGCTGGCTCGACCACTGCGAGACCCGGCTCGCCCAGCAGGCCGAAGTCCTGCAGAACCGCACCGCCGAGGCCGCCCGCGACAGCGCCGCGCCCGCCAGGCGCGGCCGCCGCCTGCGCACCTGAGCCCCCGCAACACCCGAACCACCAGGCCCGGCCCCGACTCCGGGCCCACACCCAGCACAAGGGGGGAATTCGTGTCCCACACCGAAGAGGCCAGGCAGGCGCCGGTGCTCCACCTGGAGAACGTCACCCGCGTCCACGGCCACGGCGCCGCCGAGGTCCAGGCCCTGCGCGGCGTCGACCTCAAGGTCCACCCCGGCGAGTTCGTCGCCGTCATGGGCCCCTCCGGCTCCGGCAAGTCGACCCTGCTCACCCTGGCCGGCGGCCTGGACACCCCGAGCGGCGGCCGGGTCCTGGTCGAGGGCGTCGCCCTCGGCGAGCTCAACCGCAAGAAGCTCGCCCAAGTCCGCCGCCGCTCCGTCGGCTACGTCTTCCAGGACTACAACCTGATCCCGGCGCTCACCGCCGCCGAGAACATCTCGCTGCCGCGCGAACTCGACGGGCTGTCCACCCGCGCCGCCCGCCGCGAGGCCGTCGCCGCCCTGGAGGAGCTCGGCATCCCCGAACTCGCCGACCGCTTCCCCGACGACATGTCCGGCGGCCAGCAGCAGCGCGTCGCCATCGCCCGTGCCCTGATCGGCGACCGCCGCCTCGTCCTCGCCGACGAACCCACCGGCGCCCTCGACTCCACCACCGGCGAGGCCGTCCTCGCCGTCCTGCGCGCCCGCTGCGACGCCGGCGCCGCCGCCATGATGGTCACCCACGAGGCCCGGCACGCAGCCTGGGCCGACCGGGTCGTCTTCCTGCGCGACGGCCGCATGGTCGACGAGTCCGTCAGCCAGGACGCCGCCAGCCTGCTCGTCAGCGCCGCCACCAACAGCATGAAGGTGGACGAGTGAAGCTCAGCGCATGGCGGGTGGCCCTGCGCATAGCCCGCCGCGACGCCCTGCGTTCCAAGGGCCGCAGCGCCCTCGTCATCGCCATGGTCGCCCTGCCCGTCCTCGGCGTCACCGGCGCCGACGTGGTCTTCCGCAGCGCCGAACTCACGCCCGCCGAACGCGCCGTCCGGTACATGGGCCAGGCGGCCGGCGAAGTGCACATGGTCGAACGCGGCTCCTCCGTCAAGCAGGCGCCCGACCCCGACAAGGGGCTCACCATCCAGAGCCCCAAGGACGATGCCAAGGACGGCGAAGCCCCCACGTACACCCCCGCGCAGCAGCGCGCCCTCGACACCGCACCCGCCGAGCTGGCCCGCCAGCTGCTCCCGGCCGGCGCCACCCTGGTGCCCGAGCTCCAGGGCCCGTACACCGCCGCGACCAGCGCCGAAGGCCTGCTCAGCACCCGGGTCAGCGAGGCCGACCTGACCGACCCGGTCTGGCAGGGCCGGATCAACCTCGTCGACGGCCGAGCTCCCGCCGCGGACACCGAGGCCGCCGTCACCCGGGACTTCCTCAAGCGCTCCGGGCTCAAGATCGGGGACAAGACCGCCGTCCGCGGCCTGGAGACCAGCCCCTTCACCATCACCGGCGTCTACGAGTACCCCGGCGAACTGCGCGCCACCGAGCTCACCGCCCGCCCCGGCACCGTGCTCAACCGCCTCCCCAAGCCGTCGGACGGCTCCAACGGCCCGATGCAGGGCTCCAACGCCACGACGCAGGCCCCCGACGAGACCTCCCGCTGGCTGGTCAAGCTCCCGGCCGGGGCCACGATCGACTGGCAGAAGGTCAAGGAACTCAACGAGTACGGCTTCCAGGTGACCTCGCGCGCCGTCCTGGCCGACCCGCCGGCCCGTGCCGACGTCCCGTTCTACGCCGAGCAGAAGCACTCCGTCGGCACCAGCTACTTCAACCGGACCGACATCGTCATCCTCGCCACCGTCGTCGGCATGGCCCTGCTGGAGATCGTCCTCCTCGCGGGCCCCGCCTTCGCCGTCGGCGCCCGACGCTCCCGGCGACAGCTCGGACTGCTCGCCGCCGCCGGCGGTGAACGCGCCAACGTCCGCGCGGTCGTGCTCGGCGGCGGCATCGTCCTCGGCATCACCGGCGCCGTGATCGGCCTGGGCCTCGGCACCGGCCTGGTCGCCCTGCTGCGCACCACCGCCGAGGAGCGCTCCGGCCGGCGCTTCGGCCACTTCGCCGTGCCGCCGCTCGACCTGCTCGGCATCCTCCTGGTCGGGCTCGTCACCGGCCTGCTGGCCGCCGTCGTGCCCGCCGTCCAGGCCTCCCGCCAGGACGTCGTCGCCGCGCTCACCGGCCGTGACACGCTCAAGCCGCCGAGCCGCAAGCTCGCCGTCGCGGGGCTGCTGATCGTCGGCGGCGGCGCGGCCCTCGCCCTGTACGGCGCCACCAGCGGCGTCGGCAACCGCAGCTTCGCGGTCCTCGGCGGCTCGGCCCTCGCCGAGCTCGGCATGGTCGCCCTCGTGCCCTACCTGGTCGGCCTGTTCGGCCGGCTCGGCCGCTGGCTCCCGCTCGGCCCCCGGCTCGCCCTGCGCGACTCGGTGC
>NZ_JAHSQD010000688.1 GCF_020103755.1 Streptomyces sp. LS1784
GTTGCGGGCGTCGAAGCGGGCGGCCAGCGCGTCGGCCTCGGCGCGCACGTGGGCGAGCAGGGAGTCCACCGTCCAGGGCGTGCCGGCCGGGCCGCTGACGGCGAGTTCGCCGTGGCCGGCCCGGGCGAGCCGGGCGACCAGCACCTCGACACCGGTCAGGAAGTCCAGCCGGGCGGCCGGGTCGCCGGTGACCGTGAACAGGGCGCGGTTCTCGGCGAGCAGCTCCAGGCCGCGCGGCTCGTTGCCGGACAGCGCACAGAACTCGACGTGCAGGCCGACCGCGCTCAGCATCGAGGCCTTGCCGCGGGCATGGCGGTAGCCGCAGAGGTGGCCGGAGCGGGCCTCGTCCGGCCGGCCCTGACGCAGCTGCGCGAGCAGCGCGGTGGCCTGGCTGAGGTAGGGCTCCTGCTCGCAGCCGGAGCGGCCGTCCAGCACCGGGGCGAGCACCTCCAGCGCCCGGGCGTCGTCCCCGGCGGCGAGGAAGTGCCGGGCACGGGCGCGGGTCTCGCAGGCGTGGCAGTCGCTCAGCTCGGAGCGCGGGCGGGCCGCCCACAGCTCGTAGGCGTTCTGCACGTCGATACCGGTCTGCACGGCCAGGTGGTAGCGCTGGGCGTAGTACGGCTGGAGGTCGTGACCGGCCGCGCGGTAGCGGTCGCGCAGCTCGGTGTGCCAGCGTCCGATCGCCGCGAGGGGGACGTCCGGGGTGTCCTTGAGCGCGTCGGCGACCCACTTGAAGCGCCAGAACACCTGGTGCCGGGCCCACTCGCCGAAGCCGTCCGGGTCGGTGTCCCAGAGCTTGAGGATGCGGGCGAAGACGACCGGGCCCTTGCTGCGCTCGCCGTCGTACTCGTAGGCCTCCATCAGCTCCAGCAGGGCCATCGAGCGGACCCCGGTGTCGTCGAACTGCTCGGCGGCGTCGACGAGTTCCTCGGCCGTGACGGTCCTGGTCCGGCCGTACGGGCGGGCGTCGTTCTCGCGCAGCGCGGCCATCACCGCGTCGGGGGTGTCCAGCATCACGCCTCCGCCCCGCCGTCGCGGCCGGAGCCGGCAGCCTCGTGGCCGAGCATGGCGTGGTCGAGCAGGCTGATGAACGAGCGGTTGAGCAGGGCGGACTCGCTGGCCTTGAGCGGGCGGCGGGTCATCAGCACGGCCTGCCCGTACAGCGCCTCGACGGCGGTGACGGCCAGCTCGCGGTCGGTGACGGTGGCGGCGCGGCGCACCAGCGGGTTGAGGTGGTTGAGCACCAGCTGGGCACGGGGCACCTCGGCGCGCAGCGAGCCGAGGATGTCCGCCCACAACCCGTCGGCCTCGTCGGCGAGTTGGGCCCGGGTGCGCTCGTGCCGGGCCTCCCGGTTGTCGAGCAGCAGGGCGGGCGCGTTGGTCGGGTGGAAGCTGCGCAGCGCGACGTCGCAGTCGAACCGGCCGACCACCTCGCGGGCGATCGCCAGGAAGGCGTTGGCGGCCAGCTCGACGGCCGGGTCGACGGTGTCCAGGTGCGCGGTGACGGTGCCCGGGTCGAGGTCGGAGACCGAGACGCCGGGGCGGATCTCGGGCAGCCGGTGCACCAGGTCGTGGTCGTACGTGTAGCCGCCGTTGACCACGCCGAGCCCGGCGGCGCCGGCGATCGGGGCGACCTGGCGGAACTCCTCGACCGTCCGGGTCACCAGCACCACCGGGTGGCTGCGGGCGAACTCGTCCAGGGTGACGTTGCCGTCGGTGGTCTCGAACGGCAGCCAGGGCAGCATCATCCGCAGCAACTCGTCGTCGTAGCGGGCGAGTTCCTTGACGGCCAGGTGGTGGACGGACAGGAAGCGGTGCAACAGCGCCGGGTCGCTCGCGGACAGGCCGGTCAGCCAGTCGCGGATCCGGGCACCGAGCGCGTCCCGGACGGCGGCGAGCGTCTCGTCGGCGTACAGGCCCTCGCGGGAGGCGGTGGGGCGCAGCCCGTCGGTGTCGACGACGCAGCGGACGAAGAACGCCCAGTCCGGCAGCAGTTCGTCGGCCTGGTCGGAGAGCAGCATGCCCTTGAGGTGCACCCGGTGGCCGTTGCGGCGCGAGGGCGGGGCGGCGTCCGGCAGGACGTACGCGACGCCGCGCAGGCCGACCAGCGGCAGGTCCAGCTCGATGGTGTCGAGCGGGGTGAAGTCGAAGGCGGCGCGGCAGTACTCGGTGAGCGCGTCGCGCCTGGCCAGCGGGGAGGCGTGGCGCTCGGCCCACGGCGGGGTGCGGTTGACCCGGTGCTCGGTGCCGCCCGCGTCGATCACGGTGACGTCGTGGCGCAGCAGGCTGCCGAAGTCCCGGGCGAGGGTGAGGACCCGGCCGGGGCGGGTCCACTCGGCGGCGTCGGCGCGCGGGGCCAGCGTGACGGTGGTGCCCGGCTCGGGCTTGGCCGAGGCGGGCAGGGTGCGGATGGTGTAGCTGCCGTCGGAGCTGCCGCGCCACTCGATCGCCGGGGCGTCCGGGGTGGCGGCGGAGCGGGTGACCACGGTGATCTCGTCGGCGACCACGAAGCAGGCGAGCAGGCCGATGCCGAACTGGCCGATGAAGTCGCCGCGGGCCTGGGCGAGCCCGGCGCCGTCGAGCCGGCCGTCGGCGTCGCGCTTGGAGCTGCGGCCGATGGTGGCGAGGAAGGTGTGGACGTCCTTCTCGGTCAGGCCGATGCCGGTGTCGGTGACGGACAGCACGTCGTCGGCGCGGACGGTGATCGTGGCCGGCGCCCCGGGGTCGAGGGCGCGGCGGGCGGAGATCGCGTCCACCGCGTTCTGCAGCAGCTCGCGCAGGTAGACCCGCGGGCTGGAGTAGAGGTGGTGGGAGAGCAGGTCCACCAGTCCGCGCAGGTCCACCTGGAAGGTGTGCGCACTCGTCGGGTTGTCGGTAGGGGACACCGGAGGCTCTTTCGATCGCGGGGTGGATGGCGGTGGTGGGGTACGGCTCAGCGCCAGTACGAGGTGCAGCGGTCGCGGTGGGCACGGAAGGCCTTGACCGGATCGCGCGACAGGTAGTGCCAGGGCGCCTCGGTCACGCAGCCGTCCAGCGCGTCGAACAGCAGGCGCGCGGTCTTGGGCTGGTCGGCGAGGGAGAAGGCCATCGCGAAGGCGTTGAAGCTCGCCTGCCAGCCGCGCACCGGATCGAAGTCGGGGTGCAGGACGGACCGGAAGGCCGCCTCCTGGAGCCCGGCCACCACGGCCGGGCTGGTCAGGTAGGCGCGGTCCTCTCCGTCCGGGAGAGCCAGCCACTGCTCCAGGTGCGCGAGTGCCACCAGCTCACCGAGGGGACTGCCCTCGGGGGCGGCGAACATCACCGAGCGGGCGAACTCGTGCATCTCCTCGTGCGAACCGCCCCACTTGGCGCTCAGCTGCTGCAGCCGGATCCGGTGCGAGCCGGCGTTCCCGGGCGCCCGGCGCACCGCGGCCTCGAAGCGGCAGGCGGCGACCTCCGGGCCGAGTGAGGCGCCCAGGGCGCTCATCTGCAGGAAGTTCCAGGGGGCGTGCCAGGACGGCTCGCGTTCGGCGGCCTCCAGCAGCTGCTCCTCGGCGACGTCCAGGCGCTGGTGGAACACCTTCCACCCCTCCTCGGTGACGTCCTTGGCCCGGGCAGCCGTCCGGGCCTCCCAGCCCCAGACGACGTGCCGGGCTCCGGACAGCAACAGCAGCAGGGTGTCGTCCGGGGTGTCGGCCAGCGCGCGGGACGTCCACTGCTCGACCCGGGGCACGTCGGACATCGCCCCGACGAGGAAGGACAGCTCGGCGCCGTCGGCGGCGGCCAGCGTGGGGCGCAGCGCGGCCCAGTCCCCGGCGGCGGCCTGCCGGAGCGCCAGGCGCGCCGACTCGTCCCCGTACGTCGGGTCGAGCCGCGGCTCGGCGCTG
>NZ_JAHSQD010000689.1 GCF_020103755.1 Streptomyces sp. LS1784
CGGACCCCGGGGTGGGCGAGAGCGGGCACGGCACGCACGTCGCCGGGATCGTCGGCGCCACCCGCGACGGCCACGGCGTCACCGGGGTCGCGCCGGGCGTGCGGATCGCCGCCGTCCGGCTGCTCGGGCCGCTCGGGCAGTACTACGCGGAGAACATCGTCTGCGGCATGCTCTGGGCCGCCGACCACGGGGCCAAGGCGATCAACAACAGCTACTTCGCCGACCCGTGGAAGTACAACTGTCCCGAGGACCGGGACCAGGCCGCGCTGATCGCGGCCGTCGGGCGGGCCGTCGGGTACGCGCAGCGGAAGGGCGCGGTGGTGGTCGCCTCGGCGGGCAACGACGGGCAGGACCTCGGCGCCTCGCGGACCGACGAGCGGAGCCCCAACGACCGGGTCTCGGGGCCCGCCCCCGTCCGGCACCTGGGCACCGAGTGCGTGAGGCTGCCCGGCGAGCTGCCCGGGGTGGTCACCGTCACCGCGGTCAACCGGGACGGGCGCCCGGCCGGCTACTCCAACTACGGGCGCGGGCGGGTCTCGCTGGCTGCGCCGGGGGGTGAACCGGACGGTGGGCCGCAGGAGGCGATCGTCTCCGACTGGCCGGCAGGGCAGTACGCGGCGCTGGCGGGGACCTCGATGGCGGCTGCGCATGTGACCGGGGCGTTGGCGGTGGCGGCGGCGCTGCATCCGGAGCTGGGGTCGGACGGGCTGGCGGGGGCGTTGGCGGGGGCGGCGGCTTCGGGGTGTCCTGCGGGGCCTCACGGGTGTGGGGAGCGGCAGTACTTCGGGGCGGGGTTGGTGGTGGTGCCCCGTTGACCGGCGGGGTGGGGGCGGGGGTTTCCGGGATACTTGGGGGCATGAGGCTGACGGAGTTCTGGCGACGGATGTACGCGCACTTCGGGGAGGCGTACGCGGAGTCGTTCGCGACCGACCACGTGATGAGCGAGTTGGACGGACGGACGGTGCGGCAGGCGCTGGAGGCGGGCTGGGAGGCCAAGGACGTCTGGCGCGTGGTCTGCGACACCCAGGGGGTCTCCGGCGTGCTGCGCTGAGTGCCGGCGCCCGGGTGGCATGGGACAGACTGTTCGAGTGACAAGTAGCGCAGAACAGAAGAATTCGGACGGGGTGGAGCGGGGTGCCGACGGCGCTCCGGCGGGTGGGGGGCTGTGGGGCGGCGGGATGCCGCGCTGGCTGCCTCGGGCGATGGTGCTGTTCCTGGTGCTGGTGGGGCTGTTCCAGCTCGCCGACTGGGCGTTCCGGCAGCTGGTCGACCTGTTCGTGATGCTGCTGGTGTCCTTCTTCCTCTCGCTGGCGCTGGAGCCGGCCGTGGACCGGATGGCGGCGCGGGGGGTGCGCCGGGGGGTGGGGACCTTCCTGGTGTTCGTGGCGGTCGGGGTCGCGGTGGTGGGCTTCCTCGCCGCGCTCGGCACGCTGCTGGTCGACCAGGTGGCGAAGATCGCCGGGGACCTGCCGCACCTGGTCGACAACCTGATCGGCTGGATCAACCGGACCTTTCACCAGGACGTCTCGCTGGGCGAGTTGCAGAAACGGTTGCTCAAGGACTCCGGCACCATCGAGAACTACGCCCAGCAGGCCGCCGACAACGTCTGGGGCGTCTCGTCCACCGTGATCGGCGGGCTCTTCCAGGCCTTCACGGTCGGGCTGTTCACCTTCTACTTCACCGCCGAGGGCCCGCGGGTGCGACGGACGGTCTGTTCGCTGCTGCCGCCCGCGAAGCAGGGCGAGGTGCTGCGGGCCTGGGAGATCGCGCTCGCCAAGACCGGCGGCTACCTGTACTCCCGGGCGCTGCTCGCGGTGGCGTCGGCCATCGGACACTGGGTGATGTTCGAGCTGCTGGACCTGCCGTACGCGGCGGCGCTGGCGGTCTGGGCCGGCGTCATGTCGCAGTTCGTGCCGACCATCGGGACCTACCTGGCCGGGGCGCTGCCGGTCCTGGTGGCGCTGACCGTGGAGCCGGTGGACGCGCTCTGGGTGCTGGTCTTCGTGGTGGTCTACCAGCAGATCGAGAACTACCTGCTGCACCCGCGGATCACCGCGCGGACGATGGACGTGCACCCGGCGGTGGCCTTCGGCTCGGTGATCGCGGGCGCGGCGCTGCTCGGTGCGGTGGGCGCGCTGATCGCGATCCCGGCGGCGGCGACGCTCCAGGGGTTCGTGGGGACGTACGTGCGGCGGTACGAGGTGGCCACCGATCCGCGGATCGACCGGGGAGAGCAGCGGCGGGCCCGGCGGGAGCTGCGCCGGGAGGCGGCCCGGCGGCTGCGCCGGATGGTCGGCGGGGACGGGGGGCGCGGGGAGTGACGCGGGGCGCCGTCCCCGGGGTGTCCTCGGGGGCGGCGTGGCCCGGACGTGCGACGCTTGAATCGAACAGATGTTCTTTGTACTCTCCGGCGAGGAGTTTTCCACAGGCCGAGCCCGCTCGGGCTCGTTTGTCAGTGGGACGCGCTAGCGTCGAGGACGATGAAGCGCACAGCACAGAACCCGAGGGAAAAAGCCATGGCAGGTACGGACCGCGAGAAGGCCCTGGAGACCGCTCTCGCCCAGATCGAGCGGCAGTTCGGCAAGGGCTCGGTGATGCGCCTCGGCGAGAAGGCCAACGAGCCGGTCGAGGTGATCTCCACCGGGTCCACCGCCCTGGACGTCGCCCTCGGGGTCGGCGGCATCCCGCGCGGCCGAGTGATCGAGATCTACGGCCCCGAGTCCTCCGGTAAGACCACCCTGACCCTGCACCTGGCCGCCAACGCCCAGAAGGCCGGCGGCACGGTCGCGTTCGTCGACGCGGAGCACGCGCTCGACCCGGAGTACGCCAAGAAGCTCGGCGTGGACACCGACGCCCTGCTGGTCAGCCAGCCGGACACCGGTGAGCAGGCGCTGGAGATCACCGACATGCTGATCCGCTCCGGCGCGATCGACCTGGTGATCATCGACTCGGTCGCGGCGCTCGTCCCGCGCGCCGAGATCGAGGGCGAGATGGGCGACTCGCACGTCGGTCTCCAGGCCCGGCTGATGAGCCAGGCGCTGCGCAAGATCGCCGGTGCGCTGAACCAGTCGAACACCACCGCGATCTTCATCAACCAGCTGCGCGAGAAGATCGGCGTGATGTTCGGTTCGCCGGAGACCACGACGGGTGGCCGGGCGCTGAAGTTCTACGCCTCGGTCCGCCTCGACATCCGCCGGATCGAGACCCTGAAGGACGGCACCGAGGCGGTCGGCAACCGCACCCGCGTCAAGGTGGTCAAGAACAAGGTCGCCGCGCCGTTCAAGCAGGCCGAGTTCGACATCCTCTACGGCGTGGGCATCAGCCGCGAGGGCGGCCTGATCGACATGGGTGTGGAGCACGGCTTCATCCGCAAGTCGGGCGCCTGGTACACCTACGAGGGCGACCAGCTCGGCCAGGGCAAGGAGAACGCCCGCAACTTCCTGCGGGACAACCCGCAGCTCGCCGACGAGATCGAGCGGAAGATCAAGGGCAAGCTCGGCATCGGACCGAAGCTGGAGGAGCCGGCCGAGGGCGGGGCGGAGGCCGCCGCCGACGGCGCCGCCAAGCCGATCACCGCGACCGCCACCAAGACGGCCGCGGCGAAGAAGACGGCGGCGGCCAAGGCCTGAGCCGTTGACGCAGTACGACACGGTGGGCGGCGGCCCGGAGGACGACGACCACGGGCCGCCGGACTGGTTCGCCGCGGTCGCGGAGGAGCCCGAGCCGGTGGCCGCGAAGCCCCGGGGATCGCGCTCCCGGCGCGGCCGTCAGTCCACCACGCAGTGGGCATCCGGCTCCGAGCCGGAGTTCGACCGGGCTCCGGCCCGGCCGGTGCGCGGCGCGGCGCCCGGGCCGGAGCCGGCG
>NZ_JAHSQD010000069.1 GCF_020103755.1 Streptomyces sp. LS1784
CTAGTGCTGTGACCGCATAGGTTCACCGGGTTGGCGCCGCAGGGCCTTCGGCCGGTTGGATGTCGTGAGACGTTCAGCTCGGAAGGGGGCCCGGTGGCGGAGCCGGTCAGGGTTCGCAGACTCACGGACCAGGAAGGCCAGCAGTTACAGCGGATCGTGCGTCGGGGCAGCACAAGCACGGTTCGCTACCGGCGGGCGATGATGCTGCTGGCCTCGGCCGGCGGCAACCGAGTCCCGGTGATCGCCCAGCTGGTTCAGGCGGACGAGGACACGGTGCGGGATGTGATCCACCGTTTCAACGAGATCGGCCTGGCTTGCCTGGACCCTCGATGGGCGGGAGGCCGTCCCCGCCATCTCAGTCCTGACGACGAGGACTTCGTCGTCCAGACGGCCACCACCCGCCCGACCCGGCTCGGCCAGCCCTTCACCCGCTGGTCGATCCGCAAACCGCTCGCCTACCTGCGCAAGATCCACGGCCGCGTGATCCGGATCGGCCGCGAGGCCCTGCGCTGCCTCCTCGCCCGGCGCGGCATCACCTTCCAGCGCACCAAGACCTGGAAGGAGTCCACCGACCCCGACTTCGACACCAAGATCGAGCGGATCGAACGCGCCCTGGAGCGCTTCCCCGACCGCACGTTCGCGTTCGACGAGTTCGGCCCGCTCGGCATCCGCCCCACCGCGGGCAATTGCTGGGCCGAACAGAACCGGCCCGACCGGCTCCCGGCGACCTACCACCGCACCCAAGGAGTCACCTACTTCCACGGCTGCTACTCGGTCGGCGACGACACCCTGTGGGGCGTCAACCGACGCCGCAAGGGCACCGCGAACACCCTGGCCGCACTGAGATCGATCCGGGCCGCCCGCTCCGACGGCGCCCCGGTATACGTGATCCTGGACAACCTCTCCGCCCACAACGGCAGGAAGATCCTGCGCTGGGCGGAGAAGCACAACGTCCACCTGTGCTTCACCCCGACCAACGCCTCCTGGGCCAACCCGATCGAGGCGCACTTCGGACCGCTGCGGCAGTTCACCCTCGCAAACTCAAACCACCCCAACCACACGGTCCAGACCCGCGCGCTGCACGCCTACCTGCGCTGGCGCAACACCAACGCCCGCCACCCCGACGTCCTGGCCGCCCAACGCCGCGAGCGCGCCCGCGTCCGCAGCGAGAAGGGCATCCGATGGGGCGGCAGACCCCTCCTCGCCGCGTGATCCAGCAACCCGGCGAACGTATGCGGTCACAGCACTAGCGACCCGGGCAGTCACTGCCGGCCGCACAGCAGCGAGGAGTACCTGTCGTCCCATCAGTAGGAGTTCGTGGACCGACCACAAGCTCCGCACCCGCAACCGGGTCGAACGCGTCGGGAAGTTCCGCCGCCCGGGTACGCCCCGCGGCGGTGCCGCGGGGCGCCGCCGCCGGGGAGGGACCGGGGTGGGACCGGGGTGGGCGGACGTCAGCGCGTGCTGCGACGGCCGGGGGAAGGGGCACACTGTTCCCCCGGCCGGCCGCCTCCCGGTTCGCGCGCTGCGAAGCAGGGCCTCGGCGGGCGGGTGTCAGCGGGTGGTGCTCGCGGTGATCGCGTCGGCGTCGTCGGCGCCGCCGGGGACCTCCTGCCAGGTGGTGGTCCACTGGCCGGTGCTGTAGTCGGCGTCCTTGGTGTAGACGCGACCGGTGGAACCGAGGACGTACACGTGCACGGTGTTGCCGGTGACCGCGCTCGCCACCCTTTCCCTGAGGCCGGTGCCGCCCTGGGGGGCCCAGTTGCCGGACCAGCCGGTGCCGGCGTAGTCGCCGTCGGTGGTGTAGAGGGAGCGGTCGGAGCCGATGATGTTCAGGTGCACGCGGTTGCCGGTGGCGGCGGCGGTGATGGCCTTGGCATCGGCGGCGCCGCCGGGGACCTCCTGCCAGGAGTCGCTCCAGCGCCCGGTGCTGTAGTCGGCGTCCATGGTGTAGACGCGGCCGGTGGAACCGAGGGCGAAGACGTGCATGGTGTTGCCGGTGACGGTGCTGGCGAGGGCCTTGAGACCGGTGCCGCCGAGGGGGACCCAGGTTCCGGACCAGCCGGTGCCCGCGTAGTCGGCGTCGGTGGTGTGGAGCGACCGGTCGGAGCCGATGATGTTCAGGTGCACGCGGTTGCCGATGGTGGTGGCGCTGACGGCTTCGGCGCCCTCGGCGCCGCCGGGCACCTCCTGCCAGGTGGTGGTCCACCGGCCGGTGTCGTAGTCGGCGTCCTTGGTGTAGACGCGACCGGTGGAACCGAGGGCGAAGACGTGCATGGTGTTGCCGGTGACCGCGCTCGCCACGGCCTTGAGGCCGGTGCCGCCCTGGGGGGCCCAGTTGCCGGACCAGCCGGTGCCGGCGTAGTCGCCGTCGGTGGCGTAGAGCGCCCCGTCGGAGCCGATCGTGCTGACCCGTGCCTTGGAGGCGGGCGCGGGGGCGGGAGCCGGCGCGGTCGTCATCGCGGCGACGATGCGCTGGGCGTCCGCGGCCTGGGGCTGGTAGGCAGCGGGGAAGGCGGAGCGCTGGACCTTCTGGCACACGACGCCCACCGGCTGGGTCTTCCAGCTGCCGTTGGGGTAGGCCGCCAGCATTCCGTCCAGGAAGGCGTTGGTGGCGTAGGCCGGGTCCAGGCGCTCCTCGGTGCTGCCCCACCAGGTCTGCTGCTGGAACAGCCCGACGCTGGTCGCGTCGAGGACGTTGGGGTTGTTGCGCAGTTCGGACTCGACGATCGCGGTGGTGACCGCGATGACGGCGGCCTGGTCGGGCAGGTCGTGGGCGCGGGTGGCGGCGACGATCGCCCGGGCGCAGGAGAACCGGTAGGCGGTCATGGCGTGGGCGAGTTTGCCGGTGAGGACGGTGTTCAGGCTCGTGGCGGCCGACCTGTCGGCGTCGGTGACGGTCCCGCAGGAGCGGTCGGGCTGGAGTGCGGCGTGGGCGGGGCCGGCCGTGACGGCCAGGGGCGAGAGCAGCGCGACGGCGGCGGCGGCGGGCAGAAGCTTGCGGAACTGCTTGCTCACGAGGGTGCGGTTCTTCCTGGTCTCGGGGCCAAGTACGAGGTACGGAATGCGGTGTGCGGGCAGCGGGGCCGGCACGGAAGGCAGGGGCGGGCGTGTGCGGTGGCACCTGGCTCGGGCCCGGCCCCGCGGGGTGGATCCCCCGGGGGCCGGGCCGTGGAGGTCGTGCACCGGTCACCGTGGCGGCGGCCGCCGGTACGGGACGCCCGCGAGGATCAGAGCGCGGAGGTGGCGGTGATCTCCTGGATGCCGCTGTTGCCCTGCAGGGGCTGGAAGGTGCTCCACGAGCCGGTCGCGTAGTCGCCGTTCGCGTTGTAGATCCGGTCGTCGGAGCCGACGGCGTACAGGTGGACGGTGTTGCCGACGGCGTTGGCGGTGATCTTCTTGATGCCGCTGTTGCCCTGCAGCGGCTGGAAGGTGCTCCAGGTGCCGGTCGCGTAGTTGCCGTCGGCGGTGTACACGGTGCCGTCCGACCCCGTGGCGAACAGGCGCACCGTGGTGCCGGTGGTGACGGCGGCGATCTCCTGGATGCCGCTGTTGCCCTGCAGGGGCTGGAAGGTGCTCCAGGTGCCGGTGGCGTAGTCGCCGTCGGCGGTGTAGATCCGCTCGTCGGAGCCGACGGCGTACAGGTGGACGGTGCTTCCCACGGAGGTGGCGGTGATCTTCTTGATGCCGCTGTTGCCCTGCAGCGGCTGGAAGGCGCTCCAGGAACCCGTCGCGTAGTTGCCGTCGGCGGTGTACACGGTGCCGTCCGAGCCGATGGCGAACAGGTGGACGGTGCTGCCGACGGCGGTGGCGGTGATCTGCTGGATGCCGCTGTTGCCCTGCACCGGCTGGAAGGCGCTCCACGAGCCGGTGGCCGTGTCGCCGTCGGCGGTGTACACGGTGCCGTCCGAGCCGATGACGAACAGGTGGACGACGGAGCCGATCTGCACGGCGGAGACCTTCTGGATGCCGCTGTTGCCGGGGACCAGCTTGAAGGCGCTCCAGGCACCGGACGCGAAGTCGCCGCCGGCGTTGAAGACGCTCCCGCCCGAACCGATCGCGAACAGGTTGGTGACGTCCTTGGCCACCGGGGTCGGCGCCGGGGCGGGGGCCGGGGTGTTGTCCGTGCCGCCGATCGGGGAGACGTAGCCGCTGATCGACTGGCCCATGTAGGAGCTGTAGCCGAGCGCCGAGCTGTACGGTCCGTCCAGGCGCACCCGCGACGTCGCGGCGAAGTTGCCGCGCTGGCCGCCCTCGTTGCCGCCGATCGACTTGATCTGGCCGTTGCCGACCTCGGTGACGATGGCAACGTGTTCGGCCCGGTTCGCCACGCCGTTGTAATCGAACACGACCGCGTCGCCGACGTGGGGGGTGCTGTGCAGGCCGCCGTTGTACTTGGCGAAGCTGGCGGCCGCCGGGGTCAGGCCTGAGACGTTGACACCGGCCTTCGCCCACACCCACTTGGCGAAGTCCGCGCACCAGTTCTCGGGCTGGCCGCCGTTGCCGGTGCAGCTGGAGTAGAAGCCGGTGGTCCCGGCGCTGTTGGTCGCGCAGGCGGTCTTGTAGTTGTTGGCCAGGGCGATGCCCGTGATGTTCGAGCCGACACTGGCGTGGGCCGAGGCTGCGCCGAAGGCCAGGCTGACCGGCACGATCGCGGTGGCGAGGGCGAGGGCGGCGCCGCGGCGGCGGGCGGTGGACACGGACATGACGAATACTCCTGTCGGCAGGCGGACGAGCGGCGGTGGAACGTCGGGTCGCGATGGGTCGAGGGCGGTCGAGCGCCCCGGTGGAAGAGGCTCGCGAGGTGGTGGAACGGGACGCGGGGGTTCCGGTGGGCGGGTGTGGTGAACGGTGGCCGCCCCGTCACCCGGTGAAGGCGGAACCACCTTCCCGAGCGGGGACGCCGGACGTGGCGGCACCCCGATCGGACTCGGCGGCGGCAGTGATCGGTGGTCGCTCGGCAGAGCGCGGGCACGGGCGAGGGAAGGCATCGGTGCGGTGGATCCGGATCGCGTTCCGCGGTGACGCTTCGTCCGGTCCGTCGGCCCCCGAAGCGGTGTTCCCCGGCGGCGGTCACCAGCTTCGCCGCAGCTCAGGGCGGACGGAAGAGCGTTCGGGTGGACGGAAGCGTCCCTGGCACGTTGCTGCCAGCGGGGCCGGGAGCGGCTGGCAGCTGCTCGTGGCAGGCGGCCTGTGCGGCGGGCGAGAACCGTGGCTGGCGGCCTCTGTGTCAGGCGGCCCCGATCCGCGTCGACGTGGGTGTGTCCGCGCGGGTCATCAGTGGGACCGAACCCGCCCGGGCGTGTTCCACGGGCGCCGACCGTCCGTGGGCGGACGTGGACCGGCGTCGGGTATCGTGACGGGATTCGAGGAGGGGGCCGAAGTGAAGGCAGAAGTGACCGGCGGACCTGATCAGCCGTCCGGCCGCGCCGCCGGCATCGCCCGCCGACTGGAGAAGCTCATGGCCCGGGAAGCGGCCAGGTGCGGTGGGCGGCCGCCGGCGTACCGGGAGATCGCCGACCGGATCAACCAGTTGGCGGGGCGGGACGTCATCTCGCGGGACACCGTCCGCAATCTGCACCTCGGTCTGAATCAGAAGGGCCAGGCCTCCAACCCCACGGTCGAGACACTCGACTGGCTGGGTCGGGGGTTCGGCATCAGCGCCGGCGCGAGCTACTTCCTGGACGATGTCAAGGCCGCCGTGGTGGACGAGCAGCTGGACCAGTTGGAGAAGATCGGCGAGCTGCGCCGGGCCCTGGGGAACGACGGGGTCATCAACCTCCTCCAGCGGGCCTCAGCGCTCTCCAACGGCAGCCTGAACGTGCTCCTGGCCCTCGCCGACAACCTCCGGCAGGTCGAGGAACGCGGCGCGGAACGCGGCAAGGGATCCAGCGAGGACGACTGAGCCGAGCCTGCGGACGCCGTCCCGGACGCCCGACGGCCGGGGCTGCGGAAGCGGTGTCCTTCCCGCCTCCCGGCACCCCGCGCCCATCCCCCCTCTGTCCCCCCGCGTCCGGAAGGACTACCTACCCCGTGGCGTTCCCTCCCGGCCTGCGCCGGCGCTGCGAGCGGCGGCTCACCGACCTGTCCCTGCCCGTTCCCTTCACCGTGGACGGATTCCGGAACTCCTTGGAGGACCTCCGGCAGCGTCCGATCCTCCTGGAGCCCATGCCCGCGCAGGGCACCGACCTGCCCTGCGGCCTCTGGATCGCGCTGCCCGGCGTCGACCTCGTCTACTACGAGGAGCGCACCAGTCCAGCCCATCAGGACCTGATCAAGCTTCACGAGCTCGGCCACGTTCTGTGCGGGCACCGCGGTTCCCTGGAGTTGTCCCGGTTGGCGGCGTTCTTGCCGGACCTGGCCCCGGAACTGATCGCCGAGGTGTTCGGCGCCGGGCGGACCAGCTACGAGACGGCCGAGGAGCAGGAGGCGGAGATGATCGCGCTGCTGTTGTCCGGCCTGCTCGGAGCGGAGACCGAGCCGGGTGCCGTACCCGGCCGACTGATCGAGAGCCTGCGGGGAGCGACACGCACCCACTGGTGGAGGAAGAGCCCCTGATGCGCCCGCTGTTCACCTGGCTGTTGCCCGCACTCACCTGGGGCGTGGTGCTCTGGAGGGCCCGCTCCGCCTTCGCCGGCAAGGCGAACCGCTCGCTCTGGGGCAGCTTCGCCGCGATCGCGGTCGGGGTCAGCGTGCGCCCGGCCGCCGTCGAGACCGCGCTCGCAGACCTGACCGGCGTCCGTGACGTGACCTTGCTGGTCAAGCACCTCGCCGGGGTGGCGGCCGCGTACTTCCTGCTGGAGTACGTCCAGGCAGTCCGCGGTCGGCCGCAGCCGCCCGGCGCCGCGAGGGTGCGGCTGCTGTTCGCCGGGGCCGCCGCCGGTGTTCTCACCCTGCTGTTCTTCCTCGTCCTCCCCCACGACTACGACGGCGCGTTCGGGATCGACGCACACTACGGGGATCCCGGGGTCGAGCTCTATCTGGGGGTCTTCAACACGGTCTTCGCGGTCGCGACGGCGCAGGCGACGGTTCTCTTCTGGTCCAACCGGGCGCGCGTTCCCCGCGGCACCGTCCGGGCCGGGGTCACCTGCCTGGCGGCGGCCGGCGCCACCGGCGTGGTCTACACGCTGTACCGCGTCTACTTCGTGCTGACCAGCGGGGACGCCACCCAGCTCGACGCCGACGGGACCCCGGTCCCTCTCACCGACACGATCTGCGAACTGCTGCCCGCCGTCATGATCATCCTGTTCGCGATCGGCCTGGCCCTGCCGCTGGCGGGTTCCTTCGCCGGTTGGGTGCGCGACCAGTACGTGCTGTGGCGGACCCATCCGCTCTGGGCGGACGTCACCGCGGCCGTGCCGCAGGTGGCGCTCGGCACCCCACGCGGTCGGCTGCGCGACCTGGCGACCCTCGGCGATCGCTCCGTCGACCTCACCCACCGCGCGTTCGCGCTGCGCGACGCGGCGCTGATCCTGCGCGACGGCACCGAGGTCGTCCCGGGCGGAGCAGAGCGGGTCCCGCACGAAGCGGCGCCGCTCCCGCTCGACGGCATGCCCGTCCCGCACGGGCCTGCGGCGGGCCGGCCTGACGCGGACGGCGACCGGGACGAGGACCTGGCCCGCGTCGAAGCCCGCTGGTTGCGTACGGCCCTGCGGCACCGGGCCCGGAACCTCCCCGTCCCCGCCCTGCCCGCGATCCTCCGGGCCGAAGCCGGAGGGCGCTCACCGCGCGAGGAGGTCGCCAGGTTGCTCGCCGTCGCGAACGCCTACCGCGCGCTCGCCCCGGACGGGGAGCCCGCGGAGGAGCGGCTACCGGGTCGGGACCGCTCCGGGGTGTGATCCACGCGCGGATCCGGATCCACGAACGACTGTGACCGCCCGGCTCACAGCCAACCGCGCTGAGCCGCCTTCAGACCCGCCTCGAACCTGCTGGCCGCCTCCAGACGCTCCATCAGCGCCGCCATGTGCCGGCGCACCGTACGCATCGACACCCCCAGGCGTCTGCCGACGACCTCGTCGGTCAGGCCCGACGCCAGCAGCCTGAGCAGTTCGCGCTCCCCCTGACTGACCCCGTCCTCGGGTCCCCGGTCCCAGGCCGCGCCCAGCGGGACCGCCGCCTCCCAGGTCTGCTCGAAGAGCGCGACGAGCGTTGCCACCATGCCGGGGGAGCTGGTGCACAGGGCACCGATCCGGGGGTTCTCCGGGTCGATCGGGACGAGGGCCGTGGTCCGGTCGAAGATCAGGAGCCGGGCGGGCAGCACGGGACTCGTACGGACCTCGCCACCGCGCTCGGTGGTCCGCTGTGCGTACGCGAAGGTCGCCGGGTCGTTGCGGACACTCTCCTGATAGACGACACGCATCCGCACCTGTCGGCCCAGGGCCTGTTCGTCGAGGGGACGGGAGGCCTCCAGACTCACCTCGGGCCGGGCACCGCCCGGGATGATCGACAGGCATTCCTCACTGAGCCGCCCGGTGAGGACCTCCAACCGAGCATGAACGGCGTCGAGTCCCAGCAGACGCTCATTGCCTTCCTGCTCGCTGTCGGGACGCAGGGTCGCGTACTCGGCGATGGCGCGGGCCGCAGCCGCCTTCCTGGCCGCCAGCTCGTGATGGCGCCTGGCCAGTTCCTCCTCCTGTCGACGCACCAGTTGTTCCAACCCGACTTCGAGACTGACGGCGCGCAGACCGCCGACCGTCTCCCGGGACGGTGCCAGGAGTCCCAGTTCGACCAGCCGGTCGAGCGCCTCCCTCACTCTCGGCTCCGTGGTGCCGGTCCGCCTCGCGAGTTCGGCGACGCCGCCGGGGTTCCCCTCCAACATCTGCCGGTAGACGCGCTCCGTCTGCGTGTCCAGGCCGAAAACGTCCAGCACGTGTTCCCCCGAGCTCCCAGTTCGCTGTCACGGCTCCCCCGCCGCTGACGATCATAATCGCCAATCGGGTCGATGGCACCAACCGGCCCGTCCCATTGATGCCAGCCCGTGCCCGTTCCTTCGGCCCGACCGAAGCATCAGGATGACGAACCATCGGGAGATCGGAAGGAGAGAATCCGCTCCCCGTCGCGTCGGCTCCCAGTCGGCCGCCCCCACTCCGGACCCCACTCCGGACCTGCTCCGGCCCCCACTCCCCCAGGAGGCAGTCGTGCTCCGCCCTCCCCCCACGCGCCCCGTCGTCACCTCGGGACCCCGACCCCCGGCCGTCGCGGCACCGGCCTCCCCACCCGCGGCACCCCCGACGATCGGACGGGCCTGAGCCGCATGCAGGTCGTGGTCGCACGCCTCAGGAGCCTGCAGAACAGCCCTCCCGCATCCACGGTCGCCGCAGTCGTCGAGGACCTGATCTGGGCTCACGCCCTGCCTTCGGACGGGATCGAGCACCTCACCGTTCTCCTGTCCGACGAAGGGCTGGACCTCTACGTGTTCCTTCGCTCCGACTCCGCGTCAACCGCCCTGGACCGGACCCGAGCCCTGATGCAGCGGGCCCGCAACCCGCTCTCCCGGCACAGCCTCGCCCTGGACCCCCTCTGATCCGGGACCCCGCACCGGACTACGGCGTTGCCGCAGCACCGCGGGCCCACGCGTGCGGCACCGTCGCCCGCCCGCGCGGGCCCGCACCGTGCCAGCCGACCGGCCACCGCACGACTGCGACTGAAATCGCCACCCTTCACCCCGAGCACCGCGGTCCTTGCGGGGGCGACCGGGCGGCGCGCGGTCCTCCCGCCGGCGGCCGGCCGGCCGACCGCCGCATTCCAGTGTCCAGCCCCGAAGGAGTTGATCATGCATCAGCCGAAGCCGCGGCCCGCCGCCGCGGCGCCCGCGGTGGAGGACGAGAAGGCCGTCGACGTGTCGGGCGCTGTTGCGCATCGAGGACGCCGGGAACGAGGAGCAGTCCTCGTCCTCTGCACGCCCCTGGGGAGCGCGAGTTCCTCGTCCAGCTTCCGCAGTGCACCCGTTCGCACCGGTCTGCCCGGCGACCCGGCGGCTCTGACCGCCTGCGTGCAACGACCTCGCCCGTTGGCAGAAGGAGGTCGAAGGCTCCGGGATCAAAGCCCGGGACCGGTGTAACCGGGGTCTGGGTGCTGGCGCGGCGTGTACCACTCGATGAGCCCCCACACTCCGAGAGCGAGTGCAGTCAGGGTCGTGAGCACCGTGATCCAGGGACGCCCCGTCCGTCGCGTGATCAGCGTCCAGGTGAAGAGCGGAACCATCGTGCCACCGAGCAGTATGAGCGGCAGATCGACGAAGAGCACGCTCAGATCGCGGGCATGGCCCTCGAACCCGCCATCAATGCTGAACGCGGCCCGTGGCGCCCACACCAGCAGCCCAGCCATTGCGCCGAGGCCGGCGAGCAGGCACCCGGCTGCACCCGCGGTCTTCTGATTCATATGGCCAACCGCCCTGAGTCGTCGCAGGGCCCTGGTGGCCATGCACTCCCAGGACAGCAAGCTAGGGGATCGGGGCTGGGGTCTGGGCTTTCGTTCGGAGTGAGGGCGTCGTACAGGGTCACCATGCGCTGAAAGGCCAGTCAACGCTTTACCCCGGGGCAGCACCCGAGGACGGCCCCGGGGGAGACACCCGGGGATCTGCGGCGGGCTCTTTCGCCTCGCCGGGCGGGCCTTGGGCACGTCGGGTCGGCCGGCCTCGCGCCGCCGGGTTGGCGGCTCGGGGTGACGAGTCCGGGGCCGTCGGCGTTGGAGCGGGGGTGAGCAGCATTTCCTCGCCCCGCCCTCGGCGCAGCGGCACCGGGTTGGGGCCGGGCGTCGCCGGCCGGGCCTTCGCCGTCGTGGGCCGGGCGCCGCGGTCCCCGCTTCCCTGGTCGCAGGAGTCGGTCGACGACGAGCTGCAGAGCGTGCTGGTCGGCCATCAGCAGTTGGTGGCCGCGCGGTGGGAGGCGGCGTTCGAGGACCTGGACGAGGACGTCCTCGGCGAGGTGGCCCAGGAGGCCCGCCAGGACGGGCAGGACCCGGGCCGGGCCGTCGATGTCTTCGTGCGGAGCCTGATCCGGCAGCTGGAGGACTGGAAACAGGCCGGCACCGCGTTGGAGGAGGCGCTGGAGAAGGCCGCGCTCGGGCGGCCGGCCGGCGCCCTGGCCGCCGAGCAGGGCCGGCTGTGGGGCGCGCGGCAGGCGCTGCTGGAAGCGGTTGCCCGTCACCACCACGGTGGCCCTGCGCTCTGGTGAGGTCTGATCAGCGGGCGGAGGTCTGCGGCCCGATCTGGTGGGCGCGCAGGATGGCGTCCAGCGCCAGGTCCGCGGTGGGGTGGGTCTTGGGGTGGGAGAGGGTGTCGACGAGGAGGCTGGCGCCGTCCGGCTGGTAGAGGAGGGCGATCCAGCCGGCGGCGCTGGTCCCGTGGTACCGGGGCAGGCTGTGCTCCACCGAACTCTGGCAGCCAGTGGCCGGTGGCAGCGGCGGTCATCACGGCCGTCACCGTCTGGTCGCTCGATGCGCGGCCGGACGGTGTTGTGCCGGCGGGATGGGGACGGTTTCATAGCGGTTCTGCAGGGCGGGCAATGTGGGGGGTCGGGGATGCTGGCGAGGGAGTACGGATACCGGGTGTCACCGCGGTCCGCGGCTGAAATGACTCCCGAGGTGCAGCAGCGTCTGGAGCAAGCCGTTGAGCAGCGGGTGGCGGCACTCCGCAAGTCACCAGGGCAGATCGGCTGGTTTGTCGGGGTGTGCGGTGCGCTGGGGTGGCTGATAGACAACTCGCCTGCGGGGATGTTCCCGGCGGGTCTTGCGGCCGGCCTCTTTGCATATGGGATCGCACGGCTGGGGACCTGGGCCGGCCTCAGGAGACCACAGCCCTGGCGGGAGATACTGGGAGCCCATCCCTGGCAGGTGTGGCCGTGCCGGATGGAACAGGTTCCGGGTGAGACGAGCAAGCGGCTCCTGCTGCTCGCCCCGGACGGTGCTGTGGCGGCGGCTTTCCGGGGTGAGGTACCGGATCAGGTCTGGCGGGGGATGACGGATGGCCGGGGCGTCGTATGGATTGCTGGTGATCTCCGTTTTGATGGCTTCGCCGCGCTGCCCGGCGGAGACCCGTGCTGGTTCATCCAACCCGTCCCGACGGTGTCTGGGGGCAACGGCGGCTTGTCGGAAGAGGTACAGCAACAACTGGTTCGTACCGCCATGACCTTTGCTTTCGACCGGTGGATCAATTGATCTATCGAAAACGGCCGTCTTCACGCGGTTGGCTTGGCCGAGGCGGTACGCCGGGGTGCCGGCTTCGGAGGTGGAGCGTGCCTTTGAGGATGGGGCGCGTACGTGGCGCAGCGTGCCGATAGCGTCGGTGGCCTGCTCGGCGGACCGTGGCCAGGCGGGGGGTGTCTGGGTGGGCCGGTGGGTCCGGGGGACGGTGGCGGGGGCGGGTCCGGGCGGCTGCTGGCGGCCCTTTGGGCGCTGCTGGGGACCGGGGCGCGGGCAGCGCCGGGACGAGGGCCCGGCGGGACGAGGAGGGCCTCACGGGCGGTTCAACGAGGGCGCCGGGCCGGGGCGCGGCCGCGTGGCGCGGGTCCGAGCTGCCGGCCTTCGCCGGACGCGCCCAGGGATCAACAGCCCCGCAGGGTGGACACCCCCGTGAGAGCCACCTACCGGGCTCCCACCAAACCCGCCACACCCAGAAAGCGTCTCGAGGGAACAGCAACTCCCTCACCACATCCGCGAAACCACCAGCCCAGCGCCCATCGGCTTCTCCGCCAGCAACATCAAACACCCGCCAGAGCCGACCCGCCCGGCCCCGCCCCAACCCGAAACCTTCTCAACCAACCAGCGAAACCCCAGCCGCGCGCTGTACGCGCAGTGGCCGCAGGTGGCACGCGAGTGCGTCGCGGTGCTGCGGATCGAGGCGGACCGCACGCCGGACGATCCGGCGCTGGCCGCGCTGGTGGTCGAACTGAACGCCCGCGACGCCGAATTCCGCACCAGGTTTGCGGGCCACGGCAGTTGACCACGTTGTCGAGGTGCTGCGTGACCTTCCGCCCGTCTCCGACTTCACCCTCCCGCCCGGCACCTGACGCGCCGGAGGCACCACCATGCCCGCCACCCCGACCGAGATCCACCGCGGCCGGCGTCCCGGTCTACTTCTGCCACCCGGCCAGCCCATGGCAACGAGGCTCCAACGAGAACACCGACTGCCCGCTCCGCCAGTACTTTCCCAAAGGTACCGACCTGTCCAGGCACACCCGCGAGGAGCTGGACGAGGTCGCCGCCGAACTCAACAGCCGCCCACGCAAGACGCTCGGCTGGGAGACCCCAGCCGAGCGCCTGGCTACACTGCTCGCGGCCTGACCAGCTGACCACGTGTTGCGGCGATCCCTCGGATTCGCCTGCGACAGCGGACCGTCATGCGCGGTTGAGGCCCACATCCGATCCTGATTCGAGCCGCGTGGCATGGAAGCGGCCGGCCTTCGGCATCCGTCTCCAGCTGCTGAATCGATCACCTGCTCGGGCTGCCCATCACGCCTTGGGCGACTTGTAGATGGTGGCGGCCATCGCTCCCAGTTGCTTGTTGGCCTTGAGCGCGAGGTCGATGGCATCGCTCACGGAGTCACTGGGCACCGGAATGTTGTTCACGTAGATCGCGAAGGCGTAGCGGCGGCCGTCCTTCGCATCGATATAGCCTGCGAGTGCCTTCGTGCCGAGAGCCAGCTTGCCCTGGTAGGAACTGACCAGGGTGCCAGTCTTCGCACGGATGTGTCCTGCGGCGGGATCGGTGCGCTCGATGACGTCGGCAAGCGAACCATCGACGCCCATGCTCGGCATGGAGTCGTAGAAGACGTCGAAGTCGTCCTGTCGTGCCAGGTGCCGCAGCAGCGCCACCTGGGCAGTCGGCGTCGCCTTGTCGCCGGGGAGGCCCTGGGCATCGACGAGGCTCACTGAATTCGGATCCACACCTGAGCGAACGAGGAACTCCTTCTCGATCTTCATGCCGTCTGCATAGGTTCGTTGCCCGTTGTGTGCTGCCATCAGCGGCGGCAGAAGGTTCGCCCCGAGGTTGTGGCTGACCTTGTTGATCAGCTTTGCGTACTCCTTGAAGGGCGGAGAAGTGTAGGTCGCCGATACGGGCAGCGAGCTCACTTCCGCCGACGGAGGAAGCTTGCTGTCGGGGTTCGCTCCCAGCGAGGGGGCGGATACGCTGACGCCGTTTCTGGCGAGTGCCTCGATGAGGACGGTGCGGGCGAACGCCGCCGGGTCGGGAACCTGGTAGGTCGTCACGAAGGGAGCCTTCACGTCCGCGGGCACGGAACCTCGCACCCGAATGTGACCAGGACTCACGCTTTCGGTCGTCACCGTCGGCTTGCTTCCGGCGGGCGTGGTCGTCACCTGCGCGTCGACGCCGAAGGCGGCCGTCTTCGGGCGCCAGTCGACCTTGGCCGGCTCGCCGGGTGCGCCCGGCGTGATGAGCACGTCGATCAGGTTGTCGTTGACGATGGTCGGAGTGACCGGCACCCCGCCGATCGACACCGGGTCCCAGAGTCGGTTGTCGATCACCACGTCGCCGTCGACATGGCGGACTCCACTGGCCGCAACCTGTCGAGCCAGCTCGTTGACACCTGCCAGCGGATCCTCTTCGGTGATGGTCGCCATGCCGGGTACGGCGTTGGCGTCATAGTGGTCGAAGTCGGGGACGTCCAGTCCGCCTGACGCGGTGGTCCGCCCACCGAGTGCCAGATCGCCGCTCCCGACCAGGATGAGATCGCCGGAGAGCCGCCCGTCCGCGGAGACCGTACCCGAATGCACCACGGGCGTACGGAAGCGATGGTCGTCACCCAGGACATCGAGCGCAGCACTGACCGCGAAGGTCTTGGCCGTCGAACCGGTCATGAACTGAGAATCGGCGCCCTTGGATTGGACGACCTTCCCCGTCTGCAGATCGGCGACCTGCAGGCCCCACTGGCCCGACGACCACGGCGCGGTACTCATGAGCTTCTGCAGGTCGGCGCTTACCCGTGTAGCACCCGGTGCCGGAGAGGCTGAGTTGTCCGTGGAGTCGTGGGAGCACGCCGTCATCGCCACGGCAGCCGTCATCGAAGCGGCGAGCGCCAGGGCTGTACGCCGCCGTACCCGAGGTGTCCTGATTCCGGAGAGGGAGTTGCTTGACATTCGTTCTTTCCTGTTCGACTTTCGCGCTCGATCGAACGCTTCCGGCCTGGTTGCTGCGCGGCGGCTAGGACTTCCCGCCCTTGCCGATGGCGATGCTGCCGTTGCGGGTCCTGACGGCCACGGAATGGCCGCTCGCGTCGTCCTTCGCGACGTTCACGGTGACGTCGCCCTTCTTCGCGGCCGTGCGGACCGCGTACTTCGATTCCGGCAGGCCCAGCTCGACGTTGCCGTCCCTGCTCTGCACGTCGACCAGGTCGGGCACGGCGGCCAGGCCCAGGTCGACGTTGCCGTTCCGCGACGTGACGCTGACGGACCGGGCGGAGATCCCGTCGCCCTCGATGCTTCCGTCGCCGCCTTCCAGGGCCAGCTTGGCTCCGTGGAGGTCCGACAACCGGACGTCGCCGCCGGCGGTCCTGGCCGAGAAGTCCGCGGTGAAGCCGGTGGCCTCGATGCGCCCCTTGCCGCTCTCGGCGGTGACGGCGACCGCGCGCGGCACCTTCACGGTGTACTTCGCGCTGCAGTCCACCGAGATCCCCGTGCAGTCCAGCGAGAGTGTGAGCGTGCCCCCTTCGAGCTGCCAGCCGGACCCCACCTCCCCGCCAACCTTCCTGCCGCTGACCCGTCGTTCCACCTGAACGCCCTCGATGTCGGCGGCCACCAGCGCGAGGTCGGCGGAACCGGACTTGACGGTCAGGCTGCCACCGGCGAAGTCGAAGGACTTCGATTCCACGGTCGCGTCGGCCGATGCGCCGTCCGTGGTGCAGGCCGTGGCGGCGAGGCCGAGGAGCGCGGCTCCACCGAAGGCGAGAAGCGTGCGCGTGGTCAGTTCCATCGAATTCTTCCTTCGTCAACGAACATGGCGGTGTGGATTCCCGCACCCCGGTTCACGAGCGCAGCGCCCGGACCGCGACCGTGCGCGACACCCGGGCCGCCTGCAGGACCAGCGCGAGGCAGGTGGTGACCAGCGTCCCGGCGGCGAGCGCCCCGAGCGTGGCCCAGGGGAGGCCCGCCAGGACCCGGACGACGTCGATCCGGGCTCCCAGGGCGATGGTGAGACTCGACACGGCGACGAACAGCGCGCCGAAGACGATCGCCGTCCCCGCGTAGATCGCCCCCTCGTAGACCATCGACCGGGTGACCACGCCCGGCCGCGCACCGGCCACCGTCACGACGGCGGAGTCACGGGCGCGCTCCCGCCCGACGAGGGCGATTACGGCGAGGCCCCCGACCCAGGACACGACGAAGACCCAGCCCAGCACGACCAGGATGTTGTCCAGCCCGGCGCTGCCTCCGGGCATGACCTTCCCCATCACCATGAAGAGGCCGACGAACGACAGGGAGAGCGCGAAGGGCAGCACCGTGGTGACGCTCCTCGTCGCGCGGGCCCGGCACGACTGCACGGCAAGGTGCCAGGCGACGCCGCGCGAGGGCACCAGCGCCGTCCAGAGCTTCATCAGCGGGGTGAGCACCCACGGCCCCATCAGCAGCAGCAGGCAGACGAGGAAGAGGTTCCCGGCGAACGCGAAGGCCGTCCGCTGGGCGAGCCCGCCCTTGAGTTCGAGGCCCAGGCCGGGGACCCACATCCCGACCACACCGGCAAGCAGGCACAGGGCGAGGCCACCGCGGGCGACGCCCGGCCGCGCCGGGGGATCGGAGAAGTCCCGGAAGGCGCGCATCTCCGGCGTCCTGGCGGCCCGCCGGGTGACGCCCCAGCCCCCGAGCAGGCACGGGACCAGTCCGAACAGCACGCTCACGCCGACGTACCAGAACCGGAACCCGACCGAGGCCCCGTGCAGTTCGAGACCCGTCCCCTTCCACTGCGCGAGGGCGACACCCGCGACCAGCAGGGCGAGCGGTGCGGCCAGCGCGCCGGCCACCGCGCCCAGCACCACCAGCTCCGTCCGCAGGATGAACCTGACCCGGTGGCGCGGAATCCCGAGGATCACCCACAGGGCGTGCTCGCGCCGCTGGGTCGTCAGCGTCAGACCGACCGCGGAGGCGACGATGCCCACGGCGGCGAGTACGGTGAAGAAGACGATGTTGCCGCCGAGGGCGATCGACGCGGAGACCATCCGCGCGTCACCCGCTGCCCGCGCCGCCGAGACGGCGGTGAACATCGCGATGGCCGAGCCCGCCGAGCACGCCGCGCCGACCGTGGCGCACAGGAGCGTCCACCACCACATCGACGCCTGCAGGCGGATGTCCGACAGCACGAGCCGGATCACGACTCCTCCCCGCCCGCCTCGTCCGCCGACTGCGCCGCGAGGACGGCGTCGCCCACCGCGCGGGAGTCGCCACCGGGGATGACGGCGTGTACCCGCCCGGACCCCATCACCACGACCTGATCGGCCCGCGCGGCCGCATGAGGGTCGTGGGTGACCATGAGCACCGTGCTCCCCTGCGCGGGAAGCGCCTGCAGCCAGTCGAGCACCACATGCCCCGACTTGAGGTCGAGCGCACCCGTCGGCTCGTCGGCGAAGACGATCCGCGGCTGGTTCGCCACCACCCGGGCCACCGCGACGCGCTGGCGCTCGCCACCGGAGAGGCGGTCGGGGCGTCGCCGCGCGTGCTTGGCGATGCCGAGCCGCGCCATGGCGTCCTCGACCCGCGCCCTGGGCACCCGGCGGCCGGCGAGCCGCGCCGGGAGGGCGATGTTGTCCTCGACCGTCAGCGAGCTGACGAGGTTGTACTCCTGGAAGACGAAGCCGATGTTCTCGCTGCGGAACGCGGCCTGCTTGCGGGGGCTGAGTGAGCGGACGTCCGTCCCGAGGATCTCGACGGACCCCGCGGTCGCCCGCTCCAGCCCGGCCGTGCAGAGCAGGAGCGTCGACTTGCCCGAACCGGAGGGGCCGACGACGGCGGTCAGCCGGCCTTCGGGAATCTCCAGGTCGATGTCGTGCAGAACGCGCGTCGTCTCGCCCCGGCGGCCGGGAATGGGGAATTCCGTCCGAAGGCCGCGCAAACGAATGCACGGCACGGGAGCGGTAGTGGAAAATGGCATGAATCAAGGAAAGCAGGGCCTGGCAGTGGAGTGCACGGGTGCCTGCACTGCTATTGGGGTAGACTTGGATCTACCGCCCGACCGATCCGAACTGTGCGAAAATGTTGATCATGGCGCAGATTCGTGTTGCCCGGAGGCTGCTGACCGAATTCGTCGCAGCGGCCGCCTTTCCGATTCTCCTGATTTCCGTTCTCGCTGCGCCGGTCTCGGTTCCGGTGGTGGCCGAACTGGACCGCTCCAGGGCGCAGTGGTGCGGAGTCCGGACGATGCCGCTGCGACCCGCCGACCGCAGCTGGCCGCAGTGGGTGGCCGGTCGGCTGCGGGCACGGTCGGTGTGGAGGACCGACCTCCCCGTGTTCGTCACCGCCGCGCTCCTGTCCGCGCTCTCGCTGTTGGTGGGCTTCTTCGGATTCTTCGGCGCTCTGGCGCTGGTTTTCTCCCCCGTCTTCTGGGGTTTCGGCATCGCCGCGAAAGTCGGCCCGTTCACCCCGGCCGCCCTGTGGGAAACCCTCGTGGCGGTGCCCGCGGGAATCGCCCTCTGTGCGGTCACCGTGGGCGCGCTGGCCGGCATCTCCCTGCTCCGCGACCTGCTCCTGCGGGCCTTCTCGGGGAGCCGGAACCCCGACCTGCTCGCGAAACTGGAGGAACTCCGCGCCAGCCGGGCCTCGCTGACGGCGGCCTTCGAGAACGAGCGCCGGCGCATCGAGCGTGACCTGCACGACGGCGCCCAGCAGGAACTCGTCGCCCTCGTCATGCGCCTGGGAATCCTGGAAGCCACAGCGACGGCCACCGACCAGGAACGGATCGTCCAGCTGGCCCGCCAGGCCCAGGCCCAGGCGGAGCGCGCGCTCGAACGGCTGAGGGAGACGGTGCGCGATATCCACCCCAGCGAACTGAGCGATCTCGGTCTCATCGCCGCCGTCCGGGAACTGGTGGCCAGATCACCGTTGCAGGTCGAACTGACCAGCACCGGTACGGACGCCTGGCTCTCCTCGCCGATCGCCACGGCCGTGTACTTCACGGTCTCCGAGGCCCTGACGAACATCGCCAAGCACGCGGGCGTCGGGAGCGCCCGGATCGAGATGCGGTGCACCGAGAGCGGCGTCCGCGTCCGGGTGGACGACGACGGCGCCGGCGGCGCGCGGATCAGCACCGGATCCGGGCTCTCCGGGCTGCGTGAGCGGATGCGAAGCGTCGGTGGGAACCTCGAAATCATCAGCCCGCCGGGCGGCGGAACGGAGGTCGTGGCATCCGCCCCGGCCCAACCCCCGTGGTGACGGAATTCGACAGGGAAAAGCGATGGGAAATCGATTGTGAGAATCATTCTGGCGGACGACAGTCTGCTGATACGCGCCGGAATCCGGGAGATCCTGGTTTCCAGTGCCCACGACGTGATCCGCGAATGCGAGGACGCCGACGAACTGGTCGCCGCTGTCGACGACCTCACCGCCGCCGGAGCCGCCCCCGACCTGGTGATCACGGATGTCCGCATGCCGCCCGGGAACACCGACGACGGACTCCGGGCCGCGATCGACATTCGGTCGCGGCACCAGGACCTGCCGGTACTGGTCCTCTCCGCCTACGTCACGGGCCCGTACGTGCGCGAACTCCTGAACGGCCCGGGCGCCGACGGGGCCGTCGGCTACCTGCTCAAGGAGAAGGTGGGCAGAGTGGCGGACTTCCTGCGGGCCGTCGAGACGGTCTCCGGCGGCGGAGTGGTGATCGACCCCGAGGTGGTCCGCCACGTCACCCGCGCCGACCCGCCGCGGGGCCCGCTCGCCCGGCTCACGGCCCGCGAACAGGAGGTGCTCGCTCTCATGGCCGAAGGCCGCTCCAACGCGGAGATCGCGGCAGAGCTGTTCCTCTCGGGCGCCGCCGTGGCCAAACACGTGGGGAACGTCTTCCTGAAACTCGGCATGCCCTCCGGCGAGGACAACCGCCGGGTGAAGGCCATCCTGACCTGGTTCGAATACAACTAGTACTCCAGCCGTAGATCGTGATCATGGATGGGCGGGTGGCTCGCCGGTAGCCTGCCCATGTGGCTGAGACCTGGGACGAAGAGCAGTTGATCGCGGACGGCTTCGAGCGTGTGTACGTCGAGTTGGAGTGGTACGACGGGCCTCGTTCCGGCCTCGCTGACATCGACGGCAAGCCCCACTACTTCCACGGCTATGACCAGTACCTCGGCGACGAGGCCGACGAGTACCGCGTCTGGCCCACAAGCGCGGCTGTGGTGGAGTTGGAGCGCGAGCAGTGGGCGATCTTCGTTAGGTGGAACGAGTGCCATGAGGCAGGGACGGTCGGGCCTGAGAGCCATCCGGGCCACGGCGGGATCGACGCCCGCTACGACGAACTGAACGCACTGCTTGCACCCCACCGTCAGGCGCCGGACGACGCGCGTCGGCTCGTGGGTGAGATGCGGTTCGATGACGGCGGTCGCTACCGGGTCAGCGGGATGGGCTACTGGTTCCGGTGGAGTCCGAGCAGGTGAGGCCTCCGTTGATCATTAGGTGTTGTGTGGACAACCAATGATCACGCGGCCGCCTCGGACGCCAGCGTAGTGCCTGCTGTTTGGCAGGAGGCATTCGAGGGCCTGATGGCCAAGGTGGCGGGCCGGTTCGCCCGAGTGGAGCCGCGTCGCCGGGCGCGGGCGTTCGTGCTCGGCCTGCTTGCCGACCTCCCTCGGAAGAACTGCTGGACGATCGCCGAGCATGCCGGTGACGCAAGTCCTGCCGGCATGCGGCATCTGCTCAGCCGAGCGTCCTGGGACGCTGACCGAGTCCGCGACGACGTGCGGAGCTTCGTGGTCGACCATCTCCGCGACGAGAACGCCGTGTTGGTCGTGGACGAGACCGGGGACCTGAAGAAGGGAGCCACGACCGTCGGGGTACAGCGCCAGTACACGGGCACCGCAGGCCGGATCGAGAACTCCCAGGTGGCTGTCTTTCTCGTCTACGCCGCCGAGGCCGGGCACGCCGCCGATCGCGTCCACGAGGCCGGCGTGGGCGTCGGAGACGACGAGCTTGACCCCGCTCAGTCCGCGGGCGACCAGGGAGCGCAGGAATGCGGTCCAGCCGGCCCCGTCCTCGCTGGCGGCGATGTCGATGCCGAGGATCTCGCGGTGGCCGTCGTTGTTGACGCCGACCGCGACCAGGGCGTGGACGTTCACCACCCGGCCGCCCTCGCGGGCCTTCTGGGTGAGCGCGTCGACCCAGACGAACGTGTAGGGACCCTGGTCGAGGGGCCGGTTGCGGAACTCGGCCACCCGATCGTCCAAGTGCCCCGCCATCTGCGACACCTGGGACTTGGACAGCTGGGTGACACCGAGGCTCTCGGCGAGCTTCTCGACCCGCCGGGTCGACACGCCGAGCAGGTAGCAGGTCGCCACGACGCTGATCAGAGCCTGCTCGGAGCGGCGCCGGCGTTCCAGCAGCCAGCCGGGGAAGTACGAGCCGGAACGGACGCGCGGGATCGCCAGGTCGATCGTGCCGACGCTGGGGGTACCCCCGGCCGAAGGCTGGGGGAGTGTCCCAGTCCCGGTGCCGGTATCCGTTGCGGGAGTTGACGCGGTCTTCGCCGGGCCGGCCGTACTTGCCGCCACAGGCCTGGTCGATGTCGGCGGACATCATCGCCTCGGCGAAGGCCTTCACCATCGCGCGCAACAAGTCCGGACTCGCCGAGGCCAGGTTCTCCTCCAGCAGGGCGGCGAAGGGCAGACTGTCCGGTGCGGTCATCGTGCGGATCTCCTTCAAGAGCTTGGTCGTTCTCGAAGAATCAGCCGGTGGCCGTCTTACGTTCTCAGGCGACACCCACTACCGGGACGAAACCCCTGGATCAGGTGGAACCCGTACACCACTTCCCTGGACGCAACCCAGGTCCCAGCATTGCTCCCGGACGGCAACGGGCTCAGCCAGCGCCCGTACGTCTTCGAGATCATTCGCAACGAGTACCGGGATTGTCTCCGGAGCTTGGGGCGGCGTGAGGCCCGTAATGAAAAGTGGGTCTCGCAGACGCTGCCGCTGGTCGTCCAGGTACTTCCGGACAGTGAATGCATCTTCAACCAGACGGCCCGAGAGCTTTGGGCCGCCGCAGGAGAACTCGACCCGACGCAGCAGCTCCTGATTCAGCCCCCGCGCCGTAGCGCGGGGCCCCCGCTGCACTGTGGGCGGTCTATCCGTTCGCCGCTGTGGTGGGTCAGCTCAGGTCGAAGTCGTTGGGGTCGAAGTCGAAGTCGTCCGGCCCGAACCCGCCGTAGCCGGCGCCGCCGTTGAAGTAGTCCGCGAGGGCCTGGCCGATCACGGCGCGCACCTCGTCCTCGTCCTCGGCGACGGCCAGGGCTGCGGCCTGCTCGCCCGTCAGGTTCAGGTGGATGTCGCGGGCCCGGACCGCGTCCGAGCCGCGGATCTCGAACGTCACGGTGCGACCGACCCGGGCCCCGATCCCGGAGACCGTGCCGCGCTGCGCGAGCTGCTTGGCCTTGCGCTCCCGGCCGCGCTCGGTGGTCTGCACCTCGACTGCCTCGCGCTGCAGCTGGTCGATGTGCTTGGTTGGGTGGCGGGTACCGTCGATCCAGCGCTGCACCGTACGCGGCGAGACGCCGTAGGCCGCGGCCATGGCCTTGGTGTTCCCGCCGTACTTGCGGTCCCGTACCTGGCCGGCCTGTGTCGTGGACTGCACCGGTGCCTTCCGGGAGGGGAACAGCGCTTCCCGCACCCGGCCGAACAACCCCTTGCCCGCCATCAGTTCCCGCCTTCCTCATCGTCGGTGTCGGTGCCGGCGTCCCCGCCATCGGCACCGGTCTGCTCCTGGCCGATCGCGGTGCCGTCGGTGGTGTAGTGGTGGACCAGTTTGGAGGGGTGCTCCCGGCGCTCCATCGCCTCGACCACGGCCGTGAGCGGGATCGAGGACTCGTGCTTGTGGCTGCCCGGGGCGATGCCCAGGCGCAGCGCGCCGGGGACCGGGGTGCCGTCGTCCTTGACCGGGAGCAGCTCCAGCGGCGAGGGGGCGTCGGCGGCGTACAGGTAGCTGTCCACGTTGACCGCGAAGGGGGCCCGGCCGGTGAGCAGCAGGGTCTTGCGCAGGCGGCGGTGGGCGGCGATGCGGGCGGCGGCGATGACGTGGAAGCGCAGCGCGGGGTCGTAGGACCAGGAGGCGGCGACCTTCTCCAGCCACGTCTGGTCGTCCAGGTGGCG
Source organism: Streptomyces sp. LS1784 (assembly GCF_020103755.1). Classification (GTDB taxonomy): domain Bacteria; phylum Actinomycetota; class Actinomycetes; order Streptomycetales; family Streptomycetaceae; genus Kitasatospora. The sequence continues at coordinate 23,290 of NZ_JAHSQD010000069.1, forward strand.
GGCGGAGTCGGCCCACTTGCCGATGCCGCCCTTGTAGATGTTCTTGTAGGTCCCCGCGAGGACCAGGGCGTCGGCGCGCACCGGGTCGGTGCCGATGTCCTTGTGGGCGGCGTAGGCGGCCAGGAACTCGGTCGGGCTCTGGCCGTCGGTCAGGCCCAGGTCTGCGTAGGTGCGCTTGTAGCCGCCCCGGATGCGGCCGGTCCATTCCTTGAGCAGCGGGGCGGTGTGGGCGGCCAGGTAGGCGGCGGTGATGGTGGCCGGGTCGAAGTTGTAGGTGGTGGCCATGTAGGCGACCGTCACGGTGGCGTACCAGCCGGGTCCGGTCGGGGGCTGGCCGTGGAAGGTGGCGGGGTGCGGCAGCAGGGGGTCGACCTCGGTGGTGGTGAAGTCCGCCCACCAGAGGCCGGCGGTCTTGCCGCCGTCCCAGGCCGGGTTCTCCACGTACGTCAGCGGGCCGATGGGCAGGCGCAGGGAGTCGGTGACGGACAGGTAGCTGGCGCAGACGTCGACCGCGACCGCCCACTGGCGGCCGGCCTCCTCGGTGGTGAGGGGGCGGGCCCACCACTTGTAGTCCTCCTCCTCGCACACCGCCTCGCCCTTGGCCAGCAGCTCGCGGGTGAGCGGGTGCCGGGCCCCGGCGGCCGGCGGCACGCACAGGTCACCACTCGGCAGGGCGCCCTCACGCAGATGCGAGGACCACTCCCCCGTCGCCTGGTCCTTGACCCACTCCACGCGCGGGCGCACCGCGTCCAGGAGCAGCATCGCGGTGGAGGCGGTCGTCGCACCGGGGGCGACACCCAGGTCCGCGGTGAAGGCCCGGTAGCGGCGAGCCAGGGTGAGCCCGTCCCTGGTGCTGTCGGGGGCGGTGGCCAACGGGCCCGCGAGGGCGCTGGTGGCCTGCTGGCGGCCGTCGCCCTGGCCCAGCCACGGCGCCACGGTGACCCGGACCGAGGTCTTCGGGCCGCCGGCCGACCCGGCACGGCGGAAGGCGTGGAAGGCCGGGCCGATCTGGTCGCTGATCTCCATGCCCACCGTGGCGGCGGCCTTCGCCAGCTTGGCCTGGAGCGCGGTCAGGGCCTTCTCGGTGGTCGGGAGCGCGGCGGGCAGGCCGAGCTGCTTGAGCGCGGCGGCGGTCAGGCAGACCATGCCGTCGCCGCCCCGTCCGGCCGGGTGGGCGCGCTCGACGCGCAGCGGCAGCCCGGTGCCCAGCCACGCGAACCAGTCGCCGAGCTTGATGCCGGCCGGGGCCGGGATCTGCGGGACGTCCAGCACCCAGCCGCCGCCGTCAGCGACGTCCAGCGCGACCGCCGGCCACCACCGCGCAGCGGCAGC
>NZ_JAHSQD010000690.1 GCF_020103755.1 Streptomyces sp. LS1784
CGCGCCCGCCGGGGGCGTCCAGCAGCACCAGCTCCTCCGCGGTGTGCCGCAGCAGCTCGCGGGCGCCCGGACGGTCGGGGCGACGGGTGCGGCGGACGGAGTCCCAGGCGTCGGGGCGGCCGGGGGCGGCCGGAGCGGGCTCGGGAGCGGTCGCGGGGTCGGTGGAAGCTGTGGGGTCCGCGGGAGCCGCGGGATCCGTGGAAGGGGACGGCGGTGCGGCGGTGAGGACGGCGAGCGTACGGCGGAGCAGCTCGCGCAGCTCCTGCGGCGGTACGACGGCGTCCACCAGTCCCCGACCGGCGAGCGTCTCGGCCCGCTGGACGTCCGGCGGCAGCTCCACGCCGCGCAGCTCCTCGTACACGCGCGGTCCGAGGAAACCGAGCCGGGCGCCCGGCTCGGCGAGGACCAGCTGACCGAGCGTGCCCCAGGAGGCGAAGACGCCGCCCATGGTGGGGTTGCGCAGATAGGTGAGATAGGGGAGGCCGGCCGCGCGGTGCGTCTGGACGGCAGCGGTGATCCGCAGCATGCAGAGGAAGGCCGCCGATCCCTCCTGCATCCGCGTCCCGCCGGAGACCGGCAGGGCGAGCAGCGGCAGCCGTTCGGCGGTGGCGCGTTCGACGGCGCGGGTGATCCGCTCGGCGGTGGCGACGCCGATGGAGCCGCCGAGGAAGCCGAATTCGGAGGCGATGAGGGCGACCGGCCGGCCGTCGACCAGGCCGACGCCGGTGAGGACGGCCTCGTCCAGGCCGGTGCGCTCCTGAGCGCGGTCTAGCGAGGCGCGGTAGCCGGGGTCGGTCCGGTCCGACGTGGGCGGCTCGTCCCAGCTGCGGAAGCCTCCCGGGTCGACCAGCAGACCGATCAGCTGGTGGGCCGTCAGTGCCGCGCCCGAGCCCGTACCCATGCCCACCCCTGTCAGAGATCGTTCCGGCCCGCCGTGATCCGCTACTCTACGCGGCACTCCATGCGGCGTGGTCGGGGCGTGGTCGGGAGCGCGGTGGGGGCGTGGCCCGGGTGCGGGGAGCGCCCGGACGGCCGGGAGGGGCGCCTCCGACGAGAGTTCGATGACGGTCGACCCCCGTGCCGGGCAGGTGGTTCGTGGGCGTTTCGCGGGCGGCTCCGGGGAACGGGCGCCCAGGCCGGAGTACGGGTCAAGTCGCCGTAGGTAAAGGGGAGTTACTCACTGGTTAATAGTTTTCCGGAGGGCTTCCGGAGTTGACGGTGTCTCGCCACACTGGTGGACATGACTCGCACTCTACGCGCATGGAAGTCCCGCGCAGCCGCTGTCACCGCCGTCGCCCTGATGACCCTCGCCCCGGTCGCCGTCGCCACCGACGCACACGCCGACGTGAGCGGCTCGGTCTGCCTCTCCGCCCTCCCGTCGCAGGCCACCGACACCCTGAACCTGATCGCCTCCGGCGGACCGTTCCCCTACTCCCAGGACGGCGTGGTCTTCCAGAACCGGGAGAGCGTCCTCCCCGGCGAGTACTACGGCTACTACCACGAGTACACCGTCATCACCCCGGGCTCCCCGACCCGCGGCGCCCGCCGGATCGTGACCGGCCAGGCCTACCAGGAGGACTACTACACCGGCGACCACTACGCCACGTTCTACCTGATCGACCAGACCTGCTGAGCGCTCACCGCGTACCGGCCGACCGTCGGTTGACCGTCGCCGACCACCGGCCGGCCGTCTGCTGAGCGCCGGTCGAGCGCCGGCCGGCCCTCCGGGGACCGGCCCCGGCCCGGGGCACTCCCGACACGACGGTGGCCCCGGCGCACTTCCCCGCCGAGGTCACCGCCGTGCGGCCGCAGCGGCCGCGCCGGGCTCAGAGCTCGGACGGCCCCCAGGCACCCACCGCCAGCTCGTCCCCCACCCGCAGCGTGCCGGGCCTCAGCACCGCGAACTTGCTGCCGAACGCCACCCCGCCGGCCGTCGCCCGGCGGTACCGGGCCAGCGTGCGCAGCGGCTCCGGGCCCGCCTTGGCGCCGCAGGACTGGTCCACCATTGTCACCGCGCAGCGGATCGCGAGCTTGGCGTAGCCCAGTTCGGCCTCGCCCACCTCGATCCGGCGGGCCAGGTCCTCGGTGTGCGGCTCGGTCCAGCCGTCCACCACCAGGTTCGGGCGGAAGCGGTCCATCGGCAGCGGCTGAGCACCGGAGAGCTCGTTGAAACGCTCCAGCGAGGAACGCGACACCAGGTGCACGGCACAGCTGTCCGCGTAGCCCGAGGTGCCCGGCGTCAGCCCGTCGGTCACCCGGTCGTGCTCCGGCGGCACCCGGACCAGCCGGCTGCGCACGCCCAGCACCTCGGAGAGCCAGCCGGCCGCCTCCCCGCCCTGGTCGATGCCGAGGAACGGCGCACCGAACAGCCGCACCTCGCGGCGCGGGCCCTCGGCGTCCACCGGCACGGACACCGGCTCCACCCCCGCAGCGGCCAGGGTCAGCCGACGGCCGTCCTCCGACACCGCCGGGCGGACGGTGGCCAGTGCCGGGTCCCGGCGCTGGGAGCGGAACACGCCCTCCTCGTCCACCACCATGAACGCCCGGTCATGGGCGAGCCCGGCCCGGGTGAGTTCCGCCTGTGCGGCCGCCACCCCGGCGCACCCCTTCACCGGGTAGTACCGCAGCTCCGTCACCGTGGCCATCGTCCCGCCGCCCCCTTTCTGCTTGCATGCCGTCCATCTTGTCGACCCCACAGGGTAGTTGAGTGCCTCGACGGGGGGCGGTGGGCGGTGCCGGGTGCGTTCGCCCGGCGCTTGCTAGGGTCGGGGCATGGCACCACCGAGCAGCGCGAACCCCCCGGGGCGGCTCCGGCGGGACGCGCAGCGCAACCGTGACCTGCTGCTCTCCGCCGCCCGCGACATGTTCTCCCGACACGGCCTGGACGTGCCGTTGGACCAGATCGCCAAGGAGGCCGGCGTCGGCAACGCCACCCTCTACCGGCACTTCCCGACCCGCGAGGCGCTGATCGGCGAGGTGTTCGCGGACGCCGGGGACGGCCTGGCCACCGCGGGTGAGGAAGCGCTCGCCGCCCAGGACGCCTGGAGCGGCCTCGAACGGTACTTCGCGCGGATCTTCGAGCTGGTCGCCGCCGACCGGGGCATCAACGACCTGGTCACCCAGGCCATCCCGACCATCCCCGGAATGATCGAGATCAGTCGCCGGCACGCAGCCACCGTCGGCGCCCTGATCGCCCGCGCCCAGGAACAGGGCACCATGCGCCGCGACGTGGTCACGATGGACCTGCTCTTCCTGCTCGGCCCGCTCTGCCGGGCCCTGCCCGCCGCCACCGAGCTGCGCTCCGACCTCTGGCGCCGCTACCTCGCCCTCCTGCTCGACGGCTTCCGCGCCCGGGCCACCCACCCGCTGCCGGTCCCGCCGATCGGGGAGGAGCACCTGGACCGGATGTTCGCGGACCTCTGGGAAGCGGAGCCCCCGGAGTCGCCGGAGGCCTGAGCGCGCGTCGTCCGCACGGCATCAGGGACGCGTACGGAAGGGCGGGCTCCGCGTCAGAGCCGCGTCAACGGGCCGGGGCCGCACGGGTGCGGACCGCTTTGCTGGGGTGGAATCGGCGCCGTCCGGTCCGGTGCGCGGGCACACGGACGCGCGGGCGGACGGAGAGGCAGGGGCAGGGCCATGGCGGACAGTGGTGCGGACGAGGGCCGGATCGTGGTCGGCGTCAGCGGCTCGCTCGGCAGCCTCGCCGCGCTGCACCACGCGGTGGCCGAGGCCCGCCGGACGGACGTCGAGGTGCTCGCGGTGCTCTGCTGGGCCTCGCCGGGCGACGTGCTCGGCTGCCGCCGCACCCCGTGCCCGCCGGTGGTCAACGCCGGCCGGGACGCCGCCGTGGCCCGGCTG
>NZ_JAHSQD010000691.1 GCF_020103755.1 Streptomyces sp. LS1784
CCGCAGTCGGCCCCGGTGCCCGCGCCCACGCACGCGCCGACCCATGCGCCCGCCCCCGCCGCGCACGCCGATCCGGCCCCCAGCGACGACTACACCGTCGCCCTCTCGGCCTCCACCGTCGGCGTCCTGCTCGCCGCCATCATGGTCGGCGCCGTCGCCCACAAGCGCGGCACCCAGCAGCGCGCCCGCCGCCCCCGGCACCGCATCGCGATGCCCGAGGCCGAGGCCGCCGCCTTCGAGAACGAGCTGTTGGCCCGGCAGGACCAGGCCGGACTGGAACTGCTGGACCGCGCCCTGCGCACCCTGGCCCGCAACACGGTGCGCGGCGGCAAGCGGCTGCCCGCCATCGTCGCCGCCCGGATCACCCAGGGCCAGACGATCGAGCTGCACCTGTCCGGCCCGGCCACCCCGATCGCGCCGTTCCGCGCCGCGCACGCCGCCAACGTGTGGTGGTGCGGCGCCGACTCGGGAGACCTGCTCAGCCCCGGCCAGGCCCGGAAGACCGCCGCGCCGTACCCCGCGCTGGTCACCCTCGGCACCTCGCCGGACGGCTCGGTGGTCCTCGCCGACCTGGAGGCCGTCCGGCTGCTCCACCTGTCCGGCCACCCGGACGACGCCCGCGACGTGCTGCGCACCCTCGCCATCGAACTGGCCCACAGCCCGCTCGCCGACCGGCTCCACCTGCACCTGGTGGACCTCGCCGAGGAGGTGCCGATCAGCGGCCCGGCCGCCGAACGCGTGCACCGCCACCCCACCCTGGAGGCCGCGCTCGCCGCCCTCGGCCCGCGCACCGCCAAGGCCCGCGCCACCCTGGTCGCCGCCGAGGCCACCAGCCCGCGCGAGGCCCGCAGCCGGGGCCAGGCCGACGAGTCCTGGACGCCCGAGATCGTGCTCTGCGCCCACCAGCCCGGTGGGGACATCCCGGCCGAGCTCGGGCGCCTGCTCGACGCCCGTCCGCGCACCTGCGTCGCCGTCATCACCTGCGCCCCGGAGCGGGGCACCGGACCGGTCGCCCGCTGGACCCTGCCGACCTCCGGGCCGGCCGCGATCCCGGGCCTGCACCTCACGGTCGAGCTGCAACGGTTGAGCGGGCAGCAGTACGACCAGGTCGCCGAGCTGCTCCGGGTCGCCGACGACACCACCCAGCACCCGGCCCCGGCCTGGACCCTGGACGGGCCGGAGGACGCCGACACCACCGAACTGCCCGCTGCCGTACCGGTACTGGCCGCCGTCGGGGCCTCGGTCGCCGGGGCTTCGGCCGGTGGGGCTTCGGCCGGTGGGGCTTCGGCCGGTGGGGCCCTGGCGGGCAGGGCTTCGGTCGGCGGGGCTTCGGCAGGTGCGGCGGAGGAGGGCGCGGACGCGGCCGCCGGCCCCCGGTTGCTCGCCCGGGTCATCGGCACCGGGGCCAGCCCGTTCGCGGGCACCGATCCGGTGACGCCTGCTCCTGCTCCGGCTCCTGCCGTCCTACCGGTTCCGGCCGGTCCGGCACGGTTCGTCGTCAACGGACAGGGGCGGCAGGCGGCCGCCGACGAGACCACCCGGGACCTGCGGCGGCCCGGCCTGCCGGAGGGCGAGGGAGCGGCCGAGCCGGGGGACAGCTCCTCGGAGTCCACGGCGACGGTCGTGCTCGCCGTTCAGCCGGTCGTGCCGCAGCCCGTCGTACCGCAGCCCGTCGTGGCGGGGCCGGCCGAGGCGGAGCCGACCGTCTCGAAGACGGTCGAGGATCCGTCCCCGTCGGCCGAGCCCGCTCCGGAGCCCGCTCCCGAACCCGCCGCCGTCGTCGGGAGCGGGCCGGCCGGGACCGCGGAGACCGTCGACACCGCGGATGCCATCGGCGCGGAGGAACCCGAGCCCGTCGTCGAGCCCGGCCCCGCCGCGCTCGAACCCGGCCCCGCAGCCGTCGCCCCGGTCGCCCGGACCGCGCCAGGCCGCAGCGACAGCGACGACCTGCTCGCGATCCTCCGCTCCCCGGAGGCGCACGCCCCCCGCAACGCCCCTCGGATCCGGCTGCTCGGCCCGGTGGACGTCGCGGGAGTCCTCGGCACCGCCTCACCCGGCGCACTGCCACGGCTCACCGAGCTGGCCGTCTACCTGGCACTGCGCCCGGGTTCCGACCACCACGCGCTCGACCACGACCTGCACCCCGGTGCGGCGCACCTCGACCCGCACCCCACCGCGGCCGACGCCAAGAGCCCGCTGCCGGCCAAACTCGCCGACCTGGCCGCCTGGTTCGGTACCTCGCCGGAGGGGCGCGCCTTCCTGCCCACCGAGGGCACCGAGGGCTACTCCTTCGCTCCGGCGGTCACCTGCGACTGGGACGAGTTCCGCAGCCTCTACCGGCGCGGCATGCGCAGTACCAGTGCCACTGCCGACGCGGCCCTCGCCCATGCGCTGGCCCTGGTCCGCGGCGCACCGTTCGCGGAGGCCCCGCCGGCCTCGTACGGCTGGGCCGAGGCCGAGCGGCAGGACATGATCGCGGCGATCGTCGACACGGCCCACGAACTGGCCGCCCGCCGCCTGCAGTACGGCGACCACCGCAGCGCCGAGGCCGCCGTCTTCCGCGGCCTCGCCGTCGCGCCGGACGTCGAACTGCTGCACCGGGACCTCTTCTACGCCTACGCCTCGGCCGGCGCCCGGGACCAACTCCTGCGTGCCGTCAACCGCTTGGACGCGCTCAGCCGCCGTACCGGCCGGGACCTGGACGCCGACACCGTCGCCCTGCTGCGGGACCTGCTCGCGGGTTCCTGACACGGACCGCCGACCGCCCGGCCACTCCCACAGGGGTGGCCGGGCAGTCGGGTTGACGGGCCGACGGTGAATGTGACGGCCGTGTGGGAATCCCGTACGGATGTCGTCGGCGCATCGGGCGGCCGCCGGGGGGCGGGGACCGGCGGCTGGTCAGGCCGTCCGCAGCCAGGTGTCCAGGGCGGTGAAGTCCGCCTCGGTGAGCCCGCATCGGGGGTCCACCCGGTGAAGCAGGGTACGGGTGGGGGAGTGGGCGGCGGTCCAGCGGCGGTCGGCCTCGGTGATCTCGTCGTCCACCCAGGCGAACGGCCGTCCGGCGGCCCATTCGACCAGCGCACGGGTCTTCCAGTGCACGCCGTCCGGCTCTCCCGTGGCATCCGGGTCGTCCACCGGCCAGTCCACGACGGGCAGTCGGGGCAGGCCGAGCCAGGGCGCGAGGCACTCGTTGGCGTCCTCCAGCCAGGTGGTGGCCCACACCGGCTCGCCCGGCAGGCCCAGCAGTCGCCGCCCCAACTCCGGGTCCACACGGGTGATCAGCGGGTTCCCGCCCGGCGTCGTGCCGGGCGGGACGTGCGGGCTGCGGTAGGTGGGGTAGCCGCCGCGGGGCGGATCGCCGAAGGGGATGAGGGGGCCGTCCACGTCGAGGAACAGCAAGGGACGATCGGTATCGACCATGACGGCACCTTAGCCGGGCGGGGCGGGTGGTCCGGCGCGCCGATCGGCCACCCGGCCTGGAACGGGTGAGCCGGGATCTCGTAGGGTGGCGCGCACGGAGTGTGGTGGCAGGCACCATGCAGGCAAGGGCATCAGACGCCGCGGGAGCGGCGGGGCGGGGCGGTGACCAGGAGATGGCGGAGACGACAGCGGTTTCCGGAGGTCCCGACCCGGCAGCCGACTCGGGTCCCTGGGACGCCGTACCGCCCCCGCGACTCCTGACCGAGGAGCACCCGCCCGGTCCTGCCGCGCTGTACGAGCCGCCGCCGGCGCCCCCGGCCGCTCCCGCTCCGGTCGCCGCTTCCCTACCGGGTGCCGGTCCGGTCTCCGGGTTGGGCGCGCAGGGGGGCGTGCCGCCGGTCGGGCAGGCGCCCACACCGCCGCCCGC
>NZ_JAHSQD010000692.1 GCF_020103755.1 Streptomyces sp. LS1784
GGAAGCTAAGCCTTACAGCGCCGATGGTACTGCAGGGGGGACCCTGTGGGAGAGTAGGACGCCGCCGAACAATTCTTCAGAAAGAACCCCCATCCGGGTCCCGGATGGGGGTTCTTCGCATTTCCGGAGCTGAACGATCTATTCGTCGGACTCGGCGTCGGATTCGGCTTCGGATTCCGTCCCAGGCTGCGGCTGGTCGGTGGAGGCCTGTCCCTGGGCCGCGGCCGGCTGCTGGGTATCAGTCGGCGGCGTTTGGGGAGCCTGGGGTGCCTGATCCGATGGCTGATCCGATGGCTGGTCCGGTGCCTGGTCCGGTGCCTGGTCCGGTGCCTGGTCCGATGGCTGGTCCGGTGCCTGGTCCGGTGCCTGGTCCGATGGCTGGTCCGGTGCCTGAGCCGGTGGCTGCTCCGACGCCTGACCCGGTGCCTGATCCGGATCGGTGGGAGCGGCCGTGGCCTCCGCCGTCCCCCAGGCCGGTCGGCTGAGCCACCTGTCCGCGCTGTTGGTGAGACGGGCGACGCCCGTACCGTCGGACCGCATGCTGTAGAGGTCGGTGCCCGCGCCCGCGGGGGCCTGGGCGAAGACGATGGAGTTGCCGTCGGGCGCGTAGGCGGCTGTGCCGTAGAAGGTGTTCGAGGGCGCGGGGGTGAGGGCTCCCATGGCGCTGCCGTCGGGGTGGATGGTGTAGATGCCGCCGCCGGGGGCGTTGTCGGGGCCGGCCGGGTAGGTGGTGAAGAGGATCCGGGTGCCGTCGGGGGACCAGTCCGCACGGTCGCCGGCGCGCAGTTCCCAGGGGGTGAGCTGCCGCAGCCCGGTGCCGTCCGCGCTCACGACGTAGATGGCGCGGCTGTTGGCGGGCTGCCCGGTGGCGCTGGTGCGGTACTCGAAGGTGAGCTGCTTGCCGTCGGGGGACCAGCTGGGGTTGCTGACTGCTCCGGAGTAAGGCTTGTCGTTGGTGAGGAAGGTGAGCCGCTGGACGTCGGTGCCCTCGGGGCTCATCAGATAGAGGTCCGAGTACTGGACCTGGTGGCTGCCGGACGAGTCCAGGGCGCCCCAGGAGCGGCTGAAGGCGACCTGCTTGCCGTCCGGGGAGAAGGCGGGGGCGCGTTCGTCCTCGTTGGTGCAGTCGGCGGTGCCGCCGTCGCACAGCTGGCTGACCTGGTGCTCGGGGCCACCGGCGGTGGGGACGGTCCAGAGTCGGGCGGTGCCGTTCTGAGGGTCGGTGCGGTCGAAGGCGATGGTGGTGCCGTCGGGTGACCAGTCCGGGCGGTCGTCGAGTGCGCGGGCCGGCGGCTGGGTGACCTGGCGCTGGCCGCTGCCGTCGGGGGAGAGGGTGACGATCGCGCTGCTGGTGCGGGAGGCGTCGGTGTAGGCGCGGCTGACGATCAGCCCGTTGTGCACGGCGGCCGCGGGCGATCCGACGGCAGCGTCGACCAGGTCGGGTGTCGCCGCGGGGGTGGCGGTAGGGGTCTCCGGCCGGATCTCCGAGAGTGGGATCTCCCCGGGTTGGGCCCCGCAGCCGGTGAGCAGGGTGCCCAGAAGCAGAAGGCCCGCACCGGCGCTCGCGCGAGTGCGGGCTCTGCCCGTGGCTGACTGTCGTGTGCCGGTGGTGATCCTTGCCATCTCCGCCTCCGAGCCTTTCGACCGTTCCGACGTGTGCCCCCGCCGCGGATTCAGGACGAAGGCCCCTGAAAGGAGCTGTCACTGTGTCAGACGGGGAGCTTCGGCGGCCGGGCGACACGCGACGGACCGCGTTCGGTCGGTCGCACGGAGTAGACGCGGGCTGGAGGCGGAAATGGGAGGACGGAGGCGGAGAGGGGGATCAGCCCCGGGCGGCGCGGCGCTCGGCCTTCGCGAGGGCTTCCGCCTCGTCCTCGGCCTCGGCGACCTCCAGGGTGGGCGCGGTGCCGCCGAGGTGGGCGGGCAGCCACCAGGCGTCGTCCGGGCCGGAGGGCTTGCCGGGGTACTCGCGCTGGGCCTGGTCGAGCATCTCGCTCATGGCGGCGCGCAGCCGTCGGGTGACCATCACCGGCTTGTCGTTCGGCCCGAGGTGAATCGGTTCGCCGATCATGATGGTGACCGGGACGTGCCGCTTGGTGAGGGTCTTCGGGCGGCCCTTGGTCCAGAGCTGCTGGGTGCCCCAGAGCACGACGGGCAGCAGCGGGGCGCCCGAGTCGGCGGCCATCCGGGCGGCGCCGGTCTTGAACTTCTTCAGCATGAAGGAGCGGCTGATGGTGGCCTCGGGGAACACCCCGACCACCTCGCCGGCCTTGAGGGCGCGCACGGCGGCCTCGTACGCGGGCTGGCCGTCGGTGCGGTCCACCGGGATGTGCTTCATGCCGCGCATCAGCGGGCCGGAGATCCGGTGCTTGAAGACGTCGTCCTTGGCCATGAAGCGGGTCTTGCGCTTGCCGCCGCGGTACGCGCCGAGGCCCGCGAAGAGGAAGTCGAGGTAGCTGATGTGGTTGCTGACCAGTACCGCTCCCCCCCTGGCGGGGATGTGTTCGGCGCCCACGATCTTGATCCGCGCGTCGAGAGCGCGGAAGGCGGTGAGTGCGGCGCCGATCACCGGCGGGTACACGAACTCTGCCACGGTCAGTCCTGACTTCCACGGGCCGGAGCCCGGTTCGGCGGGTACCCGCTCCGTTGTGCGGGCGGTGCCGACCGGAGCACGGCACTCCGCGGCGGTCACGGGTGATTCACGGAGATGATCCCCCGAACGAGTGCCTGCTGTCACCTGAGCCGTGCGGTCAGGCGACTGTTGGCGGTGTGATCTCCGTGATGAATTCCCACGGGAACTTTTCCGTTGCCCGGTGTCGTCGGTATCAGGCGCCGACGGTGAGGCGGCCCTGGGCGCGCAGTCGGACGTACGGAGCCAGGCGCAGACCGCCGAACGCACCGAGGGCGAAGACGAGTGTCTGGGCGGCAAGGAGCGCGCAGTTGCCGGTGCGCAGGCCGACCCCGGCGGTCGACCGTGTTTCGGGCGCCGCGGGCGCTGCCGCAGACTGGAGGGACGAGCGGGCCGGCGGCCCGCGTTGTCGTGCTTCGACGGCGGCCGGGCCCGGTCCGCTGCGGGCCGGGGGTGACGGGAGGCTGGGAGTGAGCGCCGAGGACGGGGCGGAACGGCTGTCGGAGGCCGAGTTGGGCGGGCCGCTCGGCGCGCGGGCGACGCTGGTGCAGTTCTCGACGGCCTTCTGCCAGCCCTGCCGCGCCACCCGGCGGGTGCTCTCCGAGGTGGCCGGGATGGTCGACGGGGTCGAGCACGTCGAGGTGGACGCAGAGGAGCGGCTGGAGCTGGTCCGCCGGCTGGAGGTCCGGCGGACGCCGACCGTCCTGGTGCTGGACGGGGAGGGCCGGGTGGTGCGGCGGGCGGCGGGGCAGCCGCGCAGAGTGGACGTGATCGCGGCGCTCGGTCGCGTGGTGTGAGCAATCCGGCCGCACGAGTTCCGCCCCCTCGGGTGGAGTCGGCCTCGGGCTGGGGCAGGATGGGCGCAGGCGGCGGAGCAGCCGCACGGCATAAGCTACTGGCCAGTAGTGACCGCTGCGCTACCGGCGAGTATGCTGCCAGGAAGTTCCGGACCGGCACGGGAATTCGCTGCCCGGAGCGGGTGCGTGCCGTGTTCGCGCCCGCTTGCACCGCCGCAGCCGCCGGACGAGACCAGTACAGGAGACAAGGCCGTGAGCTTGAGGATCGTTGTCTGTGTGAAGCACGTGCCGGACGCGACGGGTGACCGTCGTTTCGCGGACGACCACACCACCGACCGGGAGGGCGTGGACGGCCTCCTGTCGGAGCTGGACGAGTACGGCGTGGAGCAGGCGCTGCGGATCGCGGAGGCGAACG
>NZ_JAHSQD010000693.1 GCF_020103755.1 Streptomyces sp. LS1784
CACCGCCGAGGCGGGCCCCCGCCCGCCCCGTGACCTGCGCCTCGCCGCCGACCGGCACGCCGACTGGGCGCTCCGCCGCGGCCTGCTCACCCCGGCGGAGCTGCCCCGCTACCGCGCCTACGCGCTGCACGAGCTGATCGGCCACGCCTTCCCCCGCGCCCGGGGCGCCGAACTCGACCTCCTGGTGGACGTGCTGGGCTGGTTCACCATCCTGGACGACTGCTTCGACGGCTCGCCCGGCCGCCACCCCGCCGAGGCCCGCGCCCTGGTCGACCCGCTGATCGCGGTCCTCGACGGAGCCCGCGGCACGATCCCCTCCGAAAGCCGACTCCTGCTCTCCTGGCGGGAGTTGTGGAAGCGGCAGACCGCGTCGATGTCCCCCGAGTGGCGCGCCCGGGCGGCCCGGGAGTGGCGGGCCTGCCTGGCCACCTTCCCCGCCGAGGCCGACCACCGCTCCCGTGGCACCGTGCCCGCCCTCGGCCTCGACCTGACCGACACCATGCGGCTGCGCCGCCACGGCAGTTGCCTCTACCCGTTCATGAACATACTGGAACGGGTCCACGGCGCCGACGCCCCGGCCGCGATGCACGCGGAGCCCGCGCTGCACCGGCTGCGCGCCAACACCGCCGACGCCGCCACACTGATCAACGACCTCTACTCACTGAAGCGCGAGGAGCGGCAGGCCGGGGCCGCGTTCAACACCGTTCTCACCCTCCAGCGGGCCCACGGCTGCACCCGCGGCCGGGCGGTCCACGCGGTGCGCACCCGGGTGGTGCGGCTGCGGCAGGAGAGCGAGGAACTGCGCCGCGAACTGCTGCACCGCCACCCGGCCGGGCGCTGGTACCTGGACGGCACCAGGGAGCTGGTCGCCGGCGTGCAGGCCTGGACCAGCACCAGCGATCGCTACCTGGTGCCGGACCGCGGGCCGCGCCGGTGAGCCGCCCGTCCTTGCCGCGCTACTTCCGGCCGCCGAGCGCGAACAGCAGCAGCACGAAACCGGCGAACAGGTGCGTGGCGAAGATGTAGATGCCCGCGCGGATCAGCATCGCCTTGCGGCGCCGCTTCTCCTCGCTCGTACCGTCGTCGCTCGTGCTCTCGCTCATGGTGGTGCTTCTCCTCGGATCGGGCGGACGGGCCGGGCGCGGCTCAGCGGGACCGACCGCCGGAGGCGCGCAGCTCGGTGAGCAGCGCGCCCTGGTCGGTGATCAGTTCGGTCAGGATCCGCCGGGCCGCGCACAGCAGCTCGGCGACGTCCGGAGTGCTGAGCGCGTACACCACGGTGTTGCCCTCACGGGTCGCCGTGACCAGCTGGGTGCGGCGCAGCACCGCGAGCTGCTGGGAGAGGTTGGACGGCTCGACCTCGATCTCCGCCAGCAGCTCGCGCACCGGCCGGGGGCCGTCCTGGAGCAGCTCCAGGACCCGGATCCGCACGGGGTGGCCGAGGGTGCGGAAGAACTCCGCCTTGGCCTGGTACAGCGGTACCGGCATCGTCCGCTCTCTCCCTCTGGTCCGGCTCGATGGTCGTCCGGCCGGGCGGGGATCGATGCCGCGGCCGGTAGGCATCATCGCGACAGATGAAGATTTCTTCAAGTCGTCACAGTGCGTCGCCTCGGCGCGCCGAAACCCGGCATGCCCCGGCCGGGCGATCCGCCGTGCGGTCGCACCCCGGCCGGGGCATGCGGACGCCGGGCCCGGGATGCTGCCAACTCCCGGGCCCGGCAGTCACGATGACGTGTCGTCAGCAGACTACAGGCACATCCACCGTGGCCGGCACCTGGCCGCTCCAGAACCCCTCGACGTCGAAGGACACATGCACGGTCGACCCGCACGGCACGGTGGCCGAGATGCCGTCGACCCGCACCGTGGACACCTGGAACACGGTGCGGCCGCTCACCGTGCCGAGCGAAGCCCCACCGGCCACGTTGGCCGACAGGTGGGTCACCAGCTCCTTCGGCGCCGGCGGCCACGGGGTGCCCGGGGACGGCGGGCCGGCCAGGCCGATCTTCCCGTAGATCGCGACGCTGTCACCGGTCACGTCGGCGCAGGCATAGGTGGCCAGGCCGGCCTGGAGGCTCTGGTACCCGCAGGTGGTGACGGTGGTGGCGGTGGTGGCAGCGGCCGGGGCCGCGGCGAACGCGGGGACGGGGGCCGAGAGCAGGGCGGCGGCGCCGACGGCGCCGGCGGCGATCCGGGTGATCCGGTTCATGGGTTCCTCCTTGAAGGGAACGAGGACGGACAGGGACAGGTGATGTGGCACATATGACATTTCACAGGCGCACGACAGGAACTTTGCCATGCGATTCCGATGCTCTGACCCCGATTTGGCCTTCGAACCGAACCCTCGTCCGAAACCAGATCCTCAATGGCGCAATCACCCTCGAAGAGCCGAACGGGTCCACCTTCTCAGGCAACGCCCGAGTTGAGCCCGGGTGAACCGCACCCGAACCACCGCCCGGACGCACCCGCGGCGCCGCTGCCGGAGGCGCCGGCAGGCCGCCGCGGCTCAGCCCAGTGAGCCCCGCAGGGCGTCGACCCGGGCCACCGCGTCGGCGAAGGCGTGTCGGTCCAGGCGGCCGTCGTCCAGGGCGGCGGCCAGCGCCTCGGTGGCGTCCTCGGCCTGCTGCGGGTCCCGGGCGGAGCAGAGCAGCAGGTCCATCCCCGCCTGGGCGGCGGCCAGCGCGCGGTCGCCGGCACCGCCGTACGGGGCGAGCGCCTCGGCCTCCAGGGCGTCAGTGACGGTCACGCCCTGGAAACCGAGCCGGCCGCGCAGCTCGCCCTGGACGATCGCGGGCGAGAACCCGGCCGGGCGGTCCGGGTCCAGCGCCGGGTAGACCGCCCAGGAGGTCATCACCAGCCGCACGCCCGCCGCGATGGCGGCCCGGTACGGGGCCTCGCCGCGGGCACGGAGCTGCGACAGCGGGACGTTCAGGGTGACCGGGCGCTCGTCGGTGTTCGCACCCCGGGGCGCGGCCCCGAGACCGGGGAAGTGCTTGGCGGTCGCGGCCACGCCGAGACCCTGTTGGGCGGTGAGGAAGGCACTGCCCAGCTGCGCCACCGTGGCAGGGTCCTGGCCGTAGGAGCGTTCGGGGTGGTCGATGAAGTTGTCCGGCTTGTCGTAGACGTCGAGCACCGGGGCGAGGTTGAGGTTCAGCCCGGCGTCGGCGAGGGTCCGGGCGGCGCCGGCCCCGGAGTCCGTCGCCGCGGCGACCGGGTCCGCCGCCAGTCCGACGCGGCGGGCGGAGAGTTCGGGCGCACCGGGCAGCCGGCGGACCTTGCCGCCCTCCTGGTCGGTCATCAGCAGCAGGGTGCGCGGATGCGGTGCCTCGGCCGCCGCCTGCTTCAACTCGGCGACCGCCTCGGCGAGTTGCTCCGGACTGGTGACGTTCTCGCCGAACAGGATCACCCCGGCCGCCCGCCCCTCCCGGAGCGTCCGGAGCACCCCGGCCGGCGGTGTCGGACCGGAGTACGACAGGACGATGCGCCGCCCGGCGAGCACCCGGGAGTCCTCCTGCTCCTGGCCGGCCATCGCCGCGCTCCTCTCGCTCGGGGCACCGTGCGGCGGGGCGGGCGAGCCGAGCGGCACCGGCCCGAGCGCGGCCCCCATGACGGCCAGCACCACCCCGAACTGGGCGACACTTCGGAACGGGGCCATCACGCCTCCCGGGTCGTCATTTGACTTCGGCATGTCAACATACCCAGGGGCGTGACTCTGCACTCCCCCTGCACCAGATTCATCCGGCGGTCCGACTTTGCACCACAGAAGGTCACGGCGGCCACACTCCGCGCCGCCCGCGGCCGCGACGCGCGGGCCCGGCACCCGCCACCGGCGAG
>NZ_JAHSQD010000694.1 GCF_020103755.1 Streptomyces sp. LS1784
CGCGCCAGGGGGCCCGGACCCCGGAGGCCCGCCGACGGACGGCCTGCGACGGCGGGCTGCGCCGGTGCGGCAGCCTCGCCGCGGCCGGCCGTGGACCGCGAAAGAACAGGACGCATTACGTGACTGCATTGTCTGTGAGCACCTCCTCCGCCGCCTCCCTGCGCGCGGACGCCCTGGTGGTCGGTGTCGCGAAGGGCCCGAAGGGCATCGTGCTGGCCCCCGGCACCGAGGCCGTGAACGAGGCGTTCGAGGGCAAGCTGGCCGAGGTCCTCAGCACCCTGGGCGCGACCGGCGCCGAGGGCGAGGCCGTCAAGGTCCCCTCCCCCGCCGGCCTGAAGGCCGCGTTCGTGCTCGCGGTCGGCCTGGGCGAGGCCGCCGAGGACGGCTACGAGCCGGAGGCGCTGCGCCGCGCCGCCGGTGTCGCCGCCCGCACCCTGGCCGGTGCCAAGAAGGCCGCGCTGGCGCTGCCGGCCGAGTCCCCGGAGGACGTCGAGGCGGTCGCGCTGGGCGGTCTGCTCGGCTCGTACGCCTTCGGCACGTACAAGGCCAACGGCAACGGCAAGGAGCCGGTCGGCGAGCTGGTCCTGCTGGCCGCCCGCAAGGGCAGCAAGGACGCCAAGGCCGCCGTGGAGCGCGCCACCGCGATCGGCGAGGAGATGAACCGGGCCCGCGACCTGGTCAACACCGCGCCGAACGACCTGAACCCGAAGAGCTTCGCCGCGATCGCCCAGGCGGCCGGCAAGGAGCACGGCCTCAAGGTCGAGGTGCTGGACGAGAAGGCGCTGGCCAAGGGCGGCTTCGGCGGCCTGCTGGGCGTCGGCGGCGGCTCGGCGAACCCGCCCCGCCTGGTGAAGGTGGCCTACACCCACCCGAAGGCCAAGGCCACCGTGGCGTTCGTCGGCAAGGGCATCACCTACGACTCGGGCGGCATCTCGCTGAAGCCGGCCGGCCACAACGAGACCATGAAGTGCGACATGGCCGGCGCCGCCGCCGTGTTCGCCGCCGTGGTGGCCGCCAAGCGCCTGGGCCTGGTCGTCAACGTGACCGCCTGGCTGGCGCTGGCCGAGAACATGCCGTCCGGCTCCGCGACCCGCCCGGGCGACGTGCTGAAGATGTACGGCGGCAAGACCGTCGAGGTCCTGAACACGGACGCCGAGGGCCGCCTGGTCCTGGCCGACGCGATCGTGCGGGCCGGCGAGGAGAACCCGGACGTCATCGTCGACGTGGCGACCCTGACCGGCGCCATGGTGCTGGCCCTGGGCACCCGCACCTTCGGCGTGATGGCCAACGACGACGAGCTGCGCGACAACCTGCACGCCCTGGCCGGCGAGGTGGGCGAGCAGTCCTGGCCGATGCCGCTGCCGGCCGAGCTGCGCAAGGGCTTCACCGAGTCGACCATCGCCGACCTGGCCAACATGGGCGAGCGGATGGGCGGCGGCCTGGTGGCCGGTCTGTTCCTGAAGGAGTTCGTGGCCGAGGGCACCGACTGGGCGCACCTGGACATCGCCGGTCCGGCGTTCCACGAGGGCGCGCCGTACGGCTACACCCCGAAGGGCGGCACCGCGAGCGCGGTGCGCACCCTGGTCCGCTTCGCCGAGCAGAAGGCGAACGGCAAGGCCTGACCCAGGCACCCCTGATCGAGGACGCTCCGATCCAGGACTCCTGATCCAGGACCCGCTGCGACGGGGCCCGGCGCGCGTGCGCCGGGCCCCGTCGGCGTTCCGGCCGGTTACCTGCGGGTAGGCCGGGGCGCCGCGGCGCACCCCTGTTCGCTGCGGGCGAAACTTTGTTCCACACTGCGGAAGAAGCCGCGGCGAGCGGCGCGGACGACGCCCGTCCGGCGGCTGTCAACACCGCGCTGAGCTGCGATGATGCCCTTCCGTTGGAGGCATTCCCGCCCCGGTGACCACTCTGCGGGCCACCCCCGGGGCGGACCCGGACATCAGCCACCGTGAACAAGTGCGAAGATGTATTTCCGGCACGACTGGGCGCCCCACAAAGGCTTCCGACCCACCGGACCGCGACCGGCCCGGCGACCCACCCCATGCATGGAGGACGTGACGTGGCGAACGACGCCAGCACCGTTTTCGACGTAGTCATTCTCGGAGGCGGAAGCGGCGGTTACGCCGCGGCGCTCCGCGCCGCTCAGCTGGGCCTGAGCGTTGCCCTGGTCGAGAAGGGTGAGCTGGGCGGCACCTGCCTGCACCGCGGCTGCATCCCGACCAAGGCGCTGCTGCACGCCGCGGAGATCGCGGACGAGACGAAGGAGGCCGCCGAGTTCGGCGTGCTGGCCACCTTCCAGGGCATCGACATCAACGGCGTCCACAAGTACAAGGACGACGTCATCGCCGGCCTGTACAAGGGCCTTCAGGGCCTGGTGGCGTCCCGCAAGGTCACCTTCATCCAGGGCGAGGGCAAGCTCTCCTCGCAGACCTCGGTGGACGTCAACGGCCAGCGCATCGAAGGCCGCCACATCGTTCTGGCCACCGGCTCCGTGCCGCGCTCGATCCCGGGCCTGGAGATCGACGGCAACCGCGTGATCTCCTCGGACCACGCCCTCAAGCTCGACCGCATCCCGAAGTCGGCCGTCATCCTCGGCGGCGGCGTGATCGGCGTCGAGTTCGCCTCGGTCTGGAAGTCCTTCGGCGTCGAGGTCACCATCGTCGAGGCGCTGCCGCACCTCGTCCCGCTTGAGGACGAGAACTCCTCCAAGCTGCTGGAGCGCGCGTTCCGCAAGCGCGGCATCAAGTTCGAGCTGAAGGCCCGCTTCTCGGGCGTCGAGTACACCGAGACCGGTGTCCGCGTCTCCACCGAGAACGGCAAGCAGATCGACGCCGACCTGCTGCTCGTCGCCATCGGCCGTGGCCCGGTCTCGGCCGGCCTCGGCTACGAGGAGAACGGCGTCGCGATGGACCGCGGCTACGTCCTGGTCGACGAGTACATGCGCACCAACGTGCCCACCATCTCCGCCGTCGGCGACCTCGCCCCGACCCTCCAGCTGGCCCACGTCGGCTTCGCCGAGGGCATCCTGGTCGCCGAGCGCCTGGCCGGCCTCAAGCCGATGCCGATCGACTACGACGGCGTCCCGCGCGTGACCTACTCCAACCCCGAGGTGGCCTCCGTCGGCATCTCCGAGGCCAAGGCCGTCGAGCTGTACGGCAAGGA
Organism: Streptomyces sp. LS1784; assembly: GCF_020103755.1. Classification (GTDB taxonomy): domain Bacteria; phylum Actinomycetota; class Actinomycetes; order Streptomycetales; family Streptomycetaceae; genus Kitasatospora. The sequence goes on from NZ_JAHSQD010000694.1 coordinate 3,166, forward strand.
GAAGGTCGTCACCCTGAAGTACAACCTGGCCGGCAACGGCAAGAGCAAGATCCTGAAGACCGCCGGCGAGATCAAGCTCGTCCAGGTCAAGGACGGCGCCGTGGTCGGCGTCCACATGGTCGGCGCCCGCATGGGCGAGCAGGTCGGCGAGGCCCAGCTGATCTACAACTGGGAGGCTCTGCCGGCCGAGGTCGCGCAGCTCATCCACGCGCACCCGACCCAGTCCGAGGCCCTGGGCGAGGCGCACCTGGCGCTGGCCGGCAAGCCGCTGCACGCGCACGACTGATCACGCCCCACCCCCTTTCCCGGTACTTCCCGTACGCAAGACTTGATAGGAGTCGCTGAAACCATGGCGGTCTCAGTAACACTGCCCGCGCTGGGCGAGAGCGTTTCCGAGGGCACCGTCACCCGCTGGCTGAAGGCCGAGGGTGAGCGTGTCGAGGTCGACGAGCCGCTGCTGGAGGTGTCGACCGACAAGGTCGACACCGAGATCCCGGCCCCGGCCTCCGGCATCCTCTCCTCGATCAAGGTCGGCGAGGACGAGACCGTCGAGGTCGGCGCCGAGCTGGCGATCATCGACGACGGCTCGGGTGCCCCGGCCGCCGCTCCGGCCCCGGCCGCCGAGGCCGCGCCCGCCGCCGCTCCGGCCCC
>NZ_JAHSQD010000695.1 GCF_020103755.1 Streptomyces sp. LS1784
CACCGCCGAGCAGCCCTCACTTCGCCTCACCGTCCGTCTCCGCTTCGGCCTTGCCGAAGCGGAGACGGCATCGTGCGCTGCCACTTCTGCGTAGGAAGTCGGCCTGGCCGACTTCCTACGCAGAAGTGGGAGGAGGGATAGCGCCATGCTGGAGGCGGTCGGAACTGATGCAGTGTCGTCCGGCTACCCCCGCGCGGACGTGCACGACGCGCTGTGCGGCTCGACGTTGGCCGGCCTCCCGTACGCCGGGTGGTGGTCATCTCGCCCTCTCGGTCCGCGGGCGACGGGCAGGGGGCGGTGGCCCAGGCGGGCGATCAGGGCGTAGGTCGCGGCCGGGGTGGCGCCACGGGAGAGGGTGTGGCGGGCGAGGGTGGCGAGGTGCATCGGGGATCGGGCTTTCAGGCGAGGGTGGTGGCAGGGGCGACGAGGGCCCAGACGAACTTGCCGATGCCGCAGGGCCGGGAGGCGCAGCCCCAGCGTTCGGCGAGCTCGTCGACGAGGAACAGGCCGCGCCCGTGCTCGTCGTCCGGGGCGGCGATACGGAGGGAGGGGCGGGTGGTGCCGGCGTCGTGGACTTCGAGGCGCAGGTGGGAGTCTACGAGGGCGAAGCGGACCTCGATGTGGCGGTCGGCGGGCGCGTCGGAGTGCTGGACGGCGTTGGCGAACAGCTCGCCCAGCAGCAGCTCGGCGGTATCGCGGTAGCGGTCCCCGGAGGGCAAGCCGGAGAGGTAGGCCCGAAGCAAGTACCGCGCGAGGGGCGTGGATTCAGCCCGCGAGTCGAGGCGCGCGACGAACGTCCGGGGCGGCTGGTGGGTCTTGAGCATGGGGGAGCACCTCAAGGGGCGGAGGGGAGTGCGTTAGAGGGCGACAGAGCGGCCAACCGAGACCAAGACGACATCCTCGCCGCCGCGCTGGGTGCTGACGCATGGTCACGGATAGAGCATCGAGCATTGCCGGGACTGCCACCAGGGTCACGGTGAGTACCCACCGTGGAGCCTTCGTGTAGTCACCACGGCCGGCACCCTCGTGGCACCATCGCCCAGGGAGGCCCGCTTGCCCGCGCCGGAACCGCTCCCCGAACGACTGCTGACCGACCCGACTTTCGTGGCGGCATGCGCGAGCAGGCAGATCGGTCCCGTTTTCCGGGCCATCGCGAGGCAGGCAGGTATCGGGCCGGCTCAGATTGCCCGGCGCACCGGCCTCTCGACCAGCCGTGTCACGGAGATCACGAGCGGGCCGCGGGAAGTCTCCAGCATGGATGTGATCGAGCGGATTGCCGACGGCCTGCACGTCCCCGGCTGGATGCTCGGCCTGGCCGACCGGTCATGGGAGGCGGCGACCGGCCCCGCCGGCTACCAGCCGGCCACCGCACCCTAGACCTGGCAAGTCCTTGACATGCTGTCCCGATCCACCACGTCCGACGCCGCCCTGACACACCTGGAAGCGGCTGTCGCCGATGTGGCCTACCGCTACCCGTCGACCGTACCCACCGAGTCCGTGCCCATCCTTCAACGGCAACTGGCCGGCGTACACGAGCTGCTCGCTCGCCCGCAGTCCCTCACCGCCCGGCGCCGTGGCGTACGGATACTGGCTGCCATCGCCGGCCTTTTGGGACTGGCCCACCACGACCTCGGCGACCGGAGCCGCAGTGAAGCGCACTTCCACCTCGGCGCCGTCGCTGCAGGTGAGGGGGAAGCAGATGATCTCACCGCGTGGCTCCTCACCATGCAGAGCATCGTCGAGTACACAGCCGGGCGGCGCGATACCGCTGCCACGCTCCTTCGGCAGGCCGCCGTGCACGGCGAGACCGCAGCACCCCGGCGTCGTGCCTGGATCGCCGCCAATCTCGCTCGCGTGCTTGCCGCAGGCGGTGACCGGGGCGCAGCACTGGCCGCACTCGACCAAGCCGCGCATCACCTCGACCTCGCGGAGGACGGCACGATCGGCGGCCTCGACTTCTTCACCGCACCACGGCTGGACGGTCTCGCCGGCGAGACGTACGCACACCTTGGTGAGCATGACGCTGCCAGCCACCTACTTGAGACCGCCATCGGCCGCCGGGCAGTTGCCGATCTCAAGGGGAGGGCCGTCCTCACCTTCGACCTCGCCGAGGTGCGGCTCGCCCAAGGCGACTTCGAAGCCGCGTGTGTCACGGCACACTCCGCCCTCGACCTGGCACGGGCCAGTATCATCCAGCCGATCGTCCTGCGCGCCCAGGCGCTCCAGGTATCCCTGTCGCCCTGGTCGGCCGAGAGACCTGTACGGGAGCTCGCCGCACGCGTGAGAGAGTCGGGAAGGCAACTGGTGCGCGCGTGAGGGAGGAACTGCCCGTGGAATGGGAGGTGTTCGGGCGTCGGCAAGTCTACGGGAGCCCGTGGGTCGAGGTCTGGCTCGATGACGTCGAGATCCCCGGTGTCGGCCGGATCGACCATCACGTCGTCCGCTACCCCCGCGCCTCGACCACCGCCGTCGTCACCAACGAGGCCGGCGAGTTCCTCCTCCTCTACCGGCACCGGTTCATCACCGGCCACTGGGGCTGGGAGGTACCGGCCGGATGGGCCGAGCCTGGCGAGGAGCCGGCGGCGGCCATCGTCCGCGAGGTCGAGGAGGAGACCGGTTGGCGTCCCGGCCGGGTCGAGCTGTTGACCGAGTACGACGCCATGGCCGGCATCGGCGACGCCCACTTCCACACCTACCACGTCACGGATTGCACCCGGGTCGGCGACCCCGAGGACGTGTCCGAGGCGACCCGCGTGGAGTGGGTACCCGAAAGCGAAGTGGTGAAGCTGCTGACGAACGGCGGGGTCCCGGACGGACCGTCGCACGCCGCCCTGTCCTATTTCCTCGGCCCGCATCGACTCGCTCGGCAGTTCTGACCGCCTCGACTACGCGTCAGTCGACCGCCCCGTGGCACGGTACGCGGACGCTCGCCGCGCTCAACGGTTCGCACTCTTCGTAGTCGATGTGCTACTTTCCGCATCATCAACAGAACATAGGAGACCCCGGCGGTGCTGGAACACCCCGGGGTCGGGCACCAGGAGCAGCAACTCCAGATGCAGATTCATCGTAGCGTTCACACGCGCGCGTTCACCGTCCTTCCGAACGGCCTGTTGCAGGACCGTCGGCTCAGTTACACCGCCCGGGGCCTCCTCGCCGACCTGCTCTCCCGCCCCGACGGGTGGCGGGAGGACGGACGGCAGATGGCGGACAGCAGTCCGCAGGGCCGGGGCGCCGTCCGGCGGGCGCTCAAGGAGCTGAAGGACGCCGGGTACTACCGCGTCGACACGGTCCGGATGTCCAACGGCACCGTGCGGTCCGAGGCCCATGTCTTCGACACCCCGCAGTCGGCACCGACTGTCCCCCGCCCGGCCTCCGGTGGGCGAGGGACCGGCGGCTCTGTCACCCCTCCCGTAAAGGACCCGGAGCAAGAACCCACCCTCCCGGATGAACGGACGCGGGCGGCCGTGGCCACGCTGTTCCGGGTGATCCGGCCCGAACCGCGTCTGCGCCTCGGCGAGGCCGAGGCGCAGACGCTGGCACCACTCGTCGCCCGATGGCTGGAACGGGGCAGCAACGAGGCCGAGTTGGCCCAGGCCCTGCTCCCCGGGCTGCCGCAGCCGATGCACTCCCCGGCGGCGATCCTCCGGGATCGCCTGCAACGCAAGCTGCCGCCGGAACGCCCGGCGCCCCCGCCGACGCCGTACGCCGAGTGCGGCCGCTGCCACGACCCGGTGCCCCGGCCGGGGATCTGCCGCGCCTGCGCGGGCCTCGGCACGAGAACCGTCGCCGTCGGCACCGGCGCGCCC
>NZ_JAHSQD010000696.1 GCF_020103755.1 Streptomyces sp. LS1784
CGCACCGAGGCGGCGGTGGCCCGGCTGACCGCCGGCATCGCGCGCTGCGAGGCGGCCGGGCTGCCGGAGGCGGCGGAGGTGCTGGCCGAGCTGCGGGAGCGGTTCGCCGGGGAGTGACTGCGCTGCTGCGGGCCGGGGCCCAGGGGTCGTGAGACCCCGGGCCCCCGCCCGCAGCGGGACGAGGTTCCGTCAGCAGGGCCCGTCGTCGGCCCAGACGCCCCACTGGCCACTGGCGCTCGGCACCTCGTTCAGCGTCCACCACTTGGCGTGGTAGGCGTGCCCGTTGTACGAGACCTTGGCGCCGCCGTTGTAGGTGGTGCTCGCGCTCCACGCCGGGGCGGTGCAGGCGCCCGGGGTGCCCGGGCCGGTCGGCGAGGAGCTCGGGGTCGTGGTGGGCGGGGTCGCCCCGGCGAACTTCACCGTGTACCGGGTGAAGTCCCAGTCGTTCTGCACCACGCTGGAGCAGGAGCCGGACAGCCCCGGGTCGACGTTGCCCGCGCACTGGCGGTCCCGGTTGACCGACCAGTAGGTGTACCGGGCCAGGCCGTGCGCGGTGGCGAAGTCCAGCACGGTCTGGAAGTCGGACTGGTGGAAGTACTCGGCGGCGTCGGTGCGGCCGTTCATCAGCGACACGCCCTCGTGGGCGTACGCGGTGGCCTCGTTCCAGCCGAAGGTGGTCTGGAGGATCGCGTTGAACTTCACCAGCGCGTCGGTCTGCGCCGCGGCGCCGTTGAAGCCGCCGTCGAACGGCATGATCGAGTAGTTGTCCGGCGTGAAGCCCTGCGACTTGGCCTCGCCCAGCATCTGGGTGCCGAACCAGCCGGTTCCCGCGTTGGTGCCGGCGGTGGTGATCGAGACGTACAGGCCGGGGTTGTTCTGCTGGAGGATCTTCGCCGCGCCGATCTCGTTGTGGATGGCCGCGGTGTTCTCGTACTCCGGTTCCTCCAGGTCGAAGTCGATCGCCTTGAGGCCGTACTTGGTGATCACCTTCTGGTAGCCGGCGGCGGTCGCCTCGGGGGTGCCGCAGACCTGGCCCAGCTTGGTGCCGCCGTACCCGCCGACCGACACCGAGACGTCCCCGCCCTTGCCGCGGACGGTCTGGATGACGCCCGGCATGGTGGTGTCGGTGTCGATGGAGGAGGTGCCGCCCCAGGCGGGCGAACAGCTGTTGCCCTGGGCCAGGACGAACGCCAGCTGGAAGGCCTTCTGACCGGTGGCGTCCATGACGGCGGCGGCGTCCGGCGGGCTGTTGTCCTCGGGCATCAGGTACGGCGCCGAGGCGTACCAGTTGCTGCCGAGCCCTCCGGCGGTGGTGGCGCCGTCGGTGTCCGCGGCGGCGGAACCGGTGCCCGCCAGGGCGGCGACGCCGCCGGCGACCAGGCCGAGCGTGCCGGCCACGGCGAGCGCGGCGCGGCGCCCGAGCGGAGGCCGTGCGGTGTGCTGTGGGGTATGAGCGCGTTCCATGGGAAGCCCTTCCAGGAACCGGCAGTGGGGGAGGAGGCCTGCTCGCGCCGGGTGTGGGGGTGGCGTGGCGGCCGAACGGGCCGTCGGCGGCGGGTAGTTGCCGAAGGCCCTCACTGGTATAGACCTCTCGCGGAGGGTGGTCAACCCCAAAGAGGTCAAGCCGCGTCCGGCCGGCCGGCAGGCCCTAGAGTTGACGGGTGGCCAAGGAGAACACGAACCGCGTGGACGGGCAGGTGCGCGCCGGCGCCATCATCCAGGCGCACACCATCGAGCAACTGAACCTGACCCAGCAGGCGCCGCCCGAAATCCCCTGGCAGCTGCCGCCCGAACTGCCCCACTTCGCCGACCGGACCGGCGAGCAGGAGCAGGTCCTCGCCGCCACGTCCGAGGCGCCCGAGGCCGGCGGCCCGCTGGTGGTCGCCCTCAGCGGCATGGGCGGCATCGGCAAGACCGCCCTCGGCTTCCGGCTCGCCCGCTCCCTGCGCGAGCACGGCCGCTGCCCGGACGGCATCCTCCACCTCGACCTCGACGACCTGCGGCGGGACGGCGTCGTCGAGCTCGCCGACGCCCTCGGCGAGCTGACCCGGGGCCTCGACCCCGATGCGGTGCTCCCGCCCGGCTACGCCGACCGGCGCCGCCGCTACTGGACCGCCAGCCAGGACAAGCGCCTGGTGCTCGTCCTCGACAACGCCCGCAGCGGCGCCGAGGTGCTGCCACTGCTGCCCTCCTCGGCCGGCGGCATCGTCATCGTCACCAGCCACGGCCGCCTCCACGACCTCGACGGCACCCGCGCCGTCGAACTGCCCCTCGGCCCGCTCGACGGCGAGGACGCCACCGGCCTGCTGCGCGCCACCGTCTCCGACCCCCGGCTCGCCGCAGACCCCGAGGCCGCCGCCGAACTCGCCCGCCGCTGCGCCGGGCTGCCCGCCGCGCTGCACGTCGCCGGGCGCTGGGTGCGCCGCTACCGCAACCGCGAACTGCGCAGGCTCATGGAGGAGTTGACGGCCGAGCTGGACCGGGAGGGAGTGCCCGTGGTGGAAGCCGTCTGGGACGCCGCGTACGCGAGCCTGAGCCCCGGGGCGGCCCGGCTCTACCGGCTGCTGCCGCACCACCCGGGGCCGGTGGTCACGGTCGGGGCGGCCGCGGCCCTGCTGGGCGGCGGCGCACAGACCGCGCAGGACGCACTGGAGGAACTGGACGAGGCCGGACTGCTGCTGTCGCGGCCCGACGGACGGGGGCTGCACGACCTGATCCGCGGGCATGCCGCGCGGCGGTCCCAAGGCTCCGCCGAGGACGTCCCGGCCGCTCGGCGCCGCCTGGTCCGCTGGTACCGGCGGCAGGCCGCCCACGCGGACCTGGTCGCGGCCGGTCCGCGCCTGGTGGTGGCCCGGCCCCCGGTCGACGAGCCGGGGCTCGCCGAGACGCCCGACCTGTCGTTCGCCTCCCCGCACGAGGCCCTGCACTGGCTGGAGCGCGAGCACCTCGCCCTGTACGGCTGCGTGCGCATCGCCCACGAGGACGGCCTGGACGCCGACGCCGTCGCCCTGTGCGAACCGCTGTGGACGCACTTCCTCGACCACCAGCACTACGCCGACGTGATCGACGCCTTCACCCTCGGCGTCGCCGGCGCCGACCGGTCCGAGGACCCGCTCGCCGCCGTCCGGATGCGCTGCCAGCTCGCCCGCCCGCTCTGGGAACAGCGCCGCTACCAGGAGGCCGCCGAGCAGCTGCGGGGCGCCGTCCACCGCGCCGAACTGCTCGGCTCCACCGAGCCGGAGCGCAAGCTCCGCGCCTCCGCAGTCGAGTTCCGCGGCAAGCTGGCCTCCGTCCAGGGCGACTGGGCCGCCGCCGTTCCCGACTTCGAGGCGGCCCGCGCCGAGCACCTCGCCATCGGCAACACCTACGGCGCGATGCTCCAGACCTACCTGCTCGGCCGTGCCGCCCTCGCCCTCGGCGACCCCGGCCGTGCCGTCACCCTGCTCACCGAGGCGCACCGGGTCGCCACCGAGCTCCGGCGGGCCCGGATGGCCTCCCGCACCGCCTTCGAACTCGCCACCGCCCTGCGCGCGGCCGGTCGGCCGGAGGAGGCCGCGCCGCACTACCGGGCCGCCCTCGACGGTGCCCGCGCCCGGCACTCGGCCGCGGACGAACTGCGGGTCCTGGACGCGCTGGCGGACTTCCACCAGGAGCTCGGCGAGGCCGAGCGGGCGGCCGGCTACCGGGCGGAGGCGGAGCGCCTGCGGGGGTAGGACAGGCCCCGCGTGCCTGACGGCCGCGCTGCGCCGGTGGCGGCCGTCGGCCGGTCGGACGCGCAGGGGGGCGGGCCCGCGCC
>NZ_JAHSQD010000697.1 GCF_020103755.1 Streptomyces sp. LS1784
CTCCCGCCGGCTGCTGCGCGCGGGCGCCGCGACGGCCGCGGCCGCGCTGGTCGGCGTGGCCATCGGCGTCGGCATCATCAAGACCCAGTACGACGACCCCGCGCCGGCCACCGCCGCCGCCCCGTCCACCGCTCCCACGCCCACCGCGACCGCCACGCCGTACGGCGCCAAGTCCAACGGCAGCCACTTCGGCTCCCTGCGCGACCTGCTGCTGCCCGTCCCGGCCGGCTACGAACCGGGCCCGGACGACGGCGGCTACGGCAACGACACCGAGCTGAACGGCGAGCAGCTGTCCGCCGAACTGGACGCCGACCTCCAGCAGCTCCCCAAGGAGAAGCGCGACAAGATGCGCTCCTACTGGGAGGGCATGCACGTCAAGGCCACCGGCGTGCGCACCTACCGCGCCGCCGGGGACGACCTGGTGGTCAGCCTGAAGCTGCGCCAGTTCAACCAGCAGGAAGTGCAGCGGATCAACGAGTACACCGCGGTCTTCACCGGCGACACCGGCCTGTTCCGGATCGGCCCGGCCATCCCGGGCCACCCCGAGGCGCACTGCTACCTGATGCCCGCGCCGCCGTCCGCGCCGATCGACTACCTGGAGTGCTCGGCCGCCGAGGGCGACCTCCTGGTGATCATGAACGCCGAGGGCGTGGCACCGCTGCCCAAGGACAAGATCGTCGCCCTCTTCACCTTCCAGCTCGACCGCCTCGCCCGCCCGGGAGCCTCCGTATGACCGGCCACGCCACCCCGCCGCCGCCCGTTCCCGAGGCCGTCGCGGACCCCGCCGTCCCCCTCGTTCCCGAGGACCCGGCCGCCCCGGCGGACCCCACCGTCCTCGCGGAGCAGGAGGCCCGCCGCACCCGCCGTCGCAAGGCCGCGGTGCGCTGGAGCTGCGCCGCCCTGGTGTTCGCCCTCGCCGGCACCGGCACCGCGCTGGCCGTCACCGCGCCCGAGCGCACCGACCTGCCCGGGCTGGCCACCGCGAGCGACGGCCGCTACACCTTCGCGCCGCTGACGCTGCCGCCGCTGCCCGCCGGCAAGGAGGCCCCGGACGGCAAGGGCAGGTCCCCGCACCAGGCGGACCTGCGCTACCTGCTGCTGCCCGCCCCCAAGGAGGCGGGCGGCCCCCTGACCCCGCCCGTCTTCCCGGCCCCCACCCTCGGCCCCACCCCCTCGGCTTCGCCGACGGCCTCCCCGACGCCCTCGGCCTCCGCCACCGCGCTCGCCCCCGTCTCCGAGTTCGGTCAGTGGGTGCCCTGCGACGCGATCGCCGAGGAACAACAGGACGCGGCCAAGATGCGCTCCCTGCTGCTGGCGGACGCCTGCCGTGCGGCCACCGTCCGGGAGTGGACCGCCTCCGACGGCACCCGCACCCAGATCCGGCTGCTGCGCTTCGGCTCCTTCCGGGAGTCCTGGGACGCCTTCACCGCCCTGCGCGGCAAGGCCCAGCCCAAGGCCGCACCCGACACCAGGACCACCTCCCACTCCGACTGGGACACCGTCGACGGCATCAGCCGCACCGTCATGGAATCCACCACAGCCGGCCCCAAGGGCGACCCCACCGCCCGCTTCGCCTACGTCTCCGCCTCCGACATCCTCGCCGTCATCACCATGACCAACCCCGCGGGCGTCCCGACCGTCCCCTTCCGTCAGGTCGTCACCCTCCAGTCCGACCTGCTCGCCTGACATAGCCTCAGTGAATCTGCGGACGGGCCGGCTTCCCTCGGGGAGCCGGCCCGTCCGCTTTCTCCGCCCTCTGGGACAGGATCGGGATATTTCCCGCACCGGCCCGTGAACGACCCCCCCGTACGGTGGTCACGCATCACAGACCCGCACCGCCCGAACGACAGCAGGAGATCCTCATGCGCACGCGCCGCCTCGTCCTCACCGCCGCCGCCGTCGCGGCGATCGCCGCCACCGCAACGGCCTGCGGACCGGACAACAGCGACGCGGCTCCCGCGGCCACCGGCCCCGCGGCCACCGGCCCTGCGGCCACCGCCGCCGCACCGGCCGGAGCCGCACCGACACAGACCGCCCCGCCCAAGTCCTCCGCCGCCCCCAAGTCCTCCGCCGCCCCGTCCGCCCCCGCCGCCGACAAGAGCGGGTACGGCCAGGCCTGCGGCGCCAACGACCTGGTCTTCGGCGCGAAGGCCGAATCCCAGGCCGGCGGTTACATCCTGATCAGCGCCAAGGCCAAGTCGGGCATCACCTGCACGCTCCCCGCCGGCCACCCCGTCATCGCGTTCGGCTCGGGCGGCATCGAGGCCGCGCCCTTCGAGCACGCCGCCGGAGAGCCGATCACCCTGAGCGGCGCCAAGACCGTGTACGCGGGCATCATGGCCAAGACCACCAAGGGCAACCAGGCGGTCGAGTTCACCGACGTCATCATCGGCATCGGCAACCCCGACCCGAACCCGGCGAGCGTCCCCGTCGGCACCACCCCGGTCGACAAGCCGGTCGTCACCAACTGGCACACCGCACCGAAGGACGCCGTACCCGCGAACTGACGGCAGATCACGGGAAATGACCTCGCTGCCTGATCTCGGTGTCTGTCAGGCCGTTGCCCAGTCATGATCCTGGGCGGGGCAGTCGATCGGCTGCCATATCCTTCTGCCATGGCGAACTGGCGGCGGTCCCTGGGGGATGTCTTCTGGGCTGTGGATCGTGCCCTGGGTGGGCAGAAACGTCCGACGCGGATCCAGAAATGGGCGGCCCGACACCCGATAGGCACGGGCCTTTGCATGGCCGTGCCGTTCACGCTCTTCTTCTTGATGCTGTCGCGTGAGGAGGAACCCGGTGATCCCCTGTTCGCTGTAGTGTTCGGGCTGCTTTTGGGGCTTGTTTTCGGTCTCACGGCCGTGTCAGAGCGGCTCCGGCAGCGTCGCCTCAAGCGTCTGGGGATATGGGACGGGTCTTGAGAGGGTCGGGGGCCGAAGGGACGGCTTCCGGCCTCGGCCCCCGGGCGGTGGGACGCGCGTGGGTCAGCCGGCCTTCGCCGGTTCTTCGGCCCCCGCCCGCGTCGGTCAGTCCCGGGCCCGCGACGCGCCCCCGGCCTGGCGGCCGGGAGGTGCCCACTCCTCCGCCCTGCCATGCACGCACCCCCAACGCCGAGAGCCGACCCGAGCCGCCTGCCGAGGCCCACCGTCACGCCGACAGCCTCGCCGCCACCGGGCGGTGGTCGCTGGGGGTGGCGGGCAGGGTCCAGGTGTCGGTGGCGGCAAGGCCGCGGGTGAGGACGTGGTCGATGCGGACCAGGGGCAGCGCGGCGGGCCAGCTGAAGCCGAAGCCGCCGCGGGCCGGGGTGAGACGGCCGGCCAGCGGGGCGAGGGCGCGGTCGTCGGCGGCGGTGTTGAGGTCACCCAGCAGCACGACCCGGCGCAGCGGTTCGGCGTCCAGGGCCCCGGCGAGGGCGGTGATGTCGCGGTCGCGGTGGGCGGTGGCGAAGCCGGTGACAGTGGTCCGCACCGAGGCGAGGTGGGCGACGTACACCGCCAACGGCCCGCCCGGCGCGCGGACCTCGGCCCGCAGGGAGCGGTTCCAGCCGGGGTCGATGACCAGCCGCCGGGACTCCGTCACCGGGTAGCGGCTCCACAGGGCGACGGTGCCGGTGCGGGCGTGGTGGGGCAGCGCCTGGTCCAGCACGCTCCGGTAGGCGGGCAGGGCCGCGTCGGTGACCTCCTCCAGCGCGACCAGGTCCGGGCCGGCGGCGAGCAGCGCGCGGGCGGTGCCGGCCGGGTCCGGGTTGGCGGCGTTCACGTTGTGGGTGACCACCGTCAGACCCGGCCCGCCGGC
>NZ_JAHSQD010000698.1 GCF_020103755.1 Streptomyces sp. LS1784
GAGTGCGGCGAGCGCGCGGGCCCGCAGCAGGGCGCCCCAGCGCTGGTCGCGCTCGTCCAGCCGGCGCCCCTGCGCCTGCTCGGCCCGCTCGGCGGTGTCCAGCAGCTCCAGCACCTCCTCGTGCCGGCCCAGCAGGTGCAGGGTGCCGGCCCGGGCCTGGTGGAAGCGGAGCGAGACCGGCTGGCCGGCCGCCCGCATCCGGTTGGCCGCGGAGTCCAGGTAGTCCAGCGCCTCGGCCGCCCGGCCGTCGTCCTCCAGGGCGTCGGAGTACTCGCGGGAGAGGCAGTCGTAGCAGGCCCGGGCGGGCTCGATCCGGTCCAGCGTCTCGCCGACCACGGCGAGGCGCTCGGCCACGTACCCCGGCCCGTCGACCCGGGCGTGGCAGATCGCGAAGTCCTGCACCACGCAGACGGACTGCGGGCAGCCCGCCGTCTCCTCCCGGTGCGCGAAGTCCAGCAGGTCGACCGCCTCGGGCAGCACCGCCTCGCCCTGCTGGCGCTTGTTCAGCAGGTTCTGCATCCGCCAGTGCCGCAGGTAGACCTCGACCCAGGGCAGGCCGAGCGCCCGGGCGGCGGCCACCGCCTCCGGGTAGAGCGCGTCCAGCTGCTCGTTGCGCCCCTCGGTGGCGTGCTCGGGCAGCTCGATGATGGCGTCGGCCAGCCGGTGGTGACCGGCCTCGGCCAGCTGACGGTGGGTGTCGCGCACCCAGGCCCAGATGTCGGTGGTCATGCCTGTTCCCCCTGCGTCGTGCTGATGAGTTGTCTACCGCACACCCCTGACAATCCGTCCGTCACGACTCCTCCGCGAGGGCGCCGGGGCTGTCCGGGACCTCCGGCAGGCCGGCCGGGACGGCGGCGGTCAGGGCGGAGACCGCGGTGCCGATGCCGGTCAGCGCCGTGGTCAGGTCGCCCTCCGAGGGGCCGGACGAGGCCGCGGCCATGATCACCTTGATCGAGCGGAGCAGCCCGGCCGCGGTCGCGCTGCCGGTGTGCCCGCGGCGGTAGGCGGCGAGCAGGTCCTGGACCGCCGGACTGGCCAGGTTGAGGTAGAGCCGGGCCCGGACCCCACCGTCGGTGCGGGCCGTGAAGGCGCGGGCCAGCCGCAGGGCGGCGGACGGTATCCGGGCGTCCGCCTGGTCGTCCTCGATCCGGGCCTTCAACTCGGCCTCGCGGTCCGGCACCAGCACCAGCGGCAGGCCGGGCGGGTCGAAGCGGGCCGGGACGAGCTGCTCGCCCGGGTCGGCGAGGGCGCCGGCCAGCCAGGCCGACTCGTGCTCCGGCAGCGGGCGCTCCGGGTCGCGGAACAGCTCGCGGTTGCCCTGCTCGCTGCCCAGCTCGACCACCCGGCAGCCGCGCAGCTGGGCGTAGCGGCGCAGGAACGGCAGGACGGCGTAGCGGTCGCCGCGCGCGATCGGCACCCGCATCGCCCGGTACAGCATCTCCTCGAAGCCGCCGCCGCTGCCGAGCGCGACGTGCACCGCGCCGCCTCCCGCCGCGCGCAGCGCGCCGGCCGTGAGGTCGCCCTGCGAGGTGGGCACCGGGACGTCGTCGGCGAGCAGGGTGAACAGCCGCTCGTCGCAGAGCGCGGCGCCGAGCAGGTCGCTGCCGTGCCGGGTGAGGATGCGGCGCCAGGCGGCGGGCCGCAGCCGGGCGGTCTCGTACAGGCCGTCCACGATGGCGTCGGTGAGGACCTTCCGGAGCGCGTGGTAGTGCTCGTCGCGTTGGAGGTCCTCGCGGCTGGCGGTGGGGGTGAGCCGGTTGGACTCGACCACGCCGCCGATGAACCCGGCCCAGCGGGGCAGCAGGTCGCGGGCGTCCTCGGCGAGCAGCATGCCGCGCAGGTAGACGGCGAGGTCGCGGTTGTCGCTGCTGCCGTAGGTGCCGCCGTCCTGCACCCAGAGCAGACCGGCCGCGTCGGTGACGCCCTCGACCGGGTGCACCGGGAAGGCGGTGAGCGGCTCGAAGCGGCGGCCGAAGGCGGTGGCGAAGCGCATCCGGGCGGCGTACTGCTCACCGTCCGAGGGGCCACCCGAGTCGTCTCGGCCGAGGGCCGGGGTGGCCGGCGGGAGGGCCGATCGCCGCCAGGGCACCTCGACGGAGTTGACCGGCCGCTCGTCCTCGCCGACGTGGACCGGGATCGGCAGCAGCACGCAGTAGCGGCCGAGCACGTCGCGCAGGACGTCCTCGTCGGCGAGGTGGCCGTGCTCGGCCTTGAGCGCCAGCTCGACCACCGTGCCGGGACGGGGCCGGGCGGGCACCGGCTCGACCTGGTACTGCTCGCCGCCGCGGCTGCGGTAGCGGTGCCCGAGCAGCGGCTCGCGGTGCGAGGTGGTGGTGACGGTGACCTCGTCGGCGATCGAGAAGGCGGAGAGGAAGCCCAGGCCGAAGGCGCCGATCAGCTCCTGGTTGCCGGTCAGGTCGCGCAGCATCCGGGTGTAGCCGGTGCCGACGGTGGCCAGGTAGGAGTGGATCTCCGGTTCGGTGAGGCCGGCGCCGGTGTCCTCGATGGCGACGGTCCGCCGGGCGGCGTCGGCGCGCACCCGGATCAGCGGGCGGTGGTCGCCGTCCGGGTCCTCCAGGAGCCGTCGGGTGTGCGAGTCGTGCGCGTTCTGGACGAGTTCGCGCAGCGCGACCAGCGGGGTGGAGTAGAGGTGGGTGGCGAGGACGTTCACCAGGCCGCCGAGATCGACCTCGGTCGTGCGCAGCTCCTCGGCGGGGGTGGGCTCGGGCGGGGCACCATCAGACATGGGTCCCCAGTGTGCCAGTGCGACTATCTGGCGACCATTTCTTTCTTCTTGACGCCTTCCTGACGGAATGACGAAATGACGGAATGTAGTCAACTCTTAATTGACCGATCCTCCACTGTCAGGGGAACCGCCACCCGTTCGATGGAATTCGTCCACCCCCCGCACGTCCGCCGCCGGCCCCCGCCCAGGTGCCCCGCTCAGGAGAGACCGAGTACCGCCCGGCCGAGCCGTAGCAGGCAGTCCCCGAGGTCCGGCCGGGCACTGTGCGGACGGTTCCGCACCCCGTCGTTGACCAGCGCGAACAGCGCGTGCACCCGGATCCGGGCGGCCGCCGCGTCACACGTGGGGTGCACCTGCCGCAGCAGCCCGACCCAGGTGCGCAGGAAGTCCCGCCGGAAGTCCACCGCGGCCCGGCGGTCGGGCGGGGCCAGCCGCTCCGTCTCGCTGAGCATCGCGCCCAGGTAGTCCCCGTTGCGCAGCGCGAAGCCGACGTACGCGCCCAGCCCGGCCTCAAGCGCCGCCCCGGGCCCGGAGGCGGCCGCGATCGCGCCGTCCACCTCGTGCCAGAGCCGCTCGCGGCTGCGCACCAGCGAGGCGGCGAGCAGCTCGGCCTTGCTGTCGAAGTGCCGGTACACGCTGGGGCCGGAGATGCCGACGGCGGCGCCGAGCTGGTCGGTGCTGACGTTGTCGAAGCCGCGCTGGTGGAACAGCCGGACGGCCGCCGCGAGCAGCTCCTCCCGGCGCGCCCGCGGCCCGGGTTCCGGCACCGGTACGGCGGCGGGCCCTGCGACCGCACCCTCCAGGGAGACCCCGAGAACGGCCGCGACCATCTCGCGCAGCAGCGCCTCGGCCCGTCGGGGCTGCGGCGCCGCCGACTGGTAGGACAGCCCGGCGCAGGCCGAGAGTGCCGACCAGCAGAGCAACTCGGCGTCCCCTGTGGCGAGCTCCGGCCGTTCCGCGCGCAGCACGGCGACCATCAGGGCGACGTCGGCGCGCAGTTCGCGGCGCAGCGCCGCCCGCCGGGCCGGCGGCAGCAGCCG
>NZ_JAHSQD010000699.1 GCF_020103755.1 Streptomyces sp. LS1784
CCTGCTCGGCCGGCGGGGCGACCCTCGCCTGGGTGGTCGGGGCGGCGGCCGGGGTCCCCGCGGGGCGGGTCAGCACGACCGCCGTGGCGCCCAGCACCAGCACGGCGACCACAAGTGCCGTGAGCATGCCAGGGCCGAGTCTCCGCCGCTGCCGTCGGCGTCGGCGACCGCCCTTCCGGGGCGGTGCGGCGCGCCTGCCGGCGGATCGGGCTGCGGACATGATCTTCACACTCGCATGGGAAACGGGTGAATGTCCATGTCCCCGGTGTGCGGCGTTCGGGGCGCGGGAAGCGGTGGCCGTCCGGGACGGCGGTTGACCCCTGCGTCTCGGATGGCAGACTTCAGGGCATGGCGATTCACAGGAACCTTCTCGACGGTCCCGAACCGACCCTCCTCCCGGAGGAGGAGCGGCCCTACCGGATGCTGGCGGAGGAGTCGGCCTCCCCGACCCAGGTGGCGGCCGAGTTCCCGGCCTTCTGCCTGGCCTGGGCCATGCTCGCCGACGACGCCTACGCGGCCGGCCGGTACGTCGAGTCGTATGCCTACGCCCGTACCGGCTACCACCGCGGCCTGGACGCGCTGCGGCGCAACGGCTGGAAGGGCCACGGCCCGGTGCCGTGGGAGCACCGCGGCAACCGCGGCTTCCTGCGCTGCCTGGCGGCGCTCGCCCGGGCGGCCGGCGCGATCAAGGAGACCGAGGAGGAGGCTCGCTGCTGGCAGTTCCTGAAGGACAGCAGCGCGGAGGCGTACGCGGAGCTCAAGCAGTAGGACACCCCCCGACGTGCGGGTGCCCCCGGCGGTCTCCGCCGGGGGCACCCGTGTTTCACGCTTCGGGCGCGGGCCGTACGTCGGGCGCGGGGCTCACTTCAGGCGCTTGCCCGCCGAACGCAGCTGCTCGGCGGCCTCGACCACGCGGGCGGCCATGCCGGCCTCGGCCAGCTTGCCCCAGGTGCGCGGGTCGTAGGTGTTCTTCTTGCCGACCTCGCCGTCGACCTTCAGCACGCCGTCGTAGTTGGCGAACATGTGGCCGGCCACCGGGCGGGTGAAGGCGTACTGGGTGTCGGTGTCCAGGTTCATCTTCACGACGCCGTTCTCCAGCGCGGTGGCGATCTCCTCGGCGGTCGAGCCCGAGCCGCCGTGGAAGACGAAGTCGAACGGGTCGGTCTTGCCGTACTGCTTTCCGATCGCGTCCTGGAGCTCGCGCAGCAGCTCCGGCTTCAGCACGACGTTGCCCGGCTTGTACACGCCGTGCACGTTGCCGAAGGAGGCGGCCAGCAGGTAGCGGCCCTTCTCACCCAGGCCCAGCGCCTCGGCGGTGCGCACGGCGTCGTTGACGGTGGTGTACAGCTCGTCGTTGATCTCGTGGGTGACGCCGTCCTCCTCGCCACCGGTCGGGGTGATCTCGACCTCAAGGATGATCTTGGCGGCGGCGGCCTGGGCCAGCAGCTCCTGGGCGATGGCCAGGTTGTCGGAGAGGGTCTCGGCCGAGCCGTCCCACATGTGCGACTGGAACAGCGGGTTCTCGCCCTTGGCCACGCGCTCGGCGGAGATCGCCAGCAGCGGGCGGACGTAGCCGTCCAGCTTGTCCTTCGGGCAGTGGTCGGTGTGCAGCGCGACGGTGATGTCGTACTTGGCGGCGACGATGTGGGCGAACTCGGCGAGCGCGACGGCGCCGGTCACCATGTCCTTGTTGTGCTGGCCGCCCAGGAACTCCGCGCCACCGGTCGAGATCTGGATGATGCCGTCGCTCTCGGCCTCGGCGAAGCCGCGCAGCGCGGCGTGCAGGGTCTGCGACGACGTGACGTTGATCGCCGGGTAGGCGAACTTGCCCGCCTTGGCCCGGTCGAGCATCTCGTTGTAGACCTCGGGAGTTGCGATGGGCATGCGATCCGCTCCTGTCGGGTTGCGGCGTACGGACGGTGCTGTCCGACGCTGTGTACGCCTTCGTGACGACTCCGTGCCGGCCCGCCGACGCGCGGCGTTGCGGTGTGGCTCTCCGGCACCAAGGTTCGAGGCGACCTCCGCGGTTCGGCCATGAGGGTGGTGTGCCACCGCGGACCGGACGCCTGTGTCATCTTCCCAGACTCGTGCCCGCAGGTCAGCAGGAGCCCGCCATGCGGAACGTCGCGGGGCGTGGGCGCGGGCCGGTCCCCGGACGGCCCCGGCGGGGGTCGGCAGCGGCCCCGGCCGGGGCACCGCAGGCACGGTACGCCCGCTTCGCCGGCACGGTACGCCCGCTATCCTGCGCCCGTGGACTACAACCAGTTGGCCGTCAACCTGCTCGACGCCAAATCCCTGATCTCGTCCCTCGGCGCCATCGGGCTGATCGCGATCATCTTCGCGGAGACCGGCCTGCTGGTCGGCTTCTTCTTCCCGGGCGACTCGCTGCTGATCCTCGCGGGCGTCGCCGCGTCGAGCGCCGCCTCCTCGGTGCTCGGCGACGGCGCCAGGCTGCCGATCACCCTCCTGCTGATCGGCTGTCCGATCGCGGCGATCGCCGGTGCGCAGCTCGGGCACCTGATCGGCGCCAAGGTCGGGCCGAAGATGTTCGACAAGCCCGATTCGAAGATCTTCCGCCGCGAGTACGTCGTGAAGGCGGAGGAGTACTTCAACAAGTTCGGCTCCGGCAAGGCGGTGGTGCTGGCCCGCTTCATGCCGATCATCCGCACGTTCCTGAACCCGGTCGCCGGCACCCTGGAGATGCCCGCCCGGACCTTCTTCGTCTGGAACGTGATCGGCGGTGTGCTGTGGACCGAGTCCATGCTGCTGACCGGCTACTTCTTCGGTGACGCGCTCGCCCCCGTGATCGACAAGTACCTGATCCCGGCGGTGCTGCTGATCGTCCTGCTCTCGATCTCGCCGATCCTGATCGAGGTCATGCGCGAGCGGAAGAAGAAGCGGGCCGGCGGCGCCGAGGCCGTCGAGGAGAGCCAGGTCCAGGCAGGCGGCGGCCGGCACCGGCGGGGCTGAGCGCCCGGCGCTCCGGATACGGCGAGGGCCGGTGCTGTTTCACGTGAAACAGCACCGGCCCTCTGTCGTTCGTCGTGCCGGCCGGGTCAGAGACCCAGGTCGTCCAGGTTGTACGCGGTCACGTACTCCAGGCCCTGGGCCTCGACAGCGGCCGCGCCGCCGCGCTCCACGATCACCGCGACGCCGACCACCTCGGCGCCCGCCTCGCGCAGCGCCTCCACGGCGGTCAGCACCGAGCCGCCGGTGGTGGAGGTGTCCTCGACGGCCAGCACCCGGCGGCCCTTGACGTCCGGGCCCTCGATCCGGCGCTGGAGGCCGTGCGCCTTGCCGGTCTTGCGGACCACGAAGGCGTCCAGCTGCTGCCCGCGTGCGGCGGCGGCGTGCAGCATCGAGGCGGCCACCGGGTCGGCACCCAGGGTCAGACCGCCGACGGCGTCGTACTCCAGGTGCGAGGTCGCGTCCAGCATCACCCGGCCGACCAGCGGGGCGGCCACGCCGTCCAGCGTGATCCGGCGCAGGTCGACGTAGTAGTCGGCCTCCTTGCCGGAGGAGAGGGTGACCTTGCCGTGCACGACGGCCTTGTCCTTGATCTGTGCCAGCAGGGCGTCGCGGTCGTTGCTCATGAGCGTTCAGTCTAGGCCCTGGTGGTCCTTGCGGCGCTCCGGGCTCAGCGCCGGCGCAGCGCCCTGACCAGCACCACGGCACCGCCCAGCAGGGCCACCGAGCCGCCGATCACCCACGGCACCGCGCTGCGGCCGCCGGTGCCGGGCACCACGATCCCGCCGGCCTCCCCGCCCCAGCGGGACGCCGCGCGG
>NZ_JAHSQD010000007.1 GCF_020103755.1 Streptomyces sp. LS1784
CGACGGCGCGCCGCAGACTGCCGGGGAGCGCTCCGGCTCCGGCACGCCGTCCGGCCCCGCCGTACCGCCGCCGCTGCCCGCCTTCGGCAGGGCGCAGCCCCGGACCGCCGCCGCACCCCAGCCCCGGACCGGTGGCGACGAACGGGAGTTGGACGCGGCCCTGGCCGAACTCTCGCTGATGGTCGGCCTGGAGCCGGTCAAGCGCCAGGTGCGGGCGCTGTCCGCCCAGTTGAGAATGTCGCGGCTCCGGGCCGAGCAGGGTCTGCCCGTCCAGCCGCCGAAACGCCACTTCGTCTTCTCCGGCCCCTCGGGCACCGGCAAGACCACCGTGGCCCGCATCCTCGGCCGGGTCTTCCACGCCCTCGGCCTGCTCTCCGGCGACCACCTGGTGGAGGCCCAGCGCGCCGACCTGGTGGGCGAGTTCCTCGGCCAGACCGCCGTGAAGGCGAACGAGCTGATCGACTCCGCCCTGGACGGCGTGCTGTTCATCGACGAGGCGTACAGCCTCTCCAACTCCGGCTACACCAAGGGCGACGCGTACGGCGACGAGGCGCTCCAGGTGCTGCTCAAGCGTGCCGAGGACAACCGGGACCGGCTGGTGGTGATCCTGGCCGGCTACCCCGAGGGCATGAACCGGCTGCTCGCCACCAACCCCGGCCTCAACTCCCGCTTCACCACCCGGGTCGACTTCCCCAGCTACCGCCCCGGCGAGCTGACCGCGATCGGTGCGGCGCTGGCCGGCCGGGACGGCGACGGCTGGGACGAGGACGCCGCCGAGGAGCTGGCCAGCATCTGCGCCCACGTGGTCCGTGAGGGCTGGATCGACGAGCTGGGCAACGGCCGGTTCATCCGCACCCTGTACGAGAAGTCCTGCGCCTACCGGGACCTGCGACTGTCGCTGCTGCGCGAGCCGCCGGGCCGGGAGGACCTGGCCACGCTGCGGCTGCCGGACCTGGTCCAGGCGTACGGGGAGCTGATCGACGGCCGGAGCTGATCCCCGACTCCGGGGACCGGCTCCCCCGGGACCGGCTGCGCCCCGGTGCCCGTGCTGGTGCCCGGGTGCGGCCCGGGTCCGGCCGTCGAGGACCCCGGTGTCGGCAGTGTCAGCCCTTGAGGAGCGCGGCCTCCCGCTCCCGGTCCAGCCCGACCCCGGCCCGGTCGGCCCGCTGCGGGGCGCTGCCGCCGATCGACCGCAGCCAGGCCCAGGTGTCCTCGACGGTCTCCGCGACCGGGCGGCAGCGCAGCCCGGCGCCGAGCGCGCGCTCGACCAGGCCGGTGTGCAGGAAGTCGTAGAGCTCGCCGGGCGGCAGCCAGACCGGCAGCTCGGTCCACGGCTCGATGCCCGCCGCGAGGATCCGCTCCGGGTCCGTCCAGCGCAGTTCGGCGTCCGAGCCGGTGGCCCGTACGCAGGCCTCCAGCAGTTCGCCCGTGGTGGCGTGGCCGGACGGGCTGACCAGGTTGTACGGGCCGCCGAGCCGGGCCACCGCGGCGTCCAGGATCCAGGCCGCGAGGTCGCGCACGTCGATGTACTGGAGCGCCAGGTCACGCGGCCCCGGGGCGAGCACCGGGCCGCCCTCGGCGATCCGGTTGAGCCACCAGGGCAACCGGCCGATGTTCTCGTGCGGGCCGATGATCAGCCCGGCCCGGGCCAGCAGCGCCCGCCCGCCGTACTCCGCCTCCAGCGCCAGCTCCGCGCCGCGCTTGGCCTCGGCGTAGGGCACCTCGCCGGTGAGGTCCGGGGAGGAGGCGACCACCGGCGCGGCCTCGCCGGCCCCGGCCGCCAGCGGGTAGTCGTACACCGACCGGCTGGAGACGTACGCGTAGTGGCCGACCCGGCCGTTGAGGAGTCGGGCGCTGTCACGCACCGCCGCGGGGGCCCAGGACCAGGTGTCCACCACCGCGTCCCACTCCCCCGTACCGAGCGCCGCGAGGCCGTCCTCGGTGGTGCGGTCGCCCTTCAGCACCCGGACGCCCTCGGGCGCGGGCTGCGTGCCGCGGTTGAGGGCCGTCACCTCCCATCCCCTGGCCGACGCCTCCTCGGCGATGACCCGTCCGACGAACCTGGTTCCACCCAGCAGGAGAAGTCTCATGCCGACCACCCTGCTGCCAGGGTGGTCGGCATGGAACGGCTGAACGCTCTGGGCGGAATCGCCGGGAGCGGACACGCCGTCAGCGAAAGCCGGAACTTTCCGGAGGGGTGTCAGACCGTGGCGCGGTGGTCCGGGTCGTGCACCTCGCCGACCAGTTCCTCCAGCACGTCCTCCAGCATGACCACCCCGAGCGTGCGCCCGTCCTGGTCCAGGACGGCGGCCAGGTGGCAGGCGGCCCGGCGCATCGCGCCGAGGGCGTCGTCCAGCGGGAGGCTGCCGCGCAGAGCCGTGATCGGCCGCCGCAGACGGGCCGGGACGGGCATCGAGGGGTCGTCCACGTCGAGGACGTCCTTGAGGTGGACGTAGCCGAGGTAGCCGTGGCCGGCCGGATCGCCATCGGTGACCGGGAAGCGCGAGAAGCCGGTGCGCAGCGCCAGCTCCTCGACCTCGGCGGCGGTCGCCTCGGTGTCCACGGTGACCAGCTGCTCGGGCTTGAGCAGCACCTCGGTGACCGGGCGGTGGCCCAGCTCCAGGGCGTCCTCCAGGCGCTCCTGGCGGCTCTCGTCGAGCAGGCCGGCGTCCCGGGAGTCCGCCAGCAGGTACATCAGCTGCTCGGTGGTGAAGACCGACTCGACCTCGTCCTTGGCGTCCACCCGGAACAGCCTCAGCACGCCGTTGGCGAAGGCGTTCAGCAGCCGGATCACCGGGGAGAGCCAGCGGGCCAGCCGGTCCAGCGGCGGGCCGAGCCAGAGCGCGGCCCGCTCCGGGCCGGCCATGGCCATGTTCTTCGGCACCATCTCGCCCATCACCATGTGCAGGAAGACCACGACGGCGAGCGAGATCCCGTACGAGAGCGGGTGCATCAGGGCGGACGGGACGCCGATCGCGTGGAACGGACCCTCCAGCAGGACGGCGATGGTCGGCTCGGCGAGGGCACCGAGGCCCAGCGAGCAGACGGTGATGCCGAGCTGGGCGGCGGCCAGCATCGCGGAGACGTTGGACAGCGCGTGCAGCACGGTGCGGGCACGCCTGTGCCCGGCCTCGGCGAGCGGCTCGATCTGGCTGCGGCGCACCGACACCACGGCGAACTCGGCGCCGACGAAGAAGGCGTTGCCGAGCAGGAGCAGCAGCGCGACGGCCAGTTGCAGGGCGGTCATCGGCTCTCCTGCCCGTCCTCGTCGAACTGCGCGGGCGCGCTCGTGCGCTCCACCCGGACCTCGGTGGTGCGGTGGCGGTCGACACCGGTCACGGTGAAGCGCCAGCAGGGCAGGTGGGCCTGCTCGCCCACCTCGGGGAGCTTGCCGAGCAGGTCGGCGACCAGACCGGCCAGGGTCTCGTACGGGCCGTCGGGGGCGTTCAGGCCGATCCGCTCCAGCTGGTCGATCCGGGCGCGGCCGTCGGCCTCCCAGACCGGCAGGCCGTTGACCGGCGGCAGCGGGAGCAGCTCGGGGTGGTCGTCGGGGTCGTGCTCGTCCTGCACCTCGCCGACGATCTCCTCGACGATGTCCTCGACGGTGACGACGCCGGCGGTGCCGCCGTACTCGTCGACCACGATGGCCATCGGCTGGAGGCGGCGCAGCTGGTCGAGCAGCCGCTCGGCGGGCAGCGTCTCGGGCACCAGCAGCGGCGGCGAGGCCAGCTCGCCGACCCGCACCAGGCCGCGCCGGACGGCCGGGACGGCCAGGGCGTCCTTGAGCGTGACGGTGCCGGTGACCTCGTCCAGGCTGTCGGTGTAGACCGGGAAGCGGGACAGGCCGGTCGCCCGGGTGAGGTTGATGACGTCGGAGGCGGTGGCGTCGCGCTGGAGCGCGGCCACGTCCACCCGCGGGGTCATCACGGACTCGGCGGTCAGCTCGCCCAGGCCCAGGGTGCGGACGAAGAGGGTCGCCGATTCCTCGTCTATCGCGCCGGCCTTGGCCGAGTGGCGGGCCAGCGAGACCAGCTCGTCCGGGGTGCGGGCGTGTCCCAGCTCCTCCTGCGGCTCGATGCCGAAGGCCCGGACGGTCCGGTCGGCGGTCCCGTTCAGGAAGCTGATCAGCGGACGGCAGGCGAAGGAGAACGCCATGTGCGGGGCGGCGACCGCGCGGGCCACCTGGAGCGGGCGGGAGATCGCCCAGTTCTTCGGCACCAGCTCTCCGATCACCATCTGGACGACGGTGGCCAGCGCCATGCCGACGATCACGGCGACGCCGCGGGCGGCCGCGTCGGGCACGCCGATGGCGGACATGACGGGCGCGAGCAGGGTGGACAGGGCCGGCTCGGCGAGCATGCCGACCACCAGCGAGGTGACGGTGATGCCGAGCTGGGCGCCGGAGAGTTCGAAGGAGAGGTGCCGCAGGGCGCCGGCGACGCGGCGGGACTTGGCGTCACCCGCCTCGGCGGCACGTTCCACTGCCCCGCGCTCGACGGTCACGAAGGCGAATTCGGCGGCCACGAACAGGCCGTTGGCGAGGATCAGGAGAACGGCCGCGAGCAACAGCAGCCAGGCGGTGATCACAGTGCCGCCTGCCTTCCGGGGGTCGGAAGCGAGGCGGCGCAGGTACTACCGGACGGATCGTCCATCGAGGGGGAGTGTCACTCCTCAGGTCGGTCGGGCACTCGATTTCGGGCAGAGCGGACTTTGCCCCACTTTTACCAGCGTAGACCATACCCGGATGGGGGTAGGAAGCCCGTTCGGCCCGCCATGGTCCGGGAACCCCAGGTGGGAGGAGGTCCGGGCTCAGACCTGGGCGTGGTGCTCGACCAGGTCGCGCAGCGCGCGGGCGTCCGCGATCGCCTGCGCCTGGCCGACCCCGGACTGGATGCCGACCGCGGCGAGCGAGGTGCCGTCGGCGAGGTCGAGGGTCGCCCACGGGTCGCCCTGGCGGAAGTTGACCCGGACGATCTCGGCCCAGGCGAGCCGACGGCTGCGGACGAAGTTGACCACCGTCACGCCCTCCGCGTCGGCGCTCACCCGGGGGCGGGCCAGCATCAGGCCGACGGCGGCGAAGAGGATGCCGCTGGCCGTCATCATGATCCGGTCGTTGAGCTGCCAGTTCTCCGGGAGCAGCACGGCCATCGCGGAGAACAGCACCACCAGCAGCACGCAGACCGGCAGGAGCACGGCGCGGGTGCGGCGCGGCGCCCAGGTGACGGGGAACTCGACGGGCGGCGTGGACACGGGCGATCTCCGGGGGTGGTTCTGGTGACGGCAGCACGAGGGGCGGGGACGCGGTCGGCGTCCCCGCCCATTGAACCGTTCTTTACTCGTGGACCGGTGAGCAGGCCACCCGGGCGAGCGGGTTCCCCGGGCATCGCGGCCGCTCGGTCGTCGCGCTCACCCGGGCGAACGGGTCACCCGGGCGGGCGGGTCAGAGGCGGCAGGCGTGGATGTTGGTGACCAGGATGGCCCGGGCGCCGATGCTCCACAGGTCGTCCATGATCTGCTGGGCCTCCTTGCGGAGCACCATCGAACGCACCGCGACCCAGCCCTCGGTGTGCAGCGGCGAGACGGTCGGCGACTCCAGGCCCGGGGTGAGCGCGACGGCGGCGCTGACCTTCTCGGCGCGGATGTCGTAGTCCATCAGCACGTAGCGGCGGGCCACCAGCACGCCCTGGAGGCGGCGCAGGAACTGCTCCACCCGCGCGTCCTCGCCCGCGCCCTTGGGCCGGATCACCACGGCGTCGGAGACCAGGATCGGCTCGCCGAACACCTCCAGGCCCGCGTTGCGCAGGCTGGTGCCGGTCTCCACCACGTCGGCGATCACGTCGGCGACACCCAGCTGCACGGCGGTCTCGACCGCGCCGTCCAGCTTGGTGACCGTCGCCTTCACGCCGTGGTCGGCCAGGTGCTGCTCGACCAGGCCGGTGTAGGAGGTGGCGATCCGCAGGCCCTCCAGGCCCTTGACGTCCTCGACCGTCACGCCCTCGGGACGGGCGAAGCGGAAGGTCGACCCGGAGAAGCCGAGGGCGAGCACCTCCTCGGCGTTGGAGTGCGAGTCCAGCAGCAGGTCGCGGCCGGTGATGCCGACGTCGAGGCGGCCGGAGCCGACGTAGACGGCGATGTCACGCGGGCGGAGGAAGAAGAACTCCACCTCGTTGTTCGGGTCGACGAGGACGAGCTCCTTGGGGTCCTTCCGCTGGCGGTAGCCGGCCTCATGGAGCATCTCCGCCGCGGGACCCGAGAGAGAACCCTTGTTGGGGACGGCGATGCGCAGCATGGGAGGTTGCTTCCTTACCTGTAGGGAGGATGGGCGCGCTCGGGAGAGCGGGGTGTCTAGAGGTACTTGTAGACGTCGTCGAGCGTCAGCCCGCGGGCGATCATCATCACCTGAAGGTGGTACAGGAGCTGGGAGATCTCCTCCGCCGTCTGCTCGTCCGACTGGAACTCGGCGGCCATCCAGACCTCGGCGGCCTCCTCGACGACCTTCTTGCCGATCGCATGGACGCCCTGCTGGACGAGCTGCGCGGTACGGGAGGACGAGGGGTCGCCGGTGGCGGCCTTCTGCTGGAGCTCGGCGAAGAGCTCCTCGAATGTCTTCGAAGCCATGATGGGGCCACCTTACGGTGTGCGGGCGGACGGACGGTAAACGGTCCCGGAGCGTGGACGGTCCGGTGGACTTCCGCGCTCCGGGACCGTACGGGCGTCGTCAGAGCGCGGCGCGCAGCACCACGGCGGTGGCGACGGCGGCGGTGACGGCCTCGTGGCCCTTGTCCTCGGCGGAGCCCGGCAGACCCGCCCGGTCGATCGCCTGCTCCTCGTTGTCGCAGGTCAGCACACCGAAGCCGACCGGGACGCCGGTGTCGACGCTGACCTGGGTGAGGCCGGCGGTGGCCGCCTGGCAGACGTAGTCGAAGTGCGGGGTGCCGCCGCGGATCACCACGCCGAGGGCCACCACGGCGTCGTAGCCGCGCTCGGCGAGGCGCTTGGCGGCGACCGGCAGCTCGAAGGTGCCGGGCACCCGCAGCACGGTCGACTCGGTGACGCCCAGCTCCTTGAGCGCGCGGTGGGCGCCGTCCAGCAGGCCGTTCATCACCTTGTCGTGCCACTGGGCGGCGACGACGGCGACCTTGAGGTCGGCGGCGCCGTCGATGGTCAGCTCGGGGGCTCCGTGGCCGCTCATGCGCTTCTCCTACTTCCTGTGTGTCTCTGATGGGGGTGCTTCAGGTGCTTCAGGTGCTTCAGCAGCTTCAGGAGCCGAGGCCGGGCAGGTCGTGGCCCATCCGGTCGCGCTTGGTGCGCAGGTAGCGCAGGTTGTGCTCGCCCGGCGCGATCTCGACCGCTTCGCGCCCCTTGACCTTGAGCCCGTGCTCGGTGAGCGCGGCCAGCTTCTGCGGGTTGTTGGTGAGCAGGGTGAGCGAGCGGACGCCGAGGTCCACCAGCATCTGGGCCGCGATGCTGTAGTCGCGGGCGTCGGCCGGCAGGCCGAGGTCCAGGTTGGCGTCGACGGTGTCCCGCCCCTGCTCCTGGAGCTCGTACGCGCGCAGCTTGTGGGCCAGGCCGATCCCCCGCCCCTCGTGGCCGCGCAGGTACAGCACCACGCCGCGCCCGGCCTCGGCGACCCGCTGCAACGAGGCCTCCAGCTGCGGGCCGCAGTCGCAGCGCAACGAGCCGAAGACGTCACCGGTCAGGCACTCGGAGTGGACCCGCACCAGGACGTCCTCGCCGTCCGGCAGCCGGCCCTCCGCGTCCAGGCCGCCGGCCACCAGCGCGAGGTGCTCGACGCCGTCGATGGTGCCCCGGTAACCGACGGCGGTGAACTCCCCGTGCGCGGTGGGCAGGGCGGTGGCGGCGGCCCGGTCGACGTGCAGCTCGGTGCGGCGGCGGTAGGCGATCAGGTCCTCGATGGAGATGATCGCGAGGCCGTGCTCGCGGGCGAAGGCGACCAGCTCGGGCAGCCGGGCCATGGTGCCGTCGTCGTTGACCACCTCGGCGATCGCGCCGGCCGGCGGCAGCCCGGCGAGCCGGGCCAGGTCGACGGCGGCCTCGGTGTGGCCGGGGCGGACCAGCACGCCGCCCTCGACGGCGCGCAGCGGGAAGACGTGCCCGGGGCGGGTGAGGTCGCCGGGCTCGGTGCCGGGCGAGGACAGCAGCCGTACGGTGCGGGCGCGGTCGGCGGCGGAGATGCCGGTGTCGACCCCCTCCCGGGCGTCCACCGAGACGGTGTACGCGGTGCCCTTGCGGTCCTCGTTGACCTGGGTCATCGGCGGGAGCTTGAGGCGGTCCAGCTCCTCGCCGGTCATCGGGGCGCAGATCACGCCGGAGCTGTAGCGGATGGTGAAGGCCATCAGCTCGGGGGTCGCGGCGGACGCGGCGAAGACGATGTCGCCCTCGTTCTCGCGGTCCTCGTCGTCGACCACGACCACGGCCCGGCCGAGCGCGATGTCGGCGATCGCCCGCTCGACCGGGTCGAGGACGAGCTCCGGTTCGGTGGCGCCGCTGCTGGACTGGTTCTCGGTCATACCGTGGCTCCCTGCGGGACGGTGGCGGACTTGGCGCGCGGCTCACAGGTGCTCAGCCACCAGGAACGCAGGCCGAGCAGCACCAGGACGAAGTAGACGGAGTACGTCAGGCCGGAGAAGGTGTAGCCGCTGTTGAAGGCGAACGGCACGCCGACCGCGTCGACCGCGATCCAGGCGAACCAGAACTCCACCCAGCCGCGGGCCTGGGCGACCATCGCGGCCAGCGTGCCGACGAAGATGTAGGCGTCCGACCAGGGGCTCCAGGAGAGGCTGGGGAAGGACGTGAAGAGCAGGGCGAGCGCCACTGTGCCGGCCGCGGTGCCCGCCGCCAGCACGATCCGCTCGGGCCAACGGGCGAACCGTACGGCGATCGTGCCGCCGTCGCGGCGGCCCCGCCGCCACTGCGCCCAGCCCCAGGAGGCGGTGGCGATCACGATCAGCTGCTTGCCGATCAGGCCGGGGACGTGGCCGCCGAGGTAGGCGGCGATCAGCACCGCGCCGGACAGCAGCTGGACGGGCCAGCTCCAGACCGAACGGCGCCAGCCGAGCGCGAGCCCGCCGAAGCCGAGGATGTTGCCGAACATGTCGGCCCACTTGACGTGTTCGCCGAGGACGGTGAACGCCTCGCCGCTGAGCCAGCTCACTCGGACTCCCCCGGGGTCGCGTCGATCGACAGGTCGGGCAGGTTCGGCAGGGTGCGGGACTCCAGCAGGCGCTCGACGTACTTCGCGAGCACGTCCACCTCCAGGTTGACGCCCTCCCCCACGGTCTTGGCGCCGAGCGTGGTCAGCGCGAGGGTGGTCGGGATGAGGCTGACGGTGAAGCTGTCCCTGGCGGCCTCCACCACGGTGAGGCTGACGCCGTCGACCGTGATCGAGCCCTTCTCCACCAGGTAGCGGGAGATCGTGCCGGGCAGCGAGAACCGCAGCACCTCCCAGCGCAGGCTGCCCTCCGCGTCGCGCTCCCCGGGCTCACGGCTCAACAGCCGCCCGGTGCCGTCGACATGACCCTGGACCAGGTGGCCGCCCAGCCGGGCGCCGAGCGCCATGGCGCGCTCCAGATTGACCCGGGAGCCGGGTGCCAGCTCGCCGAGGCTGGAGCGGTGCAGCGTCTCCGCCATCACGTCGGCGCTGAACTCGCCGGTGCCGGCGGCCAGTTCCTCCGGGCTGTCGACAACGGTCAGGCAGACGCCGTTGACCGCGATGGAGTCGCCGTGACGGGCACCCGTACAGACCACCGGGCCACGCAGACGGATGCGTGAGGAGTCGCCGATCTCCTCGATCGACACGACCTCGCCGAGCTCTTCGATGATGCCGGTGAACACCCGGGTTCTCCTCGCGCTTGGGGCGCGGACTCCGGGGCGGCAGGGGAGATGACACGGACGGGCACCGGCACGCGGGCCCGTGGCACGACCCGTCGCCGGGGATGCCGAGGCCACCGGGAGATCGCTCCCCCGGCACGGGAGACACCGCTCCCACCACACACCTGACCGAGGCCCGGGAGGCAGTCGCCTGCCGCTGGACCACGGGTACTGCTCTTCGTCCGCCCGCGCACGCCTCCCATCCGGACTTTAACCGTCGGTCCAGGAATTTCACCTGGTCAACCGGCCGCTGGCTGCGGACGGGTCGCGGACTGTAACCGCCGGTTCGGATTTTCACCGACCCCGGAGTGCGCTGAACGTCACTGCTTGATGCCGTCATTGTGCCACGGTCCGCGCAAGGGCGGGGAGAGCCTCCGGCTGTGGTCTGTTTCACGGACTTGCGGGGAATGCGCGGCCATGTGCACCCGCGCCGCCGCCCGGGGCGCGGGGGTGGTGGCCATGGGGCTTCAGGGCACGGTGGGGGCGGTGACCGACGTGAAGTGGGTGACCTCCGGGGGGTGGGCGAGGTAGCTCAGCTCGCCCTCCGACCAGACCGGCCGGATCCGCCACATCGGCCCCGCGTACACGCGCAGGGCCTCCTCGTCGCGCCAGCGGCTCACCACCACCACCCGGTGCCCGTCCTCGGACACCGAGCGCAGCAGCTCGCCGCCGAAGCAGCCCTCGGTCCGCCCGAGCTGCGGGATCACCTGGGCGGCCAGGTGCGCGCAGAACTCCTCGATGCGACCGGCCATGACCTGCCCGGTCCAGATTCTGACGATCACGACCACCACCTCCGGCTGCGGCTGCCGTCCCGGGCCCGCCGGCTCCTGGCCCCAGTCGTCCCCGGCCGGTGGTCCCTGGCCCCCATTATGAGCGGAAAACCGCTGGTGGGGAGGGGTGGGGCCGGGATTTCGCCGAGGGGCTCCGGAGGTGCCGGGGCAGGGTCCGCCGAGCGGCCTCGGCTACATTCCCGGTATGACGACCACACCGGAATCTGTCACTCCGTCAACCACCGCGCCGGACCGGCCGGGCAGCCTGTTCGACTCCCTCCACGCGGGCGCGCTCAGCGATCCCGCCCAACTGCGCGAGATCTACGAGCAGCCCGGCGACCATGCGCGCCGCAAGCAGGTCGACCGCCTGCACGAGGTCGCCCAGCACCTGATCGCCTGTTCCTCGCTGGTGTTCGTGGCCAGCTCGGACGCCGCCGGGCGCTGCGACGTCTCCCCGCGCGGCGGACCGGCCGGGCTGGTCTCGGTGCTCGACGAGTACACCCTGGCCATTCCGGACGCCACCGGCAACAAGCGGTTGGACACCCTGCACAACATCCTGGAGACCGGCCGGGTCGGACTGCTCTTCGTCGTCCCGGGCCGGGATGCCACGCTGCGGGTCAACGGGCGGGCCTGCGTCTCCACCGACCCCGGGCTGCTGCGGCAGCTGACCGCCGTCGGCAAGCCGCCGCGCAGCGCGATCGTGGTCGCCGTCGAGGAGGTGTACGGACACTGCCCGAAGGCCTTCCTGCGCTCCTCGGCGTGGAAGCCGGAGAACTGGCTCGCCAAGGACGCGCAGCCGAGCTCGGCGGAGGTCACGCTCTCTCACCTGCGGGACGAGTCGCTGACCGTGGAGATGATCGAGCAGAACGAGCGGGAGGCGCTGCTGTACCGGTACGAGTGAGGTGGGCGGCACGGTGGCGCTGTGGTGCCGCTTCGCGGGGCCCGACGGGCGGGGGTCGGTCACCCGCCGGCCGGCCGACCCATCGGGATCGGCAACCCGCCGGGCCCGCGCGTTCAGGCGGCCTTGGAAGCGTCCGCCCCGGTCGTGCCGTCGGCGGCCCGCTGGACGGCGTCAACGCCCTTGTGCGCGGCTTCCTTGCTGGCGTAGCCCTGGCCGGTGGCGACGATCCCGCCGTTGCCCGCCTTGAGCCGGAACCGGTACTTGCCACCGGAGTCCTGGTAGACCTCGAACCTGCCCGACATCCGGGCCACCTCCTCGTGGGGCGCACGGCGCGCCCGCTGATCGGCCCCCGGCAGCACCGTGTGCCCGACGCCGGGCGGCCGCACCCGGGCGGCACCCGGACGGGTGAAGCCGGGTTCACCGGCGTTCGCAGGGGTGCCGGGACGGCCGCCGGTGGTTTGAATGGACGGATGGACTGCGTCTTCTGTGCGGTGGTGGCGGGCGAGGAGCCGGCGCACCAGGTGCTGGACGACGAGGTGGCGGTGGCCTTCCTGGACCGTCGGCCGCTGTTCCCCGGGCACGTCCTGGTCGTGCCGCGCGCCCACCACGTGACGCTGGCCGACCTGCCGGCCGCCGAGGTCGGACCGTTCTTCCTGCGGGTGCAGCGGGTGGCGACGGCCGTCGAGCACGGGCTGGGCGCCGCGGGCAGCTTCGTGGCGGCGAACAACCGGATCAGCCAGTCGGTGCCGCACCTGCACGTCCACGTGGTGCCGCGCAATCCGCAGGACGGGCTGCGCGGGTTCTTCTGGCCGCGGCGGCGGTATCCGGACGAGGCGGGGGCGGCGGAGGTCGCGGCCCGGCTGCGGGAGGCACTGGCGGACTGAAGGGGGTGCGAGGCACATCGGGGCGTACCTCTGCGGTCGCATCGGCGGGGGTCGATATCGTTTTCCGGGCGGACGATCCGGTCCGTAGGGGGCACCTAGGCTCACCGGCATGAACGAACTCGCCTGCCTCGTGCAGCAGACGGCCGACCGGCTCTCGGGCCGACACGTCGGCGTGGTGGTCGCCGGGCTGGCCGGCGGCGACGTGGAGATCCGCGGTGCCGGGCGGACCGGTCCCGGCGGTGGGGTGCCCGGACCGCACACGCTGTTCGAAATAGGTTCCGTCACCAAGGTGTTCACCTCGCTCGTGCTCGCGCGACTGGCCCTCGACGGTGCGGTCCGGCTGGACGAGCCGCTCGCCGAGGTGCTCACCGGGGCGGCCGGCGGGCGCGCCGTCGTCCCGGCCAAGGGCCCGCAGCCGATCACCCTGCGACACCTCGCCACCCACACCTCGGGGCTCCCCCGGCTGCCCCGGGGCATGGTGGTGCAGTCGCTGATGGCACCCAACAGGCCCGATCCGTACGCCGATTGCACCGCCGATCGGGTGCTCGACGGGCTTGCGCGGACACGGCTGCGGACCGCGCCCGGGCGCGGCTTCCGCTACTCCAACCTCGGCGCGGGGCTGCTCGGCCTGGCCCTCGCGCAGCGGTGCGGCATCGGGTACGAGGAGCTGGTGGCGCGCGAGGTCTGCGCGCCGCTCGGCCTGGTGGACACCTGCGTGCGATCGGACCCGGACCAGTCCGCGCGGCTGGCTCACGGGCACACCCCGGGCGGCCGGCCGGTGCCCTACTGGAACCTCGCGGCCGTGCCCGGCATGGGCGCGCTCCGGTCGACCGCCGCCGACCTGGTGGTGTTCCTGCGGGCCCAACTGGCCACCGAACGCGAGCCGGACGCGCCGCTGTCGCCCGCGATCGCCCTCACCCGGGAGACCCGCCACCGAGTCAACCCGTTCGCCTGGACACACCTGGGCTGGCTCGGCCACCGGCTGCACACCCAGCAGGGCGGACACCTCCAGATCTGGCACAACGGGGGGACGGGCGGGTTCAGCTCGTTCACGGCCTTCGACCCGGAGAAGCAGGTCGGCGTGGTGGTGCTGGCCAATACCCGCCGGTCGGCCGATCCGGCGGGCACGGCACTGCTGCGCAGGCTGCAGAACGGGTTCTCGGCGGCGGGGTGAGGGGCCGCCCCCCTGCGGCCGGTGGTTTCAGCCCGAATGCGGCAAATATGCCGATCGGCACTGTTGGCTGGCACAGCCAGGAGTCGATCCTGGGCATCCGACGACGGCGGCTCCCCCGAGGGGGCCGCGGAGCGGAAGGAGCTCGACATGACGGTTGTGCTGCTGCCCAGGCGGGCGTTGCCGCCCGGCCCGGGTGGTGTCTGCCCCGTTCGTACCCACCCCCGTGGCGGGTGGTCCCGGCCGGGGCGCGATGATGAAGGGGTCGTTTCGGGCCAAAAAGTGCCGATTGGCACTGTCGCCAGGGGCGACGGGCGGTCGATGCTGGGGATCCGGCAGTCGCGGTTCCGAAGGGGAAGTCCGCCGAGTGAAAGGGGGCCGACGTGGCGGTGACGTGGTCGCCGACGCGGGCGCGGTCTGCGGGTTCGGCCGGTGCGGCCGGTGCGGCCGGTTCTGCGGCCGGTTCTGCAGGCGGGCTCGGCCCGGTGGTGCGGGTGCACCGGCGCTTCCGGCCGCTGTCCTGGCCGGCGCGGGTGTGGTTGCACTCCTGCGGGATCTCCGTCTCCGTGGCGGTCTGTCTGGCGCTCGGTGAGTGGTGGCCCGCGCCCCTGCTGGCCGCAGCGGCGGTGGTGGCGGTGAGCGGGTACGAGCGGCTGCGGCAGGCACCCGGGCTGCGGTCCGTACGGGTCCACGAGGGCGGGCTGGTGCTGGTCTCGGCGGACGGCGGCGAGGAGCCGCTGCCCTGGCGCGCGATCGAGGCCACCGAGTACTCCCCCGGGGGGCCGCGCGGGGTGCACGAGCACGGGCGAATATGGCCGGCGGGCGCGGGCGAGCCACTGGTGCTGGCACACCTGCGCGGGCTGGACGGGCTGTTCCGGGAGCTGGAGGAGTGCCTCTCCCCCTGGCTCCGGGCCGCACTGCACGAGACGCTGCGCACCGAGGGGAGCGTCCGCTTCGTACGGGGGCGGCTGACGGTGACGGTCGGCGGGCTGGCGCACCGGCCGCCGCACCCGCTCGCCGCGACGGAGGCCTACCGGTGGACGGAGCTGCGCTCGGCCCGGGCCTCCGGCCTCGGTGAGTTGGAGATCCGGACGCACTCGGCCGGTCTCCCACTCACCTTCCCGGTGCCCAACGCCCGTGCGGCCGCCGACTTCCTGGAGGACCTCCGGACGGCTTCCCTCGGGTGACCGCCCTCGGCGGCCGCCCGCCCGAGCCGGCCCGAATCCCTCAAAAGCCGACCCCTAAGGGGTATCACGCACCCTTCCCGGAAGGGATCAGTACGCCGCTGAGTGGACGTCAGCTCCCTTTCCCGCGATCTACCGTCGCCGCTATGAGCCGACTCCGCACGACCGCCGCCGCGGCAGCCCTGCTGCTCGCTCTGCCGCTGTCCGTCGCCGCTGCCGCGCCCGCCCTGGCCGCGCCGCCCATCGCCACCGACTCCGCCACCACCGCCCCGGCCGACTCGACCACCCAGGCCGCCGCCCAGGTCGAACTCCCGCGTCCGACCGGGCCGTACGCGGTCGGGCAGGAGGTCCTGCACCTGGTGGACCAGAACCGTCCGGACCCGTGGGTGCCCTCCGCCGGCCCGCGCCGGCTGATGGTCTCGATGTACTACCCCGCGCACGCCGGGACGGGCACCCCCGCCCCGTACATGACGCCCGCCGCCGCCCGGGCCATGCTGGACTGGAAAATGCCGCACAACACCATCCCGACCGAGGCGGTGTCCGGCACCCGGACCTGGGCGGAGTCCGGGGCGCGACCGCAGGGCGGCCACTACCCGCTGGTGGTCCTGTCGCCCGGCTTCACCATGCCGCGCGCCACCCTCAGCAGCCTCGCCGAGGACCTGACCAGCCACGGCTACGTCGTCGCGGTGATCGACCACACCTACGAGAACACCGGGACCACCTTCCCCGACGGGCAGACGCTCCCCTGTGAGGCGTGCGGGAAGGTCATCGGCGACGACGGCGCGGCGCACCTGGAGGCGGGCCGGGCGAAGGACGTCTCCTTCGTCATCGACCAGCTGACCGATCGCCCGCACCCGGCCTGGCGCTACGCCCGGCTGATCGACCGCGACCGGATCGGCATGGCCGGGCACTCCGCCGGCGGTGCGTCCACCGTCCCGGCCCTGCTCACCGACGACCGGATCCGGGCCGGGGTGAACATGGACGGCACCATGCACTACCTGGTGCCCGAGTCCGGCCTCAACGGCAAGCCGTTCATGATGATCGGCCACCCGCTGCCCGGCGGAGGCGAGGACGCGAGCTGGCTCACGAGCTGGGCCCGACTGGACGGCTGGAAGCGTTTCCTGACCGTCGACGGCACCGACCACAGCAGCTTCACCGACTACCCGGTCTTCTACGACGGGCTCGGCATCCCCAAGGGCCCGTACACCACCATCGGGGGCCGGCGGGCCGTGGCCCTCACCCGGCAGTACGTCGGGGCGTTCTTCGATCTCCAGCTGAAGGGCGTCCCGCAGCCGCTGCTCGACGGGCCGAGCGCCGCCAACCCGGAGGTGCGGTTCACCCCCTGACGGCCGGCCCCGAACGACAGCGGTCCTCGGGGCGGGACCGACGGCCGGCCGGGCAGCGCCGCCGAGGCCGGACTGTAGGGACTGCGCCCTCCGAAGGCGTGGAGCGTGAGCCGGGCGCCGCCGGCCCGCTCGCACCGATGCGTCGGGCGCGGGCCGGCGATCTCCCCCTTCGACGAACCGCACCGCGGACTTCGACGAACCGCACCGCGGACGGCGTCTGCGGGGTGCGGCGTGGGAAGTCGCCTCGGGCGACGCTTCATGCGGCACCTGTCCGCAGCCGCGCCACTACGGCCCGTCCGGAGAGGCGGCAGGGTGCGACGTGGGGAGTCGACTCGGGCTGCTGGTGGTGGGTGGGCGGATGGGGGTTGCGGGACAGCTGCACCGGCTGGGGCCGCGTGCGAAGATGGCAGGGCTGGTGGGAACGATCTCCGGACGGTTTCTGGGACGGTTCTCTGGCCATGGTGGACGACTACGCGCAGCGCGCGGGGCAGCCGCGGCAGGACGCCTTGCTGATGGTGCCGATCGCCACGGCGCTGATCGACGCCGAGGGGCGCATCCTGCACTGGAGCAGTGACGCGGAGGCGTTGCTCGGACACCGTGCGCGGGAGGCGGTGGGGGCGCGGGCGGCGACACTGCTAACCTCCGACGAGCACCGGCCGGAGGTGCTCCAGCTGTTCCGGCAGATCCTGGCGGGCCGGTCCTGGTCCGGGGTGTTCCCGGTGCGCCACCGGGACGGGCACCTGGTGAACCTGGAGTTCCGTACCCATCCGATCCGCGGTCCCGGCGGCGCCCCGATGGTGCTGGCGGTCGCCTCCGAGGTGACCACGCTGCGCGGGCTCCAAGCGGACCTGGCGGTCCTCGACGGGTTCTTCACCCAGTCCCCGGTCGGTCTGGCGGTCTTCGACACCGACCTGCGCTTCGTCCGGCTGAACGAGGCGCTGGCCCGGACGAACGGGCTGACCGCCGAGCAGCACCTGGGCCACCGGCTCACCGAAGTGCTGCCGGGGATCAACGGCGCCGAGTCCGAGGAGGTGATGCGCCAGGTGTTGGCGAGCGGCGAGCCGGTGGTGGACACCCGCTCGCACGGCCGCACTCCCGGGAACCCGCACCAGGACCGGGCCTGGTCGGCGTCGTACTTCCGGCTGGAGGACCGCAGCGGCCGGGTGCTCGGGGTGAGCGCCACGGTCGTCGACATCACCGAGCGGTCCCGCGCCGACGCGCGGGCGGCCCGCGCCCAGGAGCGGCTGTCCCTGCTGGTCGACGCGACCGCCTCGATCGGCACCACGCTGGACCTGCGGCAGACCGCCCGGGAGCTGGCCGACGCGATGGTGCCCAGGGTCGCCGACATCAGCGCGGTGTTCGGGCTGGAGGTGCTGGTGGCCGGCCGGAGCGTCGAGCCGCCCGTGCCGGACGCCCCGCTGCTGGTGCGCCGCCTCGCGATCGCCAGCACCGACCCGCTCTACCCGGCCGAGTCCGTGCCGGTGGACGCCGTGTACGAGCTGCCGCCGGACTCCCCGTTCGCCCGGGCACTGACCGGCGGGCGGACGGTGGTGGTGCCGTCCTGGGAGCTGCCGGTGCTGGGCGAGAGCCTCGACGAGGGCCGCCGCCAGGCCTACCTCGGTGACCGGCCGCGCTCGGTGCGGATCACCCCACTGGTGGCGCGCGGCACGACGCTCGGCATGGTGGTGTACTCGCGGCGCGCCGCGCGGGAGTCCTTCGCGGCGGCCAACATCACGCTCGGCGACGAGCTGTCCTCGCGCGCGGCCGTCGCGATCGACAACGCCCGGCTGTACCTGCGCCAGCACCAGACCGTGCTGGCCCGGCAGCAGGCGCTGCGTGAGGCGAAGGCCGCGCAGGAGCGCCTGGCGCTGGTCAACGTGGCCTCCACCCGGATCGGCACCACGCTCGATCTCGCCCAGACCGCCCAGGAGTTGGCTGAGGTGGCGACGCCCCGGCTGGCCGACACGGTGGTGGTGGAGGTGCTGGAGGAGTTGGTCCGCGGCGAACGCGAGGCGACCGCCCCGGCGGACGGCTCGGCGCTGCTGCGGCGGATGGCCTTCCACTCGGTGCCCGGCTCGACGATGTCGCCGATAGCCCGCATCGGCAACCTGCACCGCTTCCTGCCCGGTTCGCCGTACGCGTGGTGCCTGGCGCACCGCAAGCCCGTACTGGTGCCGCGGATGGACGAGGAGGGAATGGCCTGGTTCGCCGACGACCCGGTGCGCAGGGCCGCCGCGCGGGAGCAGAACGTGCTGTCGTTCATGGTGGTCCCGCTGATCGCACGCGGCACCCCGGTCGGCGTGGCGGGCTTCTACCGCACCCTGGTCGAGCGCCCGTACGAGGACGACGACGTGGCGCTGGCCGGGGAGTTGGCGGTGCGGGCGGCCGTCTCGATCGACAACGCGCTGCTGTTCACCCGCGAGCGCGACGCGGCCGCCGCCCGGCAGCGGGCGCTGGACGAGGCCCGGGCCGCCCAGCAGCGGCTGTCGCTGCTGAACGAGGCCAGCAACCGGATCGGCACCACGCTCGATCTGCACCGCACCGCCCGGGAGTTGGTGGAGGTGGTGATCCCGCGTTTCGCCGACTTCGTCACCGTGGACCTGCGCGAGGCGGTGCTCAGCGGCGAGGAGCCGGGGCCGGTCCCGGCGAAGGGCCCGGTGCTGATGCGGGCGGTGGCGGTCGGCGACACCGATTCGGACGGCGGCATGCACGAGGCGGCCGACCAGGTGGGCGAGACCTCGCAGTCGGCCGAGCTGTACGCGCAGAGCCTGCACACCCGGCACTCGATGCTGGTCGCCGAGGTGACCGAGGAGGAGCTGAGCCGGATCGTCGCCTCCCCCGACCGGGTGCAGCCGAGCCTGGACGCCGGGGTGCACTCGTACCTGATGGTGCCGCTGGTGGCGCGCGGGCAGGTGCTGGGCGGCGCGGAGTTCGTCCGCACCCGCAACCCGGCGCCGTTCGGGCCGGCGGACCGGTCACTGGCCGAGGAGCTGGCCGCCCGCACCGCGCTGGCGATCGACAACGGCCGGCTCTACCGCCGCGAGCGGGACACCGCTCTCACCCTCCAGCGCAGTCTGCTGCCGCAGGAGGTGCACCGCACGCTCGGGCTGGACCTGGCCTACCGCTATCTGCCCAGCAGCGTGGTCAGCGAGGTCGGCGGCGACTGGTTCGACGTGGTGCCGCTGTCCTCCGGGCGGGTCGCGCTGATCGTCGGCGACGTGATGGGCCACGGCATCCGGGCCGCCGCGACCATGGGGCAACTCCGCACAGTGGCACGGACATTGATCACCCTGGACCTGGACCCGGCGCGGGTTCTGTACCGGCTGGACGAGGCAACGGCGACGGTCGGCGAGGGCCAGTTCGCCACCTGTGTCTGCGTGGTGTACGACCCGGTGGACCGCCGCTGCACCGCGGCCGGCGCCGGGCACCTGCCGCCCGTGGTCGCCGACGCCGAGGGGCGGGCGCACCTGGTCGAGCTGCCGTCCGGCACGCCGCTGGGAGTCGGCGGATTCGCCTTCGAGAGCGCCGAGTTCACCCTCCCCGAGGAGGGCATCCTGACGCTCTACACGGACGGACTGGTCGAGCGCCGTGGCCAGGACCTCGACGAGGGGCTGCGGTTGCTGTGCCGGACCGTCGCCGACCGGCGCGGCTCGCTGGAGCAGACCTGCGACGCCGTCCTGAGCCGGCTCACCGAAAGCACCAGCGAGGACGACATCGCCGTCATCATGGCGCAGGCCCACCCCCGGGGCACGGACCGGATCGCCACCCTGCCGCTCACCGGCGACCACGCGATGGTCGCCCACTCGCGCCGCTTCACCCGCGAGACGCTGGCCGCCTGGGGGCTCGACGCGCTCGCCGACTGTGCCGAGCTGCTCACCAGCGAGCTGATCACCAACGCCCTGGTGCACGCCGGATCACCCACCCAGCTGCGGCTGTACTGCAACCGGGTGCTCACCGTCGAGGTCGCCGACCAGGAGTACGAGGTGCCGCGGATCCACCGCGCCCACAGCGAGGACGAGGGCGGGCGCGGCATCCACCTGGTCAACGAGCTCGCGCACCGCTGGGGCAGCCGCCGGACCAAGGACGGCAAGGTGGTCTGGTTCGAGCTGGAACTGCCCCCGGGGACCGCACCGGCTGCATGAACAACGGACGGTTGTCGGACTGCCGCCGCGGCTGTTGGCCCGGCGGCCCACCCCGGCGGTTACCTGGTGCCACGGCGGGACGGCCCCGCCCGAACGGACCGAAGGAGCCACCGTGCAGCACCCCGACGCCCGCACCGTCGTCACCGACTACGTCACCCTCATCGCGGCGGGAGAGCGCGAGGCCGCGATCGCCCTGTTCGCCGAGGACGCCACCTGGAGCTACCCGGGCGACCTCGCGCTCTCCCGCACCTGGCGGGGCAAGCAGGAGATCTTCGGCGACTTCCTCGGCCAGATCGGCGTCCTCTTCGCCGCCGACGGCCTGCCGGTCATCACCCTCACCCACGTCCTCGCCGACGGCCCGCAGGCGGTGGCCGAGTGGACCACCGTCGGCACGGCCGCCAACGGCACCGCGTACGAGAACCACTGCCTGGGGGTGTTCACGGTGACGGACGGCCTGATCACCGCCGTCCGCGAGTACCTGGACACCGATCACGTCGCACGGACCCTGCTGGCCTGAGCCTCGCTCCGCCGGCCGGTGGCACGGGCTCCCGTCCGCAGCCCGAGGAGGTCCGGGTCCACCCCGCCGGCGGTTGATCCCTCGCGCTCAGTCCGGCAGCAGCAGGTTGACGTCGCCGAACTCGTGCCACAGGTAACGGTGTCGCGCCGCCTCGCGGTAGCAGACCGTCAGCAGCGGGCGGCCCGCGACGACGGCGAGCATCAGCAGGTGGGAGGCCCGGGGCTCGTGCCAGCCGGTGAGCAGGCCGTCGACGGCATGCGCGCCGCGTTCCGGGATGACGACCAACTCCGCCCAGCCGTTGGCCTCCTGGACGGTGCCGTCCGCAGCGGCGGCCGACTCCAGGGCACGGACCACGGTGGTGCCGACGGCGATCACCCGGCCGCCCCCGGCCCGGACGTGGCCCACCAGGCGGGACGGTGGGGCCGAAGCCGGGACCGGCCAGGGCCGTCATCGCCCGCCCCGGTCCGCGGCAGGCGAGGCGGCGGGCGTCGCGGCCAGGTCCTCGGCGCGGTAGCGGCCGGAGGGGACGCGGCCGCGCAGCAGGCCGAGCAGCCGGGGCGCGATCTCCTCGGGCAGCGGCTCGCCGGAGATGTCCTCGCCGGGGCCGGCCTCCTGCAGCATCCGGGTGCGCATGCTGCCCGGGTCGACCGCCCAGACGCTCAACTCCGGCTCTTCCCGGGCGAGTACGGCGGTGGCGTAGTCGAGCGCCGCCTTGCTGGCGCCGTAGCCACCCCAGCCGAGGTAGGGCACCACGGCGGCTTCCGAGCTGATGTTCAGGACGGCACCGGCGTGGGCGCGCAGCTGTGGGAGGACGAGCTGGGTGAGCGCGATCGGCGCGATGGCGTTGACCTCGAAGGTCTCCAGCAGGGCGGGCAGCGGGATGTCGGCGATCCGGGGCAGCGGTGCGGCCGTGACGTCGTCGGTTCCGTTGAGGGTGCCGGCGTTGTTCACGAGGAGGCTCGCGCCGCCGAGCCCGGCGGCGGCCTCGACGAGGTGGGCGCGGTGGTCGTCGTCGGTGATCGTGCCGGGCAGTGCGACGACCTTGGTGACGGTGGCCAGCCGCGCCTCGGCGGCGGCGAGTTCGGCGGCGCCGCGGGCGGTGATCACCAACTGCCAGCCCTCGGCGGCCAGGGCGTGCGCGAGGGCCAGGCCGAGGCCGCGGGAGGAGCCGGTGACGACGGCGACGGGGGCGGCGGACTGTGCTGCGTTCATACCCCCACGATCGCGCCGCCTGGTCGGGCGGCGGATCGGCCACCGGGCCGGGGGCCCGTCGTTCGTTGGGCCTAGTACTGCAACGGTGCTCACGTGACGAGGTTCAGCTCTTGGGCTGCGGCGGACCGGCGCTCGGTGGCCAGGGCGGCATCGTGCGTGGAGGGCAGGGCCGTCAGGCGCGCACCCCCGCCGCGGCGGTCCGGCGGGGCCGGGCTCGCCCGGGCCGTGATCTCCGGATCGTCCGTTGCCGGATCGCCGTCCACGGGGTACGGGCGCTCCCGCCGCTGATCAGCCCGGATGAATTACCGGCGCTCCGGCACGTCCACCGGTGTGTGCGGCCGACCGATCGGGTACCGGTGCTCAGTCCATTCCATCCGCCTTCCCATCCGGCCTGCACGGCCCAGACCTGGAGGTCCGCATGTCCACCGACTCCAGCCCACGGAACTGCCCGTTCGACTTCGCCGAGGCCCTTGAGTTCGACCCGACGCTCCGGCAGCTCATGAACGACGCACCGGTCAGCCGCATCCGCCTCCCCTACGGCGAGGGGGAGGCCTGGCTCGTCACGGGGTACGACGACGTGCGTACGGTGACCACCGACCGGCGTTTCAGCCGGCACGCCATCGTCGGCCGGGACTTTCCGCGCATGACTCCCGAGCCGATCGTCCAGGCCGAGGCGATCAACGTCATGGACCCGCCTGCCAGCGCCCGCCTGCGCAG
Organism: Streptomyces sp. LS1784; assembly: GCF_020103755.1. GTDB lineage: Bacteria > Actinomycetota > Actinomycetes > Streptomycetales > Streptomycetaceae > Kitasatospora. Next base: position 22,736 of record NZ_JAHSQD010000007.1, read on the forward strand.
CCTGGTGTCCAAGGGCTTCACAGCCGACCACATCGAGCGGATGAGGGACCGTACCCAGCACGTGGTGAACGAGCTGCTGGACCGCATGCGGGAGCAGGGTCCCCCGGCCGACCTCATGGAGCACCTGGCCCACCCGCTCCCGCTGATCACGATCTGCGAGGTCCTGGAGATCCCCGAGGCCAACAGCGCACAGCTGCGCGCCAACGCCCGGACGATGATGAACGTGGGCCTGGACAACAAGCCGGACGCGGTGCGGGCCAAGGCCGACCTGCGGGCGTACTTCGCCGAGCTGACGGCCGAACGGCGCAGGAACCCCGGTGACGACCTGATCAGCGCCCTGGCCACGGCCCGCGACGGCGACGAGGTCCTCGACGAGAAGGAACTCACCGTGATGGCCATGGTCCTGCTGATCACCGGCCAGGACACCACGACGTACGAGCTCGGCAACCTCTCGTACACCATCCTCACCCGGCCGGACGTGCGCGCCACCCTGCGCGAGCGGCCCGAGATGCTCACCCAGGTGCTCCATGAGTTGCTGCGCTTCATCCCCTTCCGCAAGGGCGTCGGCATTCCCCGGGTGGCCCTTGAGGACGTGGAGCTGAGCGGGGTGAAGATCTCGGCGGGGGACATCGTGCACGTCTCCTACCTGACCGCCAACCGGGACGGCCGCAGGTTCGACCGGCCTGACGAGCTGGACCTGGAGCGGACCAGCCCCTCCCACATGACCTTCGGCTGGGGCGCGCACCACTGCCTCGGCGCACCGCTGGCCATCACCGAACTCGAAGTCGCCCTCGGGACCCTGCTGGAGCGCTTCCCCAGGATCGCGCTGGCGAAGCCGGCCGCGGAGCTGGCGTGGAACACCACGTCGATCTGGCGCTATCCGCTCGCGCTGCCGGTCACCTGGTGACGGTGCCCCCACGCTCTGGCACTCGCCCGCCGCCATCTCGCTTCCGGCATCGCCGCGCACGTCGGCCCGCACACCTCGGAGTGTGCGGGCCGACGTGCGCGCCGGACCCACCTTCCGTAGATTGGGTTGACGCGGCTCGAACCAACTCGCGGCCGGTACGACAGCCCGCACTGCGAGCATCCGATCCTCGCTCTGCCTGCTCGTCCGCCACGCTGTTGGGTCCCGCCCGGTGAGTCCCGCCGCCGCGCCGTCTCCACATGTCCGGCTCGCAGCGGCTGCCGTCGAGTGATGAGGTCACCGCCCGGCAAGAGGCACACCGGGAACTCCGCCCGTCAGGAGGAAGTCCCATGGCCGTTCTGTGCAAGCCGGCGGTAGCTGTACCGGAGCACGTCATCACCAACGAGGAAACCCTCGAACTGGCACGCAGGCTCCACCCCGATCATCCACAGCTCGATCTGGCGTTGCGCCTCATCAAGAACACCGGAGTGCGGAAACGGCATCTGATCCAACCCATCGACGTGGTGCTGAAGCACCCGGGGTTGGACGAGCGGAGCGCCGTCTTCGAGGCGGAGTCCAGGGCCCGCGTCCCGGCGGTGGTGGTCAAGGCCCTCGAACAGGCCCAAGTGGAGCCGTCGCAGATCGACTTGATCGTCTATGTGTCGTGCACCGGTTTCATGATGCCGTCGCTCACGGCATGGCTGATCAACAAACTGGGCTTCCGGCCGGAGACCCGGCAGCTGCCGATCGCCCAACTGGGCTGTGCGGCCGGCGGTGCGGCGGTGAACCGGGCCCATGACTTCTGTTCGGCCTACCCGGGCGCCAACGCGCTGATCGTGGCCTGCGAGTTCTGCTCGCTGTGCTACCAGCCCACCGACCTGGGCGTGGGGTCGCTGCTGTCCAACGGCCTGTTCGGCGACGGGATCGCCGCCGCCGTGGTCCGGGGCGAGGGCGGGACCGGCATCCGGTTGGAGCGCAACGGCTCGTACCTCATTCCGAACACCGAGGAGTGGATCTCCTACGCGGTCCGCTCCACCGGATTCCACTTCCAGCTGGACAGACGGGTGCCGAAGACGATGGAGCCCCTCAGCCCGGCCCTGCGTGCGGTGGCGGAGCAGCACCAGTGGGACGTGGGCATGCTGGACTTCTACATCGTCCACGCCGGCGGTCCGCGGATCCTGGACGACCTGAGTCACTTCCTGGAGGTGCCGCCCGAGGCGTTCCGCTTCAGCCGGGCCACCCTCACCGAGTACGGCAACATCGCCAGCGCGGTCGTGCTCGACGCCCTGGGCCGGATGTTCGACGAGAAGTCGGCTCTCAACGGCCACCACGGGCTGCTGGCCGGGTTCGGCCCGGGCATCACCGCCGAGATGTCCCTGGGCACCTGGGCGTCGCCCGATTCCTGACGCGCGAAGTCCGGCGCTCCGCCTTCCGAGTCGGGTCGGTCGAGCCCGTCGTGGGGTTCGGCCGCCCGGGGCTCCGGGTGGCGCCGTCAGGCGGCTGCCGTCCCGTGCCTCCACTCCTCCATCCGGCCGCTCGTCCGGCCGTCGGCATACCCCTATCGGTCGATCCGGACGGGAGTCGGTGCCCGCGCGCCGCCGTGGCGACGACGCGGGGACCGGCTCCTGTGGTTGCCTACGGCTTTGGAGGTGTGCCTGTGAAGACCGGAGACGGAACCCCCGGGAAAAGTACTCCCCCCGCTGTCCCGCGCCGGCCGCTGCTGGCGGCGGCCGGGCTGGCGCCAGTGCTGGTCGGCCTGGGAGGGGACAGCACCGCACAGTCGGCTTCAGCCCATGATCCCGGCAGTGGTCCACCGGTCAAACCGCTGCCCACCCCGGTGCCCACCACCGAGGCGGACTGGGTCGACGTCGTGCGGGCTCTCGGCCGGCCGGGCCGGCTCATCCGCCGGACCTACCATCACACGCCCTTCCCCCGGCACGACCTGCACGTGGTCAGCCGCGGCGTCGTCGTCAGCCCCGGGCTCGCGCTGGGCTCGCACGTCTCCTTCGCCCGGTACGACAACGGCAGCACGCTGATGATGGGCGATCTGGCGGTGACCGCAGATGAACTGCCGGCCCTGACCGACGCCCTCCATGCTCATGGGATCGCCCAGACCGCCATCCACAAACACCTGCCGGCCCAGACCCCTGACATCTGGTGGACTCACATCTGTGCGCACGGCCATGACGCCGCGGCACTGGCCGGCGGGCTGCGGGCCGCGCTCGGCCTGACCGGCACTCCACCACCCCACCGGCCCGGATCGCCCCGGCCCCTCGATCTGGACATCGCCGGCATCAATGCCGCGCTGGGTGCCACGGGCACGAGCAGCGAGGACGTCCATGCCTGCGTCTTCGTCCGCCGCGAGACCATCATCGAGGAGGGGCACGTGCTGCCGCCCGGCCTGGGCGCGACCTCGGCCTTCAACTTCCAGCCGCTCGGCGGGGGGCGGGCGGCGCTCAGCGGCGACCTCGCCATGGTCGCCGCCGAGGTCCAGGAGGTGCACGCGGCACTGCGGCGGGGCGGTATCGACCTGGTCGAACTCCACAACCACGGCCTGACGGACGAGCCGCGCCTCTTCTTCACCCACATCTGGGCCGTGGGCGATGCCGTGGCCCTGGCCAGAGCGGTCCGCCCCGCACTCGCCGTCACCAATGTCACGCCGGCCACCGTCTGACTGACCGGCGCCGACGGCACGCCCTCCCCCGGCCATGCGCGACGAGCGCGGCCGGCTGCAGGGAGCGCACCGGGCGCTCGCCCCCGCACCACGTGGCCGCCGGCCGTTCCGATGGGCGTCCTGGTTCCCGGCAGGTGCGGTCGCGATGCGGAGCGCGCGAAGCTCGCCGATACTGAGCCGAAGGGCGGTGACGGAACGCGGCCAGGGCGCCACGATCCGCAACACCCGGCCGCGCGCCGTCGTGAGCGCAGCAGCCGTTGGGCGGGGCGGACGGAAGCCACGACCGGCGACCACCTGCCTGGCGGCGTACCGACCGCCGAGTCCTGGACGGAGAAACCGAGGATGCTGAACCGACGAGACCTCCTCAGGGCCGCCACCATAGGCGGCCCTGTGGCCCTCTTCCCATGGGGCCTCGCACCAAGCCCGGCCCAGGCCGCGGCGGCCGCGCTGCCGGCCGCTCCGGCCAGGTCGGGGTCCGGGGGGCGGGCCGCAAGGGTCGTCCCCTTCGCGCACGCCATGCCGGTGCCCCCGGTGCTGAGTCCGATGTCGCGGACGGACTCCTCGGACGTGTACCAGCTGCGGATGGCCGAGACCGAGGTGGAGATCGTCAAGGGGCTGCGGACCACCGTCTGGGCCTACGGCGACTGCTTCCCCGGTCCGACCATCCGGGCGGTCAAGGGACGGGAGGTGGTGGTCCAGCAGACCAACGACCTGAGCGTGCACACCGCCGTCCACCTGCACGGCGGCCATGTGCAGTCGCAGTACGACGGTCTGCCGATGGACCTCGTCGAGCCCGGCGAGACCCGCGAGTACCGCTACCCCAACGAACAGGTCGCCGCCTCGCTCTGGTACCACGACCACGCGCACCGGCTGGAGGCCGAGAACGTCTACCGCGGCCTGGCCGGCGCCTACCTGCTCAGCGACCCGCACGAGCGCAGCCTGCCGCTGCCGGACGGCGAGTTCGACATCCCGCTGCTGATCCGGGACGCCCGGATCGAGACGGACGGCAGGCTGGTCTACACCGACCCGTACGAGTGCCCGCACATGCTGGTCAACGGCAAGGAGCGGCCCTACTTCGAGGTGGCGGCGCGCAAGTACCGCCTGCGGGTCTTCAACGTCTCGCCCAACCGCCACATCTCGCTGCGCTTCGCCGACGGCGAGCCGTTCACCCAGATAGCCTCCGACGGCGGGCTGCTCGCCGGGCCGGTGCAGTTGGACGAGCTGACCCTGCACGGCGCGGAACGCGCCGAGATCGTGGTCGACTTCGCCCGCTACCCGGTCGGCGAATCGGTGGTGCTGGAGAACACGGCCGCGCTGGAGAGCGAGCGCTCCGAGGTTCTGCGCTTCGACATCACCCGGACGGCCGAGGACCGTAGCCGGGTACCGGACGTCCTGGCCACCCTGCCGCCGATCCCGGAGGCGGCGGTGCACCGGGAGTTCTGGCTGACGACCTTCCCGGACACCAGGATCAACGGGCGCAAGTACGACGCGGACCGGACCGACGTGCGGACCACCGTCGGCACCAGCGAGATCTGGACGATCCACAACCACCTCACCCGTCGGCCGGCCGGGGTCTTCCACGCCCCCCACTCCTTCCACACCCATCTGGTGCGGTTCCGGGTGCTGGACCGCGACGGGGAGCCGGTCGGCCCGGCCGAGGCCGGGCTGAAGGACACCGTCCCGATCCATCCGGGCGAGACCGTCCGGATCGCCATGACCTGGGGCGACTACCCGGGCCAGTACGTCTATCACTGCCACCACATGGTGCACTCCTCGCACGGCCAGATGGGCCGGATCGACGTGCTGGCCTCAGCACCGGAAGGCTCCGACCAGGAGTCGGACGAGTCCTCCGCCGACTCGTCCTCGGACGCCTCGTGGGCCCGAGCCGGCCGGTCCGGATCGTCGGCGTCCGGGAGCGGTCGGCGGCGACGGCGCCGCCACCGTCGGCACCACCGCGGGCACCGCGTCGCCGTCCGGGCCTGACCCTGCGGGGGATGTCGGCGTTCGACTTCCTGTGATCACGGTGGTGCGCCGGTCTCGCGGGTACACAGGGCCCGCGAGACTCCCGAGGAGTGCGGGGCGGTGGGCAGTGCTGCGTTCATGCCCCCGCGAACGCGCCGCGGGGCCGGGCGGCGGATCGGCCGCCGGGCCTGGGCCCCGTCGTTCGCCGGACCTAGGACGCGCCGAGAGCCCAGCCCTCCGGGTCGGTCCAGGCGGACAGCGTGCGGCGGCTCTCGAAACGGCACTCGCGGCCGGTCAGCGGGTCGGTGAACTCGACGGCGGAGGCAAGGAGCTGGAGCGGGCGGCGGAAGTCGTCCGGGGCCGGTTCGGGCAGCACCACCGGGTAGACCGGGTCGCCGAGGATCGGCACGCCGAGCCCGCACATGTGCAGGCGCAGCTGGTGGGTGCGCCCGGTGAGCGGGCGGAGCCGGTAGCGGGCGAGGCCGTCGCGGTGGTCGAGCAGGTCGATCCGGCTCTCGCTGTTCGGCGGGGCGTCGACCTCGCGGGCCGCGATCACGCCGCGTTCCTTGACGATGTGGCTGCGGACGGTACACGGCAGGCTCAGCGCCGGGTCGTAGGGGGCGACGGCCCGGTACTCCTTGCGGACCAGCCGGTCGTGGAACAGGGTCTGGTAGGCCCCGCGGTCCTCCGGCCTGACCACGAACATGGCCAGGCCGGCGGTGAGCCGGTCGAGCCGGTGGGCGGGGCTGAGCGCGGGCAGGTCGAGGGCGTGCCGCAGCCGGGAGAGGGCCGTCTCGGCGACGTGCCTGCCGCGCGGGGTGGTGGCCAGGAAGTGCGGCTTGTCGACGACGACCAGGTGTTCGTCCCGGTGCAGCACCTCCAGGTCGAACGGGACGCGGACCTCGTCCGGCAGGTCCCGGTAGAACCACAGGTGCGCGCCGGGCCGGAACGGCGCGTCGGGCGCGACCGGCCCGTCCTCGCCGACGATCTCCCGCCCGTGCAACGCCGCGTCGATCCGCTCGGCCGCCACGGCCGGCAGCCGCTCGACCAGGTGGGCGCGAACGGTCGGCCAGGAGCCCTCGGCCGGCAGCCGCAGGTGCACCGGGTCCACGCCGTTGCGCTGCGGGAGGGGGGAGGCCGGGCGGCGGCTCTTTCGTCTCATCTCGCGGCCCAGCCTAGTCGGGTGCGCCCAGCCGTCCTCGTCCGAGGTGCCGCCGGCGGGGGGCGCGGAGCAGAGTGGACGGTGGGCCCGCTCAGCCGCTCAGCCCTGGAGGACGCGTGACCGCCGACGACGGCCCGGCCGGTGTGCCGCCGCTGCACCTGCCGCGACGCGCCCGGCGGCTGCTGTGCGTCTCCTTCCTGCTGCTGGTCGGCGCCGTCGTGGCCGATCTGGTGACCGGCCCTGGCACGACGCTCTCCCCCGTCCTCGCGGTGGCGCCGGTGCTGGCCGGAGCGACCACCCGGACGGCCCGGGTGCCGCTGATCGCCGGGGCGATCGCCGCCCTCGCGGTCGGGCTGCTGGAGTCCACCAACACCGATCTGCCGGCCGAGGTGCACGTCACCGCGCTGATCACGGTGCTCGCCGCGACGTTCGCCAGCGCCGCCAACGTCGTCCTGGTGGCGGCCCGGGAACGGGAGTTGTTCCAGGTCCGGACGGTGGCCGAGGCGGCGCAACGGGCCCTGCTGCGCCCGCCGCCGGAGCGGATCGGGCGGCTGCGTGTGGCCGTGCGGTACGTGGCGGCGGCGGCCGAGGCACGGATCGGCGGGGACCTGTACGCCGTCGTCGAGACCCGCTTCGGTGTGCGGATCCTGTTCGGCGACGTGCAGGGGCACGGGCTGCCGGCGGTGGAGACGGCGGCGGACGTGCTGGGCGTGTTCCGGGAGGCGGCGCGGACCGAGCCCGCCCTCATCCGCCTGGCGGAGCGGCTGGACGCGGCGCTCACCGCACGCACGGAGGACGGGCGGTTCGCGACCGCGCTGCTGCTGGAGGTGCCACCGGACCGGGGGTCGGTGACGATCGTGAACTGCGGCCATCCGAACCCGCTGCTGCGCCGCGCGGGCAGGGTGAGCGACCTGGAGCCGCCGCTCCCGGCGCCGCCGCTGGGCCTGCTCGGGCTGACCGGCGGCGGCTACCCGGCGAGCCGCTTCGAGCCGCGGCACGGCGACCTGCTGCTCCTGCACACCGACGGCGTGTCCGAGGCCCGGGACGCCGAGGGCCGGTTCTACCCGCTGGCGGAACGTCTGCCCGGCCTGCCCGCGGGGAACCCGGCGGACCTGCTGGACGCCCTGCTCGCGGACGTCGACGGCTGGGTCGGCCCCGCCGGGCCGGCGGACGACGCGGCGCTGCTCGCGCTCCGCTGGGAGCAGTGACCGGCGCACCGCGGGCGCCGTCGGTGTCAGTGGTGTGTGCAAGGCTCTGCCCACGGTCGACGGATGCGGCCGCAGGCACGATCGTCGAGGGGAGCAGGGGATGGGGAACAAGGCGAGCGGGGCATTCGAGCTGACCGCCTTCGAACCGGTGGAGACGGAGGAGCGGGCGGGGGCGAGCTTCGGCCGGATCCGGATCGCCAAGACGTTCACGGGTGGGATCACGGGCACGAGCGAGGTGCGGATGCTGTCCGTCGGGGACACCTCGGGCGGCCCGGCCTCGTACGTGGCGGTGGAGCACGTCACCGGCGAGCTCGACGGGCGGAAGGGTTCGTTCGTGCTCCAGCACGCGGCGTGGGAGACGAGCGCGGTGACCATACGCGTCGTACCGGGGACGGGCTCGGGCGAGTTGGCCGGGCTCACCGGCGAGTTCCACCTGACCGTCGGCGAGGACGGCGCGCACACCTACGTCCTGGAGTACGAGCTGGGCTGAACAGGCGTCGGCTGCGCGCCGCGCGCACCGGGCCGCCGACGGCACTGCCACGCTGATGCGATCAGTGCACGATCGGCATCGGAGGGCGGCCCATGCCCGGTGCGGCGGCGGACGGCACGGCGGACAGTCCGGTGGTCACGGTCGACGGCGTGGTCGGCCGGCTGCGGGAGATCGAGGCGGACCTGCCGCCGGACGACGGGGTGGCGGTGTTCAACCGCGCCTACCTCACCGTCACGCAGGCCGTCCGGAAACGCCTCGGCGGCCCGTACTTCGCCGATCCGGCGGCGGTGGCCGAGCTGGACGTGGTGTTCGCCGGGCGGTACCTGCTGACCGTGGCCGCCGACGCGGCCGGGCAGGAGCCGCCCGCCTGCTGGCGGCCGCTGTTCGCGCTGCGCGCCCACCCAGGTGTGCACCCGCTCCAGTTCGCGCTGGCCGGGATGAACGCCCACATCCAGCACGACCTGCCGCTGGCCGTCGTCGACACCTGCCACCGGCTCGGGCGCGAGCCGGACGACGTCGAGGACGACTACCACCGGATCAACGACGTGCTGACGGAGGTGGAGGCCGCCGTCCGGAAGCAGCTGCTGCCCGAGCCCGACCTGCCGGCGCGGGTCGAGCCGCTCGCCCACCTGCTCGGCGCCTGGTCGGTGGAGGCCGCACGCGAGGCGGCCTGGTCTGCCGTCCGGGCGCTGTGGGAACTGCGCCGGGTGCCGGACGCCGCGCAGGCCTTCGCCGCCGCGCTGGACGGCTCGGTCGGGTTGCTCGGCCACGCACTGCTGCTCCCCCTCGGCCCGCACCACGAGACGCTGCACCACGGGCCGTCGACGGCCGCCGGCCGGCTCCCCGAGGCGAGGAACCGGCCGGACGGCGGGACGGGCGCGGGCGATCAGGCCCAGCTGGAGTGCAGCGGCTTGCCCTCGGCGTAGCCGGCCGCGCTCTGGACGCCCACGATCGCCTTCTCGTGGAACTCCTCCAGGGTGTTGGCGCCCGCATAGGTGCAGGAGCTGCGCACGCCGGCCACGATCGAGTCGATCAGGTCCTCCACGCCCGGGCGGGCCGGGTCCAGGAACATCCGGGAGTGCGAGATGCCCTCCTCGAACAGCGCCTTGCGGGCCCGGTCGTAGGTGGAGTCCTGGGCGGTGCGGTTGCTCACCGCGCGGGCCGAGGCCATGCCGAAGCTCTCCTTGTACTGGCGGCCGTCGGCGGCGGTCTGCAGATCGCCCGGGGACTCGTACGTCCCGGCGAACCAGGAGCCGATCATCACGTTGGAGGCACCGGCGGCCAGCGCCATGGCGACATCGCGCGGGTGGCGCACGCCGCCGTCGGCCCAGACGTGCCTGCCGAGCCGGCGGGCCTCGGCGGCGCACTCCAGGACGGCGGAGAACTGCGGGCGGCCCACGCCGGTCATCATCCGGGTGGTGCACATGGCGCCCGGTCCGACGCCGACCTTGAGGATGTCGGCGCCCGCCTCGACCAGGTCGCGGACGCCGGCGGCGGAGACCACGTTGCCGGCCACGACCGGGATCCGCGGGTCCAGGCCGCGCACCGCGCGCAGCGCCTTGATCATGGACTCCTGGTGGCCGTGCGCGGTGTCGACCACCAGCACGTCGGCCCCGGCGTCGATCAGCGCCTCGGCCTTGCCCGCGACGTCGCCGTTGATGCCCACGGTGGCGGCGATCCGCAGCTTGCCGTCGGCGTCCACGGCCGGGGTGTACAGGGTGGCGCGCAGCGCGCCCTTGCGGGTGAGGATGCCGACCAGTCGGCCCTCGGCGTCGACCACCGGGGCGAGCTTGCGATGCGCCTCGGAGAGCTTGTCGAAGGCGGCGCGCGGGTCGACGTCCTCGTCCAGCACCAGCAGCTCGCGGGACATGATGTCGGCCAGGCTGGTGAAACGGTCCACGCCCTGGCAGTCGGACTCGGTGACCACGCCGACCGGCCTGCCGTCCTCGACCACCACGAGGGCGCCGTGCGCGCGCTTGGGCAGCAGCGAGAGCGCCTCGGCCACGGTGGCGCCCGGAGCGAGCGTGATCGGGGTGTCGAAGACCAGGTGGCGCTGCTTGACCCAGGAGACGACCTCGGCGATGACCTCGGTGGGGATGTCCTGCGGGATGGCGACCAGGCCGCCGCGGCGGGCGACGGTCTCCGCCATCCGGCGGCCGGCGATGGCGGTCATGTTGGCCACGACCAGCGGGATGGTGGTGCCGGTGCCGTCGTTCGAGGAGAGGTCGACGCCCTGCCGGGAGCCCACGGCGGAACGGCTGGGGACCATGAAGACGTCGTCGTACGTCAGGTCGTACGAGGGCTTGAGGTCGTTCAGGAAGCGCATGAAGAAGGGCTCTCTGGCTGGGGGATACACCTCGGGTGCGGTTGCGGCGATGCCGCCGGGGCGCACTCGGGCGCCCGGCACCCAGCGTTCGATTCTCCGTGAGGACGGGGGGCAAATGCCAGTTCGAGGGGCATTGCTGGGGCTGTGCACAAACCGTGACCAGCGCTCCGCGCGTAGACATGGAGGATCATCCAAAGACCCCTTCCGACGTCCGACTTTCGCCCTGGTCCGGACCGCTCCCGTAGCATTCACGCGGTAATGGGCAGGGCTTCACGCGTGGGCGTGGCGAACGGGAAAGCGACAGCAGGCGTGGGCATCGGGCAGACGGACATCGAGCAGGGCCGGATCGAGGACACCGAGGAGGAGGTCGACTACGGTCCCGGCCTCGACCCCGAGCGGCTGAGGCTCTGCCTGGAGGTGATCGCCGAGCTCGACGAGCTGCACGTGGACCACCCGGACGCGATCACCGTCCGCCAGGCCGTCGGTGGCATATTCCGCACCCTCAAGCAGCGCCGCCGCCAGGAGACCCGGGCCCGCAAGACCGCCAACGACCGTGCGGTCACCGCCCGCACCGCCACCGGCGCGCCCACCCGGATCGACGACGAGACGGCCGGCGCCTTCGGCCTGACCACCGTCACCACCACCGAGATCGCCGGCATCCTGGAGCGCCCGCGCTCCTGCTACACCTGCAAGCAGCGGTACGTCGAGGTCGACGCCTTCTACCACAACCTCTGCCAGGACTGCGCCGTCAAGAACCGCGCCCGCCGGGACGCCCGCGCCGACCTCACCGGCAAGCGCGCGCTGCTCACCGGCGGCCGGGCCAAGATCGGGATGTACATCGCGCTGATGCTGCTGCGCGACGGCGCCCACACCACCATCACCACCCGTTTCCCCAACGACGCGATCCGCCGCTTCAAGGCGATGCCGGACAGCGCCGAGTGGATCCACCGCCTCAAGATCGTCGGCATCGACCTGCGCGACCCGGCCCAGGTGATGGCGCTGGCCGACGAGGTCGCCGCCGACGGCCCGCTGGACATCCTGATCAACAACGCCGCGCAGACCGTGCGCCGCCCGCCGGAGTCCTACCGCGAGCTGGTGAACGCCGAGTCCGCGCCGCTGCCGGCCGGCGAGCTGCCGCAGGCCACCACGATCGGCCGCTTCGGCAGCGGCAGCGTCGACCTGCCCGCCCTCCCCCACCAGGCGAGCGGCGACGAGCGGCGGATCACCGCGGAGGACGTCACCTCGCTCGCCCTGGTCACCGGCTCCGCCACCCCGGCCCGGATCGCGGCCGGCACCGCGATCGACGCGGGCGGCCTGGTGCCCGACCTCGCCGACACCAACAGCTGGGTGCAGACCGTCAGCGAGGTCGGCCCGATGGAGCTGCTGGAGGTCCAGCTCTGCAACTCCACCGCGCCGTTCATCCTGATCAGCCGGCTGCGCCCGGCGATGGCCGCCTCCACGTCCCGCCGCAAGTACGTGGTCAACGTCTCCGCGATGGAGGGCGTGTTCTCGCGCGGCTACAAGGGTGCGGGGCACCCCCACACCAACATGGCCAAGGCCGCGCTGAACATGCTCACCCGCACCAGCGCGCAGGAGATGTTCCAGTCCGACGGCATCCTGATGACGGCCGTCGACACCGGCTGGATCACCGACGAGCGTCCGCACCCGGACAAGATGCGCCTGGCCGACGAGGGCTTCCACGCCCCGCTCGACCTGGTCGACGGCGCGGCCCGGGTGTACGACCCGATCGTGCGCGGCGAGGCGGGCGAGGACCTGTACGGCTGCTTCCTCAAGGACTACGAGCGCGCCAACTGGTAACCAGCTGAAGGAGATGGCGAGTTGAGCACAGCACCGACCGCACCACTGCTCGGCGCCGGGATCGTCGTGCCCACCGGGGACGGCCGGGTGCTGATCGGCCGCCGGATCACCGCCGGCGAGCCGCCCACCTGGAGCCTGCCCGGCGGCAAGGTCGACCCGGGCGAGTCCTTCGAGCAGACCGCGGCCCGCGAACTCGCCGAGGAGACCGGCATCGTGCTGCCCGCCGAGGGGATGCGGGTGCTCGCCGTCCACCTCGACCACGAGCTCGGCCGCCCCCGGCTGACCGCCGCCGTGCTGGCCCCGCCCAGCCTGGCCGAGGCCGTGGTCACCGAGCCGCACGCCTGCGCCGGCTGGGAGCGCTTCCCGGTGGACGCGCTGCCGGAGCCGATGTTCTACCCGTCCGCGCTGGTGCTCGGCAGCTGGCTGCCGGGGCTGAACGTGGTGCGGGCGGACGGGACGCACGGCTACCCCGTCGCCCGCTGACGACGGCCTGCGAAAGGCGGACCGCTGACGGCGGGCGACGGGGCTGGCTCCGGGCCGGAGGGGATCAGCCGTTGCGGGCCGCCTCCGGCCCGGTGATCCGCTTCAGCAGCGGCAGCGTCGAGGCGATGATCCCGAGCGAGGCGGCCAGTCCGAAGGCCGTCAGCCCGAAGTACAGCACCCCCGGGGACACCAGGTCGTACTGCATCTGCGACTTGAGGAACATCGCCGCCGCCGCGAAGCCCGTCCCGACCGCGATCGCCGACACCACCAGCAGCGGCAGCGCGCTCTCCAGTCCGATCACCCGCTGGAGCAGCCGCAGCGGCGCCCCGGTCAGCCGCAGCATCGCGAACGGGCGGCGGCGGTCCGAGAGCCCGGCCACCACGCTCACCGCGAGGCTGCACCCGGCGATCGGCAGGGTGGTCAGCAGGACCACGTTCGCCAGCTGGCGCCAGCCCTGGAGTTTCTTCTGGACCTCGGTGCCCCAGTCCTCGGCCATCCGGGCCTCGTACCTCGGGTAGGTCTTGGCGAACAGGGTCCGCAGCTGCTCCTTGGCCGACGAGGAGCCGTCGGTGGTCGCGTACATCAGCTTGACCGGGAGCGCGGCGGCCTCCGCGGCCGAGAGCGGCGCGGTCGGCCACTGCTGTGCGGTGCCCTCCTGGAGGTCGAGGAACTGGCCGAGGGCGACGACGGCCACCGCCGCGCCGGGCGCGCAGCGGCCCAGCACCGGCACCTGCGCCAGCTCCGAGCAGAGCACCAACGCGGGTGTGGGCAGATGGGGTTGGTCCGGATCCGCGCCGATCCGGGCCGGGTTGTCGTGCGCCTGTGCCAGCCCCCGGAAGCCGGGGACGGACCGGGCGGAGGCGACCAGGCCGTCCGGTACGGCACCGAGCGTCTCCGCGGAGCGCAGCTGGTGCGGGGTGAGGACGAGCGCCTTACGGACCTCCGGGTCGCCGCTCAGCTGGGCTCCCCGGTTGACATTGATGGTGCCGATGATGCCGATGGTCGCGCTGGTGACGAACAGGGCCACCACCAGGCCGGCCACCGCGCGGAAGCCCGCCCTCGGGTCGTCCGCGAGCCGGCGCACCGCGATCAGCGCGGCCGGACGGCTGGTGCGCAGGGCGACCGCCCGGGCCGCCGTCATGGTCAGCCAGGGCCCGACGATCACCAGGCCGAGCATCACCAGCAGGAACCCGGTGAGGTACGCGGCGGCCTGCCCGTTGGAGGTCGGCGGACGGTTGTCGACGAAGTAGCCGAGCTCGGCGAGGCCGAGCAGCAGCGGGGCCAGCCGCCGGGCCCGCGGCGGCTTCGGGGTGACCCGGCGGGTGACCCCGAGCGGAGAGATGGTGACCCGGCGCAGCGCGAACCGCGCGGCCAGTGCCGCCGCCACCGGCACGCCCAGCGCGACCACGAGCACCTGACCCACGTGCAGACCCAGGTCCGCCTGGTAGAACCGGTCCCCGGTGAGCCGCATGTCGGCGACCGCCGGGCGCAGCGCGAGGTAGACGCCGAAGCCCGTGACCGTACCGATCACCGAGGCGACCGTGGACTCGACCGCCGAGATCACCGACACCTGCCGCGGCGTCGCCCCCACCAGCCGCATCGCGGCGAAGCGCTGCTCCCGGGTGGCGGCGGACAGCCGGGTCGCGGTGCCGATGAAGATCAGCACCGGGAAGATCAGCGCGCCGATCACCACGCTGAGGGTGAGCGTCAGGGCGTCGCCGTGGATGCCGAAGCCGAAGCAGTCGGCCTCGCAGACCGCCGGCATCGCGGTCGCGATCGCGGTGACCGGCCTGGCCTCCGGCACGGTTTCGAGCTCGTCCACGGTGCGGCCGGCCACCATGGCCAGCGCGTCCGGGGAGGCCAGCCCCTCGGGCCCGATGGTGCCGGCCGGCCGGCCCGGGAAGCGGTCGCCCAGTTCGACGGCCGGGGTCTTGCGCAGCAGTTCCGCCAGGGCGGGCGAGGTGTAGTACTCGCCGGGGGCCGGTAGCCTGCTCAGGCCCGGCGGGAGCGGCGAGGTGGGACCGGCCGGGGCGACGTCGAACTCGACGATCCGCTTGCCCTGGTAGTAGTGGTCGTGGCCGTACCACCAGAGCGGGTCCGCCTGGGCCGTTCCGGTCCACCCCTTGGCGCCGGTGTTCATCCAGAGCAGCCGCCCGTTGGAGTGCTCGACCGCGTTGAGGCTGGCGAGGCTCGACAGCAGCAGCCCGACCCCGATCGCGACCGCCGCCGCGATCATCAGCAGCCGGGCCACCGCCTCCCGGCCGCCTCTGACGGCCAGCCGGAGCGAGAAGGGGATCACGAGGCCACCGGTCCGGCGGAGAGGGTGCGGGCCCGGCCGTCCCGGACGACCGCCTCGCGGTCCGCGTACGCGGCGACCCGGGCCTCGTGGGTGACCAGGATGACGGTGGTGCCCTGCTCCTTGGCCGAGGCGACCATCAGTTCCATCACCTGCTCGCCGGTCAGCGAGTCCAGCGCGCCGGTCGGCTCGTCGGCGAACAGCACCTGCGGACGGGCCACCAGGCCGCGGGCCAGCGCGACCCGCTGGGCCTGACCGCCCGACAGCTCGCCGGAGCGGCGTCGCTCCAGGCCGTCCAGGCCGAGCCGGGCGAACCACGGACGGGCCTCGGCCAGCGCGGCGGCACGACGTACGCCGTTCAGCAGCAGCGGCAGGGCGACGTTCTCCTCGGCCGTCAACTCCGGCACCAGCTGGCCGAACTGGAAGACGAAGCCGAACTGGTCCCGGCGCAGGGCGCTGCGCCGGGCCTCCGGCATGGTGTCCAGGCGCTGCCCGTTGAACAGCACCTCCCCCGCGTCGGGCACCAGGATGCCGGCCAGGCAGTGCAGTAACGTCGACTTGCCCGAGCCGCTGGGGCCCATGATGGCGAGCACCTCACCTGCCTGCACGGACAGGTCGGCCCCGCGCAGGGCGGGGGTCTCGCCGAAGGCGAGGGCGACGTCGCGGGCCTCGATGATCGCAGTCACGCCTTCACCTCCGCGGCGAGCGCGTCCAGCCGGGCGGCGGTGAGGTCGATCCAGCGCAGGTCGGCCTCCAGGTGGAACAGGCCGTGGTCGGCGAGAAGGGCGTCCACCAGGGCGCCGGTGCGGCGCAGTTCGGTGAGTTCACGCATCCGGCGCAGGTGGGCGGCGCGCTGGGTGTCCAGGTAGTGCTCGGCGTCGCGGCCCAGCATCAGGGCCAGCACCACCTTGGTGAACAGCACTGACTGGAGGTTGGGCTCGGGCGCGACCGGCTCCTGGAGCCAGGTCTCGAACTCGGTCGCCCCGGTCTCGGTGATGACGTACCGCTTGCGCTCGGGCCCGTCGCCGGGCTCCGCCTCGCCGGCCACCACCTTGCCGTCACGGGCCAGCCGCCCGAGGGTCGCGTAGACCTGGCCGTACGGAAGGGGTTTGCCGCGGCCGAAGAGGGCGTCGTAGTCGCGCTTGAGGTCGTAGCCGTGGCTCGGCTCACGCTCCAGCAGCCCCAGCAGGGTCAAAGGAACACTCATGAGAGAAACATACACCCGGCGTATACTCCGAGTGTATATCTGGGCAGAATACGGCCCCGAGCTGGGGCAACGTCAGCTTCCCGGCAGAGCAGGGGCGGAGAACGGGCAGGAGCCGGACACGGCACAGGCAGGGGGTGACCCCACGACCACCCCCTGCTCCGCACCTCGGCCCGGCGCCCCCACGGTCGAACCGGGCCACGGCCGCGCCCAAGCACCGGGAGGACGCCGCCGGTTCCCAGCCTGCCGGACCGGGCGGCGACCGCCGAGGGGCCGAACGTCCCGCCCGCGGGGCCGAGCGGCCCTGGCGGTCCTACGGACGCGCACGACTCTTGTGCGCGGTGGGCCGCCTGGTGGACATTGGGGGCGGAACCTCCCCGCGTCCCCGCGCCCCTGAGGAGCACTCACCGTGTCCAGCACACCCCGTCCGGCCAGGCCCGCGTCGCTCCCGCGGCGCACCGGCCGGCGGCTGCGGCGGGCCCTCGGTGCCCGGCACGAGCCGCTCGTCCGCCCCCTCGACCGATCCCGGGCCCGCGCCTGGCTGTCCGCCGTGCTCGGCGTGGTGCTCGCCCTCGCCCTGTCCGTGGGCGGCAGCCTGCTCCTCTACCGCTCCACCGCGCCCCGGGCCGACGCCGACCGCGCCCGGCTGCGCCAGGTCGACGCGGTGGTCCGCAACGTCCCGGACCGCACCGCCGCCGGCAGCCGCTTCGCCGGCGGCTACAGCGACCGCGTCGACGTCGACGCCGCCTGGACCGCCCCGGACGGCACCCAGCACCTCGGCACCGTCCAGGCCCCGCATTCGGCCGTCGTCGGCAGCCGCGTCCCCGTCTGGGTCGACCCGGCCGGCGCCGTCTCCGATCCCCCGGCCGACCGCGCGGCCCTCGCCGTCTCCGCCGCCTGCACCGGCGCGGGCGCCCTCCTCACCCTGCTGGCCCTGCTCGCCCTCGCCCTCCGCGTGCGCCTCCACACCCTCGACCGTCGCGCCGAAGCCGCCTGGACCTCCGACTGGGCCCGCCTCGAACCCCTCTGGAGCGGCCGCGCCGGCCACCGCCGGGAGGACTGACCGGGCCGAGGCGGGAGCCCGGCGCCGACCCGGCATCCCGTCAGTCGCCGGTGGTGCCCCAGAAGTACAGGCCGTCAGGAGCGCCGTCCGGTCCGTAGGTGATCGTGCAACATCCCGAGCCCCGGAAGGAGGGCGGGAAGTCGATGTCGCCCCCGCCCTGTTCCTCCGCGGCGCGGACGGTGTCCAGCGAAGGCCGGTCGGTACCGAACAGCTCCGCGACCTCGGCCCCCTCCACCACCCGGACGTCGCCGTGGTCCTCCTCGTCGACGGCGCAGTGGACCACGGTGACCACGTCGAGCACGGAGTGCGCGCCCTCCTCCTCCAGATGACCGGAGTCCATGAGCTCCGCGAGCGATTCGATCCCCTCCTCCCGGTAGTACTCGTGCTCCGTGAGGACTTTCTCCCTCAGCGCATCCAGGGCGGCCTGGAGATCCTCCCGGTAGGGAACCGCGTACGACCAGGCGCTGGCGCCCATTCAACTCACTTGTCCTTTCACGACGATCCGCAGGCCGCGGACCTGCCGGGACGGTAGCGCACCGGCAGGACCGTGGCTGGGCCCAGCGCTGACGCGGGCCGATCGGAGACGGGCGACGGGCGGAGGGGCGGGCGTCGGCTCCGGGGCCGACGTGGCCGGTCAGAGCGGGCGGGTCCAGGCCGGGGTGGGGGTACGTCTGGCGGCGTGGTGGGTGAGGGCGGCGACGGCGAGAAGGAGGGCGAAGGCAAGGGCGAGCGCGACCGGAACGTCAACACGGAGGACGAGGAGGGCGCCGAACAGGGCTCCGGCGAACATCCAGACCGCGGAGGCGAGGCGGCGGGGGCCGGCGCGGTCGGCGGCGAGGGCCGTGATGGTCATGGTGAGCACGGTGGTGGTGAGGTCGGGCACCTTCAGGGCACGGACCACCGCGTTCTGACCGCCCATGGCGAAGCCGAGCAGCCCGATCAGGGTGTAGCGGGCCGGGTCGGAGGTGTGGCCGGCCACGGCCGCCAGCACGGTGGCCGCCGCGACCAGCACCGACTGGACGGCGACGGCGGCGGTCAGCAGGTGCCCGCGGTGGCCGGGCAGCCGGCGGGCGAGGTGGCCACCGGCCAGGGCGCCGAGCACGAAGGCGGCGAGAGCGGCCAGCGAGGCGGTGGCGGAGAGGTTGGCCGCGCCGGCCAGGGCGAAGCCGAGGAACACCACGTTGCCGGTCATGTTGGCGACGAAGACGTGGCCGAGTTCCAGGTAGCTGACCGCGTCCACCACTCCGGTGACCACGGTCAGCACCAGCAGCATCGACACCAGCAGCCCGTGCTCGGGTTCGGGGGTCGGCATCGGGCCTCCAGACGGTTCGGGTGACGGTTTCGGGTGGTGGCGGGCCTTCCGTTCCACTCCCTCAGGCGAGCGCCGGGCTCCCCGGCTCCTCCGGCTCGTCGTCCAGGTGCCGGTGCAGATCGCGTACGCCGGGCTCCGACGACAGCCGGGTGACGACCTGTTCGCCGCCGACGTCGCCGACGGCCTCGCCGTACGGCACGACCAGGGTGGCGCCGGCGGCGACCAGGACGTTGGTGCGCAGGCCGGCCGTCCCGGACCGCCACTGGCGATCGACGCCGATCAGCGCGCCGCAGGCGACACCGGTGGCGGTCCGGGCGAGGAAGTCGGCGGTGGTCAGGGTGTGCACGACGGCACCTCCTTCACGGGAGGAGGGTACGGACGGGTGGCGAGCCACCGCACACCGCCCGTCCGTACGGGCGGTGACACATGGTCAGTGGTTCGGCGCGCGATCGGGACGACCTCGATGATGACCACCGCCGTCGCGCCCGGCGGGTAGGCGCGCAGGGCGGCCGCACCAGCCCTGCGGGCCGGCGCACGCGCACCTGACCGCGCGTCGGGCGACGCGTCTCGCGCCATGGCCGGGCGCCGGCGGCCCGGAGCCGTGAACCTTCCCGAGCATAGACCGACCCCGAACGACCCGGGTCGGGTTTCCATCCGCACCCTCGACAGCTTTGTAGAAGTTTGACCGAATCCGATCACTCCCACCCGGGAACCACCCCGCCCTGCGCCACGTCCTCCGGCATATATAGTTCACCGACATATGCAGTTGAGAAGCTCACGAGGGGGAAGTGTGTCCCACACCGATCCGACCCGGCCCGCGCCCGTCCTGCGCCTGGCCGACGTCACCCGCGTGCACGGGCGGGGCGCCGCCGAGGTGCACGCCCTGCGCGGCATCGACCTGGCCGTCCACCCCGGCGAGTTCGTCGCCGTCATGGGCCCGTCCGGCTCCGGGAAGTCCACCCTGCTGACCCTGGCCGGAGGGCTGGACCAGCCCACCGACGGCGAGGTGCTGGTGGAGGGGGTCGCGCTCGGCGGCCTCGGCCGCGGCAGGCTCGCCGACCTGCGGCGGCGCTCGATCGGGTACGTCTTCCAGGACTACAACCTGATCCCGGCCCTCACCGCCGCCGAGAACATCGCCCTGCCGCGCGAACTGGACGGCGTCCCGGGACGCCGGGCCCGTCGGGAGGCGCTGGCCGCGCTGGAGGAGCTGGGCATCGGCGAGCTCGCCGACCGCTTCCCCGACGACATGTCCGGCGGCCAGCAGCAGCGGGTCGCGATCGCCCGGGCGCTGATCGGCGAGCGCCGGCTGGTGCTCGCCGACGAACCCACCGGCGCCCTCGACTCCACCACCGGCGAGGCGGTGCTCGCCGTGCTGCGCGCCCGCTGCGACGCCGGCGCGGCCGCGATGATGGTCACCCACGAGGCGGCCCACGCCAGTTGGGCGGACCGCGTGGTCCACCTGCGGGACGGCGCGATCGCCTCGGAGACCCCCGGTCGACGCTCCTCCGCCCGCCTCGCGGCGGTGCACCGGTCCGGCGCGGTCGGCGAGGTGGCGCCGTGAGGATCGGAGCCTGGCGGGTCGCCCTGCGCATCGCCCGCCGCGACGCACTGCGCGCCAAGGGCCGCAGCGCGCTGATCGCCGCCATGATCGCGCTGCCCGTCCTCGGCGTCACCGGCGCCGACGTGGTCCACCGCAGCGGGCAGCTGACCCCGGCCGAACGGGTCGAGCGGGTGGTGGGCGGCGCGGACGCCCTGGTCACGTCGCTCGACCCGGGCCGGCTGGTCGAGCAGGCCCCGATCGCCGAGGACGGCGTCTTCTCCGTCCCGCCCCGCCCTGGGGAACAGCCGACACCTGAACAGCAGAAGGGGGCGAGCACCGACCCGACCGCCCTGATCGGTTCGCTGCTGCCGCCCGGAAGCGCGCTCACCCCGGCCCGGCCCGGGCCGGAGACCGGCGCGACCTCGCCCGAGGGCCTGGTCCGCACCCTCACCACCGAGGCCGACCTCGGTGACCCGATCTGGCGCGGCCGGCTCGACCTGGTCGAGGGCCGCGCCCCGAGCGCCCCGCACGAAGTGGCCGTCACCCGGGCCTTCCTGGGCCGCTCCGGGCTGAAGCCCGGCGCCACCACCACCGTCCAGGGCCTGGAGCGCACCACCTACACCATCACCGGCGTGGTCGAGCACCCGAGTGAGCTGGGCCGAGTCGAACTCATCTCCCGGCCGGGCGAGTTGATCGACCCGCTGAGCAGCGCGACGGCCGTCGGCGGGCCCGCCGCGGAGAAGCCCTCGGCCACCCGGTCCGCTTGGCTGGTCCGGCTGCCGTCCGGCGCCACCCTCGACTGGGCCACGGTCCAGCGGTTCAACGCCCACGGCTACACGCTGACCGCACGCTCGGTGGCGCTCGCCCCGCCGCCGGAGCGGGCCGTCCCCTACTACCGCGACTCGTACCGCTACAGCGGTCCGACGGGCGCCGACAACACCAGAGTGGTCGTCGCCACGGTCACCGGCATGGCGCTGCTGGAGGTCGCCCTGCTCGCCGGGCCCGCCTTCGCGGTCGGCGCCCGCCGCTCGCGCCGCCAACTCGCCCTGCTCGGCGCGGCCGGCGGCAGCCGGACCCACGTCGGTGCGGTGGTGCTCGGCGGCGGCGTGGTCCTCGGCGCGACCGGGGCGGTGGTCGGCGTGGTGCTCGGCACCGTGGTTGTCGCCCTGCTGCGGCCGTGGATCGAGCAGATCGGCGGCGTGCGCTTCGGTCACTTCGCCGTGCCGCCGCTGGACCTGATCGCGATCGCCGGGATCGGCCTGGCCACCGCGCTGCTCGCGGCCGCGCTGCCGGCGCTTCAGGCCGCCCGCCGCAGTGTCACCGCCGGGCTTACCGGCCGGGACACCGTCCGCGGGCCCAGCCGCTGGGTCACCGTGTGCGGCGCGGTACTGGTCGCCCTCGGCGCCGTGCTCGCGATGTACGGAGCGGGCGCGATCCAGCGCGACCAGCCGGGCGTGGGCGGCTACGACACCCGTACGCTCACCGTGCTCGGCGGTTCGGTGACCGCCGAGCTCGGCCTGCTGCTGTGCACCCCGATGCTGGTCGCGCTGATCGGCCGGGCCGCCGGCCGGCTGCCGCTCGGGCCCCGGCTCGCGCTGCGGGACTCCGCCCGGCACCGCTCGCGCACCGCTCCGGCGGTGGCCGCGGTGATGGCCGCGGTGGCCGGTGCCGTCGCCATCGGCGTCTACACCGCCAGCACCGACGCCGAGAACCGGCGCGACTACCGGCCCCAGGCCCCGTACGGCGCCGTCCAGCTCATCACCTACGTCGACGGCCCCCGGCTCGACGAGGAGCGCGCCTCCTTGGAGAAGCAGCTGACCGGGCTCGGCCCGCGCGGCGACCTCGGCGAGGTGCTGTACCGCTTCTGCGAGAACTGCTCCAGCACCGTCCAGCTCAAGGGCCCGGTGGAGCGGCGCGGCCTCGGCGCCCCGCCGCACCTGGCCACTGGTGACGCGAACGTGCTGCACAACCTGTTCGCCGTCCATGATCCGGCCGCCGAACAGGCGCTGGCCACCGGCAAACTGCTGGTCTTCGACCGGGCCCTGGTGGGCGCCGACGGCAAGGCCGTGATGATGCTGCGCGGTGGCGGCGGCGCCCCGGTGCAGCCGGGCGAGGTGCCCAAGCCCGACCTTCAGGAGGTCCCGGTCGACGCGGTGCTGGTGGACAACCCGGCCGCCGCCGGCTTCGCCCAGGGCCTGGTACTGCCCTCCGCCCTGCCCGGGCTCGGGCTCTCCTCCCAGCCGACCGGCTCGGTCTGGCTGCCCGCCACCCCGCCCGACCGCAAGGCGCAGCAGCGCGCCGAGGCGGCCACCGTCCAACTGGACCGTTTCGCCAGGCTGGAGGTGGAGCGGGGGTACCAGCCGAAGAGCGACGCGCTCACCCTGGCCCTCACCGGCTTCGCCGGGCTGGTCGTGCTCGGCGCGGCCGGGATCGCCACCGGCCTGGCGGCCGCCGACTCCCGGCAGGACCAGGCCACCCTGGCCGCGGTCGGCGCGCCGCCGCGGATCCGGCGGAGCATGGCGGGCCTCCAGTGCACGCTGATCGCCCTGCTGGGCGCGCTGCTCGGGGCGGTCAACGGGTTCGTGCCGGCGGTGGGGCTGCTGAAGTCCCGGGCGAGCGGATTCGGGGCCAAGCCGGCGCTGGTCACCGCGCCCTGGGGCGAGCTGCTGCTGGTCGTGCTGGTGCTGCCGGTGGTCGCGGGGCTGCTCGCGGCGCTGTTCACCCGGTCCCGCATCCCGCTCGGGCGGCGGCTGTCCTGAGTGCTCACGGTCGGCCTGGGACACGGCTCGGACACTCGCCGACCACCGGCTGACACCGCTTGGACACCACCTGGGCACCACCCGGGCACCACCCGGGCCGCGCCGGGCGTCCGCCCCCTTCGTCCGGGGGCGGGCGCCCGGCGCTCGCCGTAGCATGGGCCGCGTTCCGGCCGGCGAAGGGCGCCGGTGGTCGGCTCGGCGAGGGAGCAGAGGGCGGTGCTACGGGGGTTCGGCGATCTCGAGGCCGAGATCATGGACCGGTTCTGGTCCTGGGGCCGGCCCGCCACGGTGCGCGAGGTGGTGGACGACCTCCAGCAGGAGCGGGCGGTCGCGTACACCACCGTCACCACGGTCGCGGACATCCTGCACACCAAGGGCTGGCTGCGCCGCGACAAGGTCGGCCGCGCCTGGGTGTACGAGCCGACCTGCACCCGCGAGGAGTACACCGCCCAGCTGATGCACCAGGCGCTGGAGACCACCCCCGACCGGGCGGGCGCGCTGCTCCACTTCGTCGACCGGATCAGCGGGGACGAGGCCTCGGCCCTGCTCGCCGCGCTCGAACAGGTGAAGTCCCGGGGCCCTGAGTGACGCTCGCGCTGCTCTGCTTCCACCTTGCGGTGACCGGCGTCCTGCTGCCCCGGCGGCTGGCCGGCTCCGCCCGGCTCCAGGCCCGTCCGGCGGCGGGCGCGGCGCTCTGGCTCGCGCTGATGGCCTCGTTCACCGTGGCCCTGCTGCTCACCGCGCACCACGCGCTGGAACCCTTCGCCCACCCGCCGGCCGGGCTGCTCGGCCTGCTCCCGCACGCCGAACCGGCGGAGCCGGTGCTGCCGCACACCCACGACTGGTGGCTGCTCACCGCCGGCGGAGCCCTGTCGGCCACCCTGGTGACGGCCGTCGGCCTGCGCACCGGACGCGCCCGGCGGCGGCACCGGGCGGTGCTGGACGTGATCGCCGTACCGGACCGGCGCTGGGGCGCCCTGGTGCTGGAGCACGCCCGTCCGACCGTCTACTGCCTGCCCGGTCGCCGTTCCCGGGTGGTGCTGTCGCGCGGGGCCCTGCGGCTCCTGGACGAGCGGCAGCTCACGGCGGCCGTGGCGCACGAGCACGGACACATCCGCGGCCGACACCATCTGTTCCGGCTGCCGGCCGACACCTTCGCGCTGCTCCTCGGGCCACTGCCGCTGGCCCGGCTGGGGCGCTCCGAGGTGGCGCTGCTGCTGGAGATGGCGGCCGACGACGCGGCGCTGGAGCGGGTCTCACGGGATGAACTGGCCTCCGCGCTCTGCGCGTTGGCGACCGGCGGCGCTCCTGTCCGGGAAGCCTCGGCGGACGGCGCCACGCTGGGTGCGACGTCCACCGGGGTGCTCGCCCGGGTGCGGCGGCTGGCCCGGCCGGGGAGCGGACGCCGCCGACTGACCTGGCGGCTCGGGGTGTCGGTGCTGCCGCTGCTCCCGTACCTGCTGGTCTGCGCGCCGCACCCCTGAGACACCCCTGTGGGCCCGTGGGCGTGGGGGTGCCGACGGGCCCCGGGTGGGGGGGTCGGGGGTGGGGGTCCGTGAGATTTGCCGGGACTTTGACCCGCGCGGTTGAACCCGCGCGCCCGGGCCGGCGTTGCCACCGGTGCCGCAGGTACGCTCCGGCGGTCTCGCGCAGGCCCGCACAGGCGGGATTCTCAAGGCGAGCCTGAGCCGACGCCTCCACAACGACGGTGGCCCGCCCCCGCCGAAGCGGGAGCGGGCCACCGGAGGCGTGCGGTCAGGCCGGCCGGACGGCGCCCATGTAGGGCATCGCGGAGATCGGTAGGACCTCGATGTTCTTGCCCGTGCGCGGGGCGTGGATCATCTTGCCGTCGCCGATGTACAGGCCGACGTGGTGCAGGTCGTCGTAGAAGAAGACCAGGTCGCCGGGCTGGAGGTTGGCGCGGTCGACGTGCGGGCCGTCCTTCCACTGCGCCTCGGACGTCCGGGAGATCGTGACGCCCGCGGCGCGGTAGGCCTGGCTGGTGAGGCCGGAGCAGTCGAAGCTGGCGGGACCGTTCTTGCCCCAGCCGTACGGCTTGCCGAGCTGTGCCTGGGCGAACGCGATGATGGTGCCGGCCCGGCCACTCGCCGACGGCACCGGGGCGTTCATGTCCGGGCGCTCGGCGCCGCGGGAGGCGCGGTCCTTGGCGGCCGCGGCGGCGGCCTGCTGGGCCTCGGCCTTGGCCTTCTCGGCGTTCTGCTGGGCGTTGATCTTGGCCCGGTCCTCGGCGCTGAGCTTGTTCAGCATCTCCTGCGCCTGGGCCAGCTTGGTCTGGATGTCCTTCTTCTGCTCCGCCAGCTGCGTGCCCACCGAGTCGAGCGCGGCCAGGGTGGCGGTGGCCTCGGCGCGGTCCTGGTCCAGCTTGCGCTGCTCGTCCTGGGCCTGCTTGAGCAGGCTCGCCTGGGAGTCGGAGACCTGGTTCTGCACCGCGGCGCGCTCCAGGTAGGCGGACGGGTCGGAGTCGAGCATCAGCTGGACCGACGGGTCTATGCCGTTGGTGCGGTACTGGTCGGCGGCGACCGCGCCGAGCCGGGTCCGCAGTTCGTTCATCGCCTCCTGGCCGCGGGCGACCTTCTCCTGGATCTGGTTGGCCTCGCCCTGGAGCTTCTGCTGCTTCGCCTGGAAGCCGTTGTACTTCTCGATCGCCTGCTCGGCGTCCTCGTTGAGCTGGTCGACCTGTTCCTTGACGGAGGCGAGGCTCGGGGCGGGCTCGGCGTGGGCGGTGCCGGAGGCGAGGACCGCGCCGCCGGCCGCCATGGCCGTGGTGAGGACTGCCATGCGGGCCCGGCTCGGGGGGCTGGGCTTGCGACGCTTTCCCATGGCGGTCGCTCTCCTTCGGGGGAATCTGGGGACGGTCCGGACCGAGCCGGGGGACGGCTCGGCCGGGGCCGGGGACGGCGAAGGCGGGCAGGGCGAGCAACGGGGGGGTGCTGCCCCGCCCACCTTCTTCGAAGTAACTTAATAGATGAGGGGCCGGGTTCCGCAATCCCCCTGATCATGACGTTTTGGCAGCATGACGGGACATCGATCGCGTTCCGCGCCATCGGCGTTGATCGGACGCCGCCCACCGCCGCCGACGGCGGGGACGCACCCGCTCGGCCCCGCAGACCACCCGTCACGACACCTCCTCCGGCCCCGGGTGTCACCACCCCGACGCCCGTGGCACTCCCCCTCCCGGGCAGTGCTCGAAATCGGCCGAATCGAGGGAAAGGTCACACGGGATCCCCCTCCTGCGGCCCTGCGAACGAGCGCTAACCTGCGCACATGAAGGTCCCGCCCGAAAGGCTCCCCCTCGCCGCCGAGTTCCCGGCCGTGCACCGTGAGCAGTGGCAGCAGCTCGTCCAGGGTGTGCTGCGCAAGTCCGGTGCCCAGCCCGAGGACGGCCCCGCCGCCGAGCAGGCGCTCACCACCCGGCTCCAGGACGGGCTGAGCGCCCGCCCGCTGTACACCGCCGAGGACACCGCCGCGGACCCGGGCTACCCGGGCTTCCCGCCGTTCGTGCGCGGCGGCCGGCCGCAGGGCTCCGCCGTGGCCGGGTGGGACGTCCGCCAGCGGCATGCCGACCCGGACCGCCGTCGCACCAACGAGGCCGTGCTGGCCGACCTGGAGCACGGCGTGAGCTCGCTGTGGCTGGAACTGGGCGGCGCGGGCCTGCCGGTGGAGGCCCTGCCCGAGGCGCTGGCCGGGGTGTACCTGGACCTCGCCGCCCTGGCGCTCGACGCCGGACCCGAATTCACCGATGCCGCCGAGCAGTTGTTCAAGCTCTACGAGGAGCGCGAGGTCTCCCCCGGCGCCGCCGCCGGCAACCTCGGCGCCGACCCGCTGGGCCTCCAGGCCCGAACCGGCGAGAGCACCCGCACCGAGGCACTGCTCGCCGAGGCCACCACGCTGGCCGCCCGCTGCGCCGCCGGGTACCCGGGCCTGCGGGCGCTCACCGTGGACGCCCTGCCGTACCACGAGGCCGGCGCCTCCCCCGCCCAGGAGCTGGGCTGCTCGCTGGCCACCGGCGTCGCCTACCTGCGCGCCCTCACCGCCGCCGGGCTCCCGGTGGACGACGCGCTCGGCCAGCTGGAGTTCCGCTACGCCGCGGACGCCGACCAGTTCCTCACCATCGCCAAGTTCCGTGCCGCGCGCCGCCTCTGGGCCCGGGTCGCCGAGGTTTCGGGGGCCGGCGCGGCCGCCTCGGCGCAGCGCCAGCACGCCGTCACCTCCCGGGTGATGATGACCGCCCGCGACCCGTGGGTGAACATGCTGCGCACCACGGTCGCCTGCCTGGCCGCCGGAGTCGGCGGCGCCGACGCCGTCACGGTGCTGCCCTTCGACAGCGCGCTCGGCCTGCCGGACGCCTTCGCCCGCCGGATCGCCCGCAACACCCAGGCGATCCTGCTGGAGGAGTCCCACCTGGCCCGGGTGATCGACCCGGCCGGCGGCTCCTGGTACGTCGAGCAGCTGAGCGAGGAGCTGGCGCGGGCGGCCTGGGCCTGGTTCCAGGAGATCGAGCGGGCCGGCGGGCAGCAGGCCGCCCTGGCGTCCGGTCTCGTCGAGGAGCGGATCGCCGCGACCTGGGCGGAGCGCTCGGTGCGGCTCGCCAAGCGGCGCGAACCGGTCACCGGCGTCAGCGAGTTCCCGCACCTGGACGAGCAGCCGCTGGTCCGCGAGCCGGCCCCGGCCGGCCCCGGCGGCGGGCTGCCGCAGGTGCGCCGCGCCGAGGCCTACGAGGCGCT
>NZ_JAHSQD010000070.1 GCF_020103755.1 Streptomyces sp. LS1784
GGGCACCGCGGCCGGCTGGGCCGCCGGCACCCGCGCCTACCTGGTGATCAGCGCCCCCGCCGACATCGCCGCCGCCAAGACCGCCATCGCCGCCAAGGGCGGTACGGTCTTCGCGAGTTACGACCCGATCGGCGTCATCGTCGCCCACTCCACCAGCGCCGGCTTCGCCGCCGCGCTGCGGACCGTCCCCGGCATCCAGCAGGTCGGTGCGACCCGCACCTCCGACGTGCCGGCCGACGCCTACAGCCCGGTCCTGCCCGCCAACCCCGCCCAGTCGACCACCACGCTCACCGAGTCCAACCGCTGGGACATGACCCAGATCAAGGCCGACCAGGCCTGGAACGTCACCACCGGCTCCCCGTCCGTCAAGGTCGGCGTGCTCGACACCGGCGTGGACGACCAGCACCAGGACCTCGCGCCGAACTTCGACGCCGCCGACTCGGTCTCCTGCGCCTACGGCAAGCCCGACACCCGCAGCGGCGCCTGGCGGGACGTGGACACCCACGGCACCCACGTCGCCGGCACCATCGCGGCCGCGAAGAACGGCAAGGGCGTCATCGGCGTCGCACCGGGCGTGAAGATCGCCTCGGTCCGGATCGCCGAGCCGACCAGCACCCTCTTCTACGCCGAGAACACCGTCTGCGGCTTCGTCTGGGCCGGCGACCACGGCTTCAAGGTCACCAACAACAGCTACTACACCGACCCCTGGCAGTTCAACTGCCCGAACGACCTCGACCAGGCCGCCATCATCGAGGGCGTCAAGCGCGCCCAGGAGTACGCCGAGGGCAAGGGCTCGCTGCAGGTCGCGGCGGCCGGCAACTCCAACTACGACCTGGCCAACAAGACCACCGACACCGAGAGCCCGAACGACTCCACCAAGGTCACCCGGACCATCAGCAACGCCTGCCTCGACATCCCCACCGAACTCCCCGGCGTGGTGACCGTCGCTGCCACGGGCAGCGGCAGCGGCAAGGCCTCCTACTCCAACTTCGGCCGGGGGGTCATCGACGTCGCGGCGCCCGGCGGCGACGGCGCCACCGGCGTCTACTCGACCCTGCCCGGTGGCAAGTACGGCACCAAGAGCGGCACCTCGATGGCCTCCCCGCACGTCACCGGGGTGGCCGCGCTGATCGCGAGCACCGACCCCTCGCTCACCCCGGCCGACATCCGGGCCCGCCTCGCGAGCCAGGCCAACGACCTGGCCTGCCCCGTCTCCGACAGCCGCTGCACCGGCACCACCGCCAACAACGGCTTCTTCGGCGAGGGCCAGGTCGACGCGCTGAAGGCGGTCGGCGGCGCCACCCCGCCCACCGGCAAGTACTTCGAGAACACCGCCGACGTGGCGATCCCCGACAACACCACGGTGGAGAGCCCGATCACCGTCACCGGCGTCACCGGCAACGCGCCCGCGACGCTCAAGGTCGGCGTGGACATCAAGCACACCTACCGCGGTGACCTGGTCCTCTCCCTGGTCGCGCCCGACGGCACGGTCTACCTCCTGGAGGACTTCCCGAACAACGACAGCACCGACAACGTCGCCAAGACCTACACCGTCAACGCCGCCGCGAGCGCGGCGAACGGCACCTGGAAGCTCCGGGTGAAGGACGGCGCCTCCGGCGACACCGGCACGATCGACGCCTGGAACCTCACCTTCTGACCTCGCCGTTCCGCCCGGCCGCCCGACGCCCGAGTGCGTCGGGCGGCCGGGCCGTTCAGTCCAGGAAGGGAGCGGCTTGACGCGATGCACTTGAGCGGTTCGATCGTGAACCGCCGCCGACTGCGCGTCGATCGCCGGCAGGAAGCTGCCATTCCGACACCCGACTACCCGGGCCCTGCGTTGCCGTGGCGCCGGCACAGACGGGGCGGGTGCGGGCGGCATAGGAGCGAGCGGCCACGACG
The DNA here is from genome assembly GCF_020103755.1 of Streptomyces sp. LS1784. Classification (GTDB taxonomy): domain Bacteria; phylum Actinomycetota; class Actinomycetes; order Streptomycetales; family Streptomycetaceae; genus Kitasatospora. The sequence continues at coordinate 1,900 of NZ_JAHSQD010000070.1, forward strand.
AGGCCGATGCCCAGACCGCCGAATGCCAGGCCGCCGAACTCGACGAACCAGGTGATCCCCGAGCTGGTGGTGAACGGCAGGGACGGCTTGATCCCGGGCAGCACGCCGACAGCCATGAGCGGGGCCATGATGACGAGGACGGCCCCGTACATCGTCAGTGGGATGCCGGTCAGCCAGGCCGGAACCAAGGGCAGCAGGCGAGGGACCCGCCGTCCGGACAGGAACAGCGTCCAGCGGGGGAACACCTGCCCCCACACGTACAGCAGCCCCAGCAGCAGGAAGATCCCGACCATCGCGGCCAGCACGGTCACGTCGATCCCCGCCGACGCGGTTGCCTTCGCCGGGCCTGACGCGTCGACGCTCGTCGTCCTCTGCCAGTCATCGCCCGCGACGCCGAGCGCGTTGCCGCCCAGCGTCCAGATGGTCTTGGCTCCAGCCCACGGCAGAAGTCCGCACATGAGCAGGTACACCGTGACGCGGGTCCGCCTCGGGGCCCGGGAGGCCGCTGGGTGGGCAAGCGGGCCGTCGGCTGCGCCGGCGTGCGGCCGCCCACATCGCGGGCAGTCGCCGCGCAGCCGTCGACGGTACGACAAACCGACGAGGAGCAGAAGGGCGGCGCCGGCCGTGTTCAACAGCACCTGGGCCAGCCCGGTGGCGCTCTCGACCCCCGAGAACGTCGCAATCGTCACGAAATGGATCGGCAGCCCGTTCATTCCCACGACGAACACCGGGAGCGCCGTGACCAGCGCCGTCGCCACCACAACCCGGCCGGGCCTGGTGAGCGTTCGGGTGCCGGCCAGGCAGGCGCCGCCGGCCAGGAGCGCGAGGGCCGCCAGGAAGAGCTGGACCCCCGGCGCGTACGAGGCGTGTTCCTTCCATTGCACGGTGGTGCCCGTCACCGCCCAGGTGACCTCGACAGCGGCGTACAACACGCCCCACAGAGCAGCGGCCGTGGGTACCCACATGGGCCACCGCCGCCACCACAACTTCCGCCGCGGGCTTGTGGTCGGTGGCCTGGGAACGCCGCCTGCCTCCGAGTTTGCAGAAACAGCCACTGAGACCCCCGTATATCCGGACTGCCGACACCCCAAGACTCCCCGTCACCCGCGCCGATCACATCCATCCCACGGATCACCCGACTCCCCCGCGCGGGGGAAGGCCGGAGCGTGAGCGTCAACCCGGCAGGCAGCCATGAGAGAGGAACCGCTCCGCGAAACCCCGCGTCCCGGTGCGCGGGTGACAGCACGGCCAGTGCCAGCCGGCCGGTGTCGGCCGGCAGGGTCCACGGGAAGGTCCAGAGCGCCTGTGCCAAGCGGGCCGCTCCGCCCGGCGAGGCGTCCGACGCGCGCCGTACGGCCGCCTCCCCGGCTGCGCCGAGGAACGCGATGCCGCCGCCGACCGCCACCTCCAGCGGTGTCACCGCGCTGATCAGCAGCAGCAACAGCCCTCATCAGAGCAGGAATTCGTCCGCCGTCCGCACCGCACAACCCCCTGTGCCACACGCTGCCGGGCCCCGCCACCGCGGCGGGCGGCCCAAGTTGTACCGCGTGTCCCACGGCCCGGTCCCGCAGGCGCCGCCGCCCGTGGGATCGTCCTTCCGTACCACCCGTTCGCCGCACGGCCAGGCCGGAACCTCCGATGATCGGCCCGGCCGGTTCAGTCGGGCGGTTCGTGGGGTTCAGGGTCATGGGCCGGTTCGGTCACGGCGTACTCGGGGCCGTCGTCCGGCCCCTTCTCCTCCTCGTGCCCGGGAGGCGGTGCGCCTTCGCCGGTCATCCGGGACTCGGGTGTCTCCACCGGGACGGGAGGGTCCTTCGGGATCGGCCCGCCCTGCTCGCTCACGCTGCTCACCTCCAAGGCGCCCGGTCCCGGTGGCCCGTCCGCAGACGGCCACCGGGACCGCGGCTCAGTGCTTGCCCGCGTCCTTCACCTTCTCCGCGGCCTGCTTCAGATCGCTCTTCGCCTGCTCGGCGCGGCCCTTGGCCTCGACGGTGCGGTCGCCCGTCGCGCGTCCCGCGGCCTCCTTGGCCTTTCCCTTGCCCTTCTCCGCGATGTTGCGCAACTTCTCCTCGGTGCCCATCGCTCTCACTCCTCTCATGACAGGGACGAGATTGCGCCCCGCGGTGGCGTGTGCCCGCGGGAGGTGCTTCCACACCTGCGGCCGTGTCCGCCCGTCATACGGGATTTGACGGCCAGACGATCCTGTGCCGGTAGGTGTGCCCCGGTCCTGGCGGCAGTACCGGACGCCCGGGCGCGGTTACCGGTTTCGGGATCACCGGCGGCGGGCCAGTGTGCCGGCGGCGACGCCGAGCAGGCCTGCGCCGCCCGCGGCGAGCAGGCCGTGATGCTGGGAGGCCCACAACTGTGCGCTGCGGCCCCGGGCCTCGTCGCCGAAGCGGCCCTGGGCCCCGCGGTCGCGGGCCGCGTCCGCCGGGGTCCAGAGGTTGTCCGGGGTGTCGGCGCGGTGCGGCTCCTCGTCCTGCTGGGCGTCGATGCCGGTGCGGGCGAGGTAGCGGTCGAGCAGGCCGGGGACGAGGGCGTTGGCGACCAGGGTGGCGGTGGTGCTGCCACCCACCCAGTACTCCCGCCTGTTCGGGTGGTCGGCCGCGTACCGGACGGCGCGGGCGGCTACCTCCGGCCGGTACACCGGGGCGACGGGCCGGGCGCGGCTCCGCAGGCGGTTGAGTACCCAGTCGAACTGTGGGGTGTTGACCGCGGGCAGCTGCACCATGGTCACCCGCACGCCGGATCCGCTGGCCAGCAGCTCACAGCGCAGTGCCTCGTGCCAGCCCTGGAGGGCGTGCTTGGCGCCGCTGTAGGCGCTCTGCAGCGGAATGCCCCGGTAGGCGATCGCGGAGCCGATCTGCACGATCGTGCCGTGGTCGCGCGGGAGCATGTGATGCAGTGCGGCGCGGGTGGCGTTGACGTAGCCGAGATAGGTGACCTCGGTGACCCGGCGGAACTCGTCCGCGCTGATCTCGGTGAAGGGGGCGAAGACGGAGACGAAGGCGTCGTTGACCCAGACGTCGACCGGGCCGAACTCCGCCTCGGCCCGGGCCGCGACGGCCTCGCACGCCCGATGGTCGGCGACATCGGCGAGGATCGCGCATACCGGTGAGCCCGCCTTCTCGGCCTCCGTCGTGGCGGCGTGCAGTCCGGCCGGTCCTCTGGCCACCAGCACCAGCCGGTTGCGGTCGGCGGCGAAGGCCCGCGCGCAGGCACGGCCGATGCCGGCGCTGGCCCCGGTGATCACCACGGTGCGCGGCTTCGAACGAGTGCGGAGCGTCATGTCGGGCGTCCTTCCGTACGCGGGGTGGCGGCGCCGCCGCGGGTCGGGGCGGCCGTGGTCCTGCCCGGAGGCCGGGAGCAGTGGCCGTTGTGCCGGTGCAGGTGGCGGACCGGCAGCAGCAGCCAGCAGACCGCGAACCAGAGCATGACGCCTCCGGCGATCCAGCCGGAAGCGAGCGACCCCATCGCGACGCGCAGCAGGAGCAGGAGTGCCGAGCCGATGGTCAGCGCCAGCAGGACCAGGCCGGTGGCCACCAGCCGGGCGGCGGCGTCCACCAGCTGGGGCTTGAGGCGGTGGCCGGCGAAGATCCGGTGGTAGGCGACCGGCGCGGTCAGGGCGCCGGTCGCGAGGGCCCCGAGAACGACGGTGGCCACGTACAGTCCCTGCTCGAAGCCGCCGAGCCCGGCGAAGCGGGGCATGAAGACCACGCTCAGGAGAAAGCCGAAGAGGACCTGCGAGCCGGTCTGGGCGACCCGCACCTCCTGGAGCAGGTCCGCCCAGCGCCGGTCTGCCCGTTCGTCGGGGGACTCCCGGCGCCCGGTGCGCTGCCGGCGGGTGCTGTGGCCGGTGCCCGATGTCGTCATGGCGCTCGCCTTCGTCTCGCTCCTCCTGCGTGTAGCCGTAGCGGGACCGGGCAAACGCGGGGCATGGACGACAGGCGGGTGGCGGACCCGGCCTGGCAGGGGCCGGCTGCGGCGGATCCGCTCGTGCGGTCCCGTGTGCCGCGCGGCATCACGGCCTGGACGGCACGTCACCACCGGTGGGTCGGGGCGGTGCCCCTGCCTGCCCGGTGTGAGGAGGTCCGGCGTGGACGGCCTGGAGCAGACCAGGCGGCTCGTCATGGCGGGCAGCGAGGGCGCGGTGCAGCGCTGCCGGGAGTTCAGCCGCGAGGCACTGGTGTGCTGGAACTGGCTGCCGGCCGTTGACGAGGAACGGCAGGCCGTCACGGAGGACGTCCTGCTCATGGTCTCCGAGCTGGTCACGAACGCGTGCCTGCACGCCCCGGGCGGCCCTCGGGAGCTGCGACTGAACTGGGACGGCACCCGGCTACGGGTCGAGGTCCGCGACGACAGCCCGGTAGCGCCGCGGCTGCGCGTCAGCACCGACCCGGCCCGGCCCGGCGGTCACGGCCTCCGGCTGGTCGACCGGCTGGCCCGGGCGTGGGGCTCGCTGCCCGAGGGCGAGGGGAAACTCGTGTGGCTGGAGGTCCCCCCTCTCCGACCGGCCACCACGTCCGCTCGCCGCGAGGGGCGGGTTGCCGTCAGCCGGGCGCCGGTCACTGCTGCCCGGGGTGGGGCACCGGCGGCGCCGGCTCCGGGTCGGGGAACGGTGGGGCCGGCGGGGGAGCCGGGGCCGGAGGCGGGGGGACGGTCATGATGCGCTCGTTGCGGGCGTCACGGCCGGTGTCCACGCGCGTGTCCCCGAAGAAAAAGCCGCAAACCACCCGAAACCTGAATCAGATGTCGTATGTCGGGTAGAAGACCCACGTAACGGCTGCCGCTGATCCGCCGGCCGTTCCCCACCCACCGGGTGGCACCAGGGCCGCCGCCTGACGAAGCCGGGCACGGGTCCTGGGGGAGGAAGCCCGCGTGCTGTGCGAGCGCGAGCCGCTCGCGGCGCCGGGAGCTCATCCCGATGCTCAGGAGAGCCGCCGTGTCCACGCCCCTGAAGACGGATCCGGAAACAGGCCACCGACCCGGCTACGTGACCACCGTGCCGTCGGGTGTCCCGCCGGGCCTGCCCGCTCGGCCCTCCGAGGCCGAGCTTCGCCGTATGGGAAAGTTCGAGGCGCGCGAGCTCAGCGACGCGCTGTTCGAGCGCCTGGCCGGGCTCGCCCGGGAGACCCACGCCTACAGCTACGTGCGCGGCACGATCATCGAGCTCAACATGCCCCTGGTCCGGTTCATCGCGGCCCGATTCCGGCACCGCTCGGAGGACATGGAGGACATCCTGCAGGTCGGCACGATCGGCCTGATCAAGGCCGTCGACGGATTCGACCCGGGCCGTGGTGTCGAGTTCGTCACCTTCGCCATCCCCACCATCGCCGGGGAGATCAAGCGGTTCTTCCGCGACACCTCCTGGCCGGTGCGGGTGCCGCGCGGCATGCAGGAGCTGTACCTGACGGTGGCCCGCGGCTCGGACCGGCTGGAGCAGGAGCTCGGCCGCCTCCCACGGCCGGAGGAGATCGCCGAGGACCTGCACCTGAGCGTCGAGCAGGCCACCGAAGGGCTGGTCGCGGGCCGGGTCCACCACCCCAGCTCGCTGGACGCGCTGCGGGACCAGGACGCCGACGAGAGTGGCAGCGCGCTGGTGGACCGGCTCGGTGGCTGCGACCCAGGCATCGAACTCGCGGACTTCCGCACCGCCGTCCGGCCGCTGCTGGCCGGGTTGCCCGAGCGGGAACAGCTGGTGCTCAAGCTCCGCTTCTGGGACGGAATGACCCAGTCCGAGATCGCCGAGCGCATCGGCGTCTCGCAGATGCACGTCTCCCGCCTGCTCAGCACCACCCTGACCCGCCTGCGTGAGCAGCTGGAGGACCGCGACGCCCCCGGCTGGACGGACGAGGAACCCCGGGAACCGCACTGAGATTCCCCTTCACCGGTGTTTCCGGCCCCCCGCAGCGGATAGCCGCCCTGCGGGGGGCCCGGACGAAGGAGGAGCACCGTGTCCCCGAAGGTTTCCGACCACATCCTGGAACGACTGCGCGCCTGGGACGTCGAGTACGTCTTCGGCTATCCCGGCGACGGCATCAACGGACTGCTCGCGGCCTGGGGCCGGGCCGACAACGACCCCGTCTTCGTCCAGGCCCGGCACGAGGAGATGGCCGCGTTCGAGGCCGTCGGCTACGCCAAGTTCTCCGGGCACACCGGCGTGTGCGCGGCGACGTCCGGACCGGGCGCGATCCACCTGCTCAACGGGCTGTACGACGCCAAGCTGGACCACGTGCCGGTGGTCGCGATCGTCGGGCAGACCGACCGCAGTGCGATGGGCGGCTCCTACCAGCAGGAGGTCGACCTGCTGAGCCTGTTCAAGGACGTGGCCGCCGAGTACTGCCAGATGGTGACCGTCCCCGAGCAGCTGCCCAACGTGCTGGACCGGGCGATGCGCACCGCGGCCGCCCGGCGCACGGTCACCGCCGTCATCGTGCCCGCAGACGTCCAGGAACTGGACTACAGCCCGCCGGAGCACGCCTTCAAGATGGTGCCCTCCAGCCTGGGCGCTCCACAGTGGACGATCATCCCGGAGGACGGCGAGCTGCGTCGGGCGGCCGAGGTGCTCAACGCCGGCCGCAAGGTCGCGATGCTGGTCGGGCAAGGGGCCCGGAACGCCCGCCGGCAAGTCCAGGAGACCGCCGAACTGCTCGGCGCGGGCGTCGCCAAGGCGCTGCTCGGCAAGGACGCGCTGCCCGACGTGCTGCCGTACGTCACCGGGTCGATCGGCCTGCTCGGCACCCGCCCCTCCTACGAGCTGATGCGCGACTGCGACACCCTGCTGACCGTCGGCTCCTCCTTCCCGTACACACAGTTCCTGCCCGAGTTCGGGCAGGCCAGGGGCGTGCAGATCGACCTCGACCCGTTCATGGTCGGGCTGCGCTACCCGTACGAGGTCAACCTGGTCGGCGACGCCGCCCGCACGCTGGACGCGCTGCTGCCGCTGCTGGTCCGCAAGGAGGACCGCGACTGGCAGCGCACCGTCTGCGACAACACCGAGCGCTGGTGGGAGGTGATGGAGCGGCGGGCCGAGGTCGAGGCCGACCCGATCAACCCCGAGTACGCGATCCATGCCCTCGACCACCTGCTGCCCGACGACGCCATGGTCACCGCCGACTCCGGCTCCGCCGCCACCTGGTACGCCCGCCACCTGCGCTTCCGCGGCCGGATGCGCGGCACACTGTCCGGCACCCTGGCCACCATGGGCCCGGGCGTGCCCTACGCGATCGGTGCCAAGTTCGCCCACCCGGACCGGCCCGCGATCGCGATCGTCGGCGACGGCGCGATGCAGATGAACGGCCTCGCCGAACTCATCACCGTCGCCAAGTACTGGCAGCAGTGGGACGACCCGCGCCTGGTGGTGGCGGTGCTCAACAACCGCGACCTCAACCAGGTCACCTGGGAGATGCGGGCCATGCAGGGCGCCCCGAGCTTCCTGCCCTCCCAGGAGCTCCCCGACGTCGACTACGCGGCCTTCGCCCGCACCCTCGGCCTGGCCGCCGTGCGGGCCATCGCGCCCGACGACGTACCCGGCGGCTGGCAGCACGCCCTCGACGCCGACCGCCCGTTCCTCCTGGAGCTGCGCACCGACCCGGCCGTCCCGCCGATCCCACCGCACGCGAGCTGGGACCAGATCGAGGCCGCCGCCGCGTCCGTGCTGCGCGCGGACGACGACCGCGCGGCGATGGTCCGCCAGGGCTTCAGGGCCAAGCTCCAGGAGCTCCTGCCCTTCGGAGGCCGTCATGGGCCACATTGAGCTCGCACTGCGCAACGTGCGCACCGGGCGGTTCCAGCGTTAGCTCGCCCTGGCCACCTCCGCCGGCTCGGTGGTCACCGCCGCCGAGATCTACCTGGAGCACGACCGGGCCGGCCGGCTGGTCCTCGCCGAGGCCGCCAGCGGCCCGCACACCTCCGGGCCCCCTCCGACCGGCCCCGCGTGTGCCCGCGGCGCCTCGCGGACCCGAGCCGCCGCTCTCTGGTGACCGGCCCTCAGGTGCTGAGCAACCGGTCGAAGAAGACGCGGTACTGCTGCAGCGTGACCCGCAGCTCCTCGGTGTCGGCCTTGCCGTCACGGTTCCACTGGTTCTCCAGAGTGCGCTTCCGGCCCGCGAAGTTCTCGGCCAGGCGCCGCATCAGATCGGCGACCAGTTCGTCGGCACTGCTGACGGCCTCGCGGGGATCGTCGACGAAGCGCGTCTGCACCTGCCGCCAGCGGTCGCGCAGTTCGTCCGCGTCGTCCGGCGGCAGAAGCGACTCCTCGCCCTCCCCCTCGGCTTTCCGCCGACCCTCGCCGTCGGGGATGTCGCCCTCCGCCGCCCCGCCGGTCGGATGTCCTGCGGTCTCGTCCGGGGGTGACTCGGTCGTGGTGGCCTCGCCGGGGTAGACGGGCCGCTCCGGTGTGTCCGCCTCCTTGATCGAGCTCGCGCCCGCTGCGATGTCCTCGGTGGACGCCCGTTGGTCGTCGTGTCTCATGTGCCTCATCTCGGTCCCTCCGTTCGGTCTCGTTCCGTTCCTCCGTCGAGGAGTGCGTCGAACAGCGCGTGGTAGTGCACCATCGCGCCCCGCAGCTCCTCGGTTGTGGCATCGCCGCGGCCGGCCTGGGTGTTGACGGCGTGTGCGACGCGGTAGTGCTCCAGGGTGCGGCTGTGCTCGACCGACAGGTCGCGCAGCCGCTGGTCGTAGTCCTCCGTCGGGTACCCGCGGTCCCGCATGACCGTCGTGACCAGGCGGTCGGCGTTCTGGACCGCCTGACCGGGCCGGTCGACGAACTCCTGCTGCACCTGGGTCCAGTCGCTTGCGTAGCGCTGCCTCGCCTCGGCCGGCAGCGGCTTGATGTCCAGTTCCCGGTGGCGTAGCTCGCGGTCCCGTAGCTCGCGTTCTGCTGCCAGCCGGCTGTCCGACTGGCTTATCGTCCGTTCGTACTCGGGGCCGAAGCGTTCCCGCAGCCGGTGGCGGCGGTTGACGAACCACAGTGCCGCGGCGACGAGGATCAGCACGACGGCGGCCGGCACGATGATGGCGATGAGATCTCCTGTCGACATCGGGCCCTCCTTGCTTCTTCGTTACCGAGCCGCTGCCCTGGACAGGGGGTTCAAAACGTTGCTTTCGGAAGGAATCGGGCATGTGGGCCGGACATGTGATCGGAGGTCGACGAGCACCCGGGATGCGACGATCCTGATCGCCGTGTCGGTCCAGCGCATCTGACGCAGGGGCGGTTCGACGTCGTCGGAGGGGCGATCCTGGTGTCCGGCGCTGTTGTCCGTCGGTGGGTGTCAGCGCAGGAGCGCGGCGAGGAGCTCGGCGACGGTGGGGCCGGCGTCGGCGGGGTGGCGCAGTTGTTCACTGGCGATGACGCTGTAGTGGTTGGCGCGGCCGCGGCGTTCGTGGCTGAGGTACCCGGCCTGTTCGCGGTCGGTGATGATGCGCTGGACGGCGCGTTCGGTGAGCAGGCAGCGGGTGGCGATGTCGCGTACGCGGATGCCGGGATCGCGGGCGATCTGGACCAGGACGCGGGCGTGGTTGGTCAGGAAGGTCCACTGCCGCTCGGTGGCCGTACCGGTGTCCATGTCTCCACGATAAGACCGTCGTTTCACGGCTGCCTAAGCGCGACAGCGAATTCGCGCAATGGTTGACATGTCGGGCAAACGGGCGAACAGTGGAGGTACCGCAGTCGCATCGTTGTCGCGGCCGATCCGTGCGGTGGTCCCCCGTCTGGAGATGGTGCGTGTGGACCCGATGAGCATTGCGCTGCCCTGTCTGAAGTCGGAGACCGTCCGGGTGGGCCACGCGCTGGTGTGTTCCTTCACCGGGGACATGATCCTGGACAGCGAACCGGTTGCCGCCCAGGCGCTGGGCGCCGCACTCGACCAGCGTCCGGCCCTGCTCGCGGTCGACCTGGCCGGCGTGGAGCTGTTCACCGCGACCGGCCTCAACATGCTCCTGGTCGCCCGGCTGCGGGCTGTGGCGGAGGACGTCACACTCGTGCTGATCGCCCCCTCGCAGCGGACCTTGAGGGTCCTGGAGCTCACCGACACCGCGGCACTGTTCGCCGTTCACGCCACCGTCTACGACGCTCTGCGGCTCCACCCGCTCCACCCGCCGCCCGTCTGAGCGCATGGCCCCGGCGCCATCGGGTAGCCGTCCAGCACCTGGGCGGGGGTGAACTCCTCGCAGGACAGGAAGTAGCCGAACGCGGTCATGGCAGCCTCGGTCGGTCGGGTTCTCGGTCTCCTCCGCCGGAGCGGCCTACCGGTCCGGGCGTATCGGAACCTGGATGCCGTTTGCCGGGGCCCGGCGTCGGGTAGCCGGACGGGTCCCACCGCACCCACCCGACGAGGTCGCCTGAGCTCTTCGGGTGGGCAGAACTGTGCCGAGGGCCCCGTGTCCACCAGCTCCTTCCGTCGTGGCCAGGAGCCCGGGCGGGGAGGAGAACCGGCGGCACAGGGCGGGGAAACGGACAGGAGGCGAGTCCATGAGCAGCCTCAACCGCCGCTATGCGGTGACGCTGCCCGGGCCGGTGGGTAGCCACGGCCCGCCCACCGTCGTCGTGGTCCACGTCACCGAGGAGACCGGGCCGGACGGCAGCCCCGTGTGGGAGAGCACGGACGGTGATCTGCGCGTGGAGATCAGGGGCGAAGTCGCCACGGTCCTCGACGCACCCGCCGACGGCCCGCAGCGCTCGTGCCTGCACGCCGTTGAACTGCCGTGAGACCGCCGTCCGCGAGGCCGCCCGCATGCACCGGGCGGCCTCGGCCATGATCGCCCGGACCGTGCCGACGGGCAGTCGGATGCGCTGCCTCTCGGGTTACCCGTGTGGCCGCAGCGGCGTGGTCACGGGGTGCCTCCCTTGCGCTCGTCCTCATCGACGATCTCGGCGTCCACGACTTCCTGGTCGTCGGCCTGTGGGCCGCCTGCGCCGCCGCTCGGCGCACCGGGGGTGGCCTGGGCGTAGACGGCCTGGCCGAGCTTCTGGCTGACCCGGGCGAGCTTCTCGCTCGCCGTGCGGATCGCGGCGGCGTCCTGGCCCTTGAGCTCGTCCTTGAGTTCCACAAGGGCTGCTTCGACCTCGCTCCTCACATCGGCCGGGATCCTGTCCTGGTTGTCCTGGAGGAACTTCTCGGTCGTGTAGACGAGTTGCTCGCTCTGGTTGCGGGTCTCCGCGGTCTCGCGCCGACGGCGGTCCTCCTCGGCGTGCTGTTCGGCCTCGCGCATCATCCGGTCGATCTCCTCCCTGGGCAGGGAGGAGCCGCCGGTGACGGTCATCTTCTGTTCCCGGCCGGTACCGAGGTCCTTCGCGCCGACGTGCATGATGCCGTTGGCGTCGATGTCGAAGGTGACCTCGATCTGCGGCAGGCCGCGCGGCGCGGGTGCGATGCCCGTCAGCTCGAACATGCCGAGCTTCTTGTTGTACGCGGCGATCTCCCGCTCGCCCTGGTAGACCTGCACGGTCACCGAGGGCTGATTGTCGTCGGCGGTCGTGAAGACCTCCGAGCGCCTGGTCGGGATCGTGGTGTTGCGCTCGATCAGCCTGGTCATGATGCCGCCCTTGGTCTCGATGCCCAGGGACAGCGGGGTGACGTCCAGCAGCAGGACGTCCTTGACCTCGCCCTTCAGCACGCCCGCCTGCAGCGCGGCGCCGATGGCCACCACCTCGTCCGGGTTGACGCCCTTGTGCGGGTCCTTGCCGGTGAGCTTCCTCACCAGGTCGGTGACGGCCGGCATCCGGGTGGAGCCGCCGACCATGATCACGTGGTCGATGTCGGCGAGCTTGATCCTCGCGTCCTTCACGGCTTGGTGGAACGGCCCCTCGCAGCGGTCCAGCAGGTCGGCGGTGAGCTGCTGGAACTGGGCGCGGGTGAGCCTCTCGTCCAGGTGCAGCGGGCCGTCGGCCGAGGCGGTGATGTACGGCAGGTTGATCGTCGTCTCGCTGGCGGCGGACAGTTCGATCTTCGCTTTCTCGGCGGCCTCGCGCAGGCGCTGGACCGCCATCCTGTCCTTGGACAGGTCGATGCCGTAGCCGTTCCTGAACTGCTTGACCAGGTGGTCGACGACGCGCTGGTCCCAGTCGTCGCCGCCGAGGTGGGTGTCACCGTTGGTGGCCTTCACCTCGACCACGCCCTCGCCGATCTCCAGCAGGGAGACGTCGAAGGTGCCGCCGCCGAGGTCGAAGACCAGCACCGTTTGCTCGTTCTCCTTGTCCAGCCCGTAGGCGAGGGCGGCGGAGGTCGGCTCGTTGATGATCCGCAGCACGTTCAGGCCCGCGATCTCGCCGGCCTCCTTGGTCGCGGTGCGCTGGGAGTCGTTGAAGTACGCGGGCACCGTGATCACGGCGTCGGTCACGCCCTCGCCGAGATAGGCCTCGGCGTCCCGCTTGAGTTTCTGCAGCACCCGGGCCGAGATCTCCTGAGCGGTGTAGCGCTTGCCGGCCACCTCGCTCTTCTCCGGGAAGCGCCAGTCGCCCTCGCCCATGTGCCGCTTCACCGAGCGGGCCGTGCGATCCACGTTGGTCACCGCCTGCCGCTTGGCGACCTCGCCGACCAGCACTTCGCCCCCCTTGCCGAACGCCACCACCGACGGAGTGGTCCGCGCACCCTCGGTGTTCGCGATGACGGCCGGCTCGCCGCCCTCCAGCACGCAGACCACCGAGTTCGTCGTCCCCAGATCGATACCAACCGCGCGTGTCATCGCCAGGCCTCCTTTCCTGCTCTGTGCGCCTTACCTCAGGAGGAGGAGCAAAACGTGAGCTCCGGGCCTGTCGACGGTCAGGTTCGCCATCGCCCGCGAGGTCGGTGATCGGCTGACGCGGCGTGCCGTGCAGCCCCGATGACGCCGGGATCAGCCCCCGGCGAGAACCGCGACCAGCGCTCCTTCCAAGCCGGGGGATCGCCGGGTAGGGATCCCTGACAGCCGGGCCGAACTCAAGGAGGACCCGCATGTTCACCACCCGTCCGACTCTGCAGGGCACTTTCGGTATGGCGGCTTCGTCCCACTGGCTGGCCACCGCGGCGGCGATGGCGGTTCTGGAGGACGGCGGGAACGCCTTCGACGCCGCCGCGGCCGCGGGGTTCACGCTCCAGGTGGTCGAACCGCACATGAACGGGCCGGCCGGTGAGGTGCCGATCATCCTCGCCCCGGCGGGGGGACGTCCGCAGGTGCTCTGCGGCCAGGGCGGAGCACCCGCCGGAGCCACCATCGGGCACTACACCGCGCTCGGCCTGGACGAGGTGCCCGGCACCGGGCCGTTGGCCGCCGCCGTCCCCGGCGCGTTCGACGCCTGGCTGCTGCTGCTCCGCGACCACGGCACCAAACGCCTGTCCGAGGTGCTCCGGTACGCCATCGGCTATGCGGCGCACGGACATCCGGCGCTGCCGGCCATCGGGGCGGCGGTCGTGGCGGTGCGCGAGCAGTTCGAGCGGCACTGGCCGAGCTCGGCGGCGCTCTACCTGCCGGACGGCCGCCCGCCCACCGCGGGTGCGCTGCTGCGCAATGCAGGTCTCGCCGCCACGTGGAGGCGGCTGCTGGCGGAGGCGGAGTCCGCCGGGGCAGGGCGGGAGCAGCAGATCGACGCGGCGCGGCGGGTCTGGCGACAGGGGTTCGTCGCGGCCGCGCTGGCCGAGTTCGCCGCGCGGCCGGCGATGGACACCTCGGGCGTGCCGCACGCCGGGGTGCTCACGGCCGACGATCTCGCGGCCTTCGAGGCGACGTACGAGGAGCCGGTCAGCTACGAGTGGGGCGGCTGGACGGTCTGCAAGCCGGGGCTGTGGAGCCAGGGGCCGGTCTTCCTCCAGCAGCTCGCCCTGCTTCCGGACCAGTTCGGACAGGACGGCCCGGAGTACGGCGGACCGGAGTACCTCCACGCGCTGATCGAGGGCGGCAAGCTGGCGATGGCGGACCGGGAGGCCTGGTACGGCGACAACACCGAACACGCCGAGGTCGCCATGGCGGACCTGCTCGATCCCGCCTACAGTGCCGAACGCCGCTCGCTGATCGGAGAGTTCGCCTCAGCCGAGCTGCGCCCCGGCCGACCCGGCGGCCGGGCGCCGCGGCTCGGTCGGCGCGCGGTTGCCGCACCGCGGACCGGAGACTGGGCGATGGCGCTCGGCGGTGGCGAGCCGAGCGTCACCGGCCCGAGCGTCACCGACCCGGGTGCCCCGGGTGACCAGGTCGGGCCGACCATCGCCGCCGACGGGGCCACCAACGGCGACACCTGCCACGTCGATGTGGTCGACCGCTGGGGCAACATGGTCTCCGCCACGCCCAGTGGCGGCTGGTTGCAGTCCAGCCCCGTCGTCCCGGAGCTGGGCTTCCCGCTCGGGACGCGTCTCCAGATGGCCCAGCTCGAACCGGGGCTGCCCAACTCCCTCACCCCCGGCCGCCGTCCGCGCACGACCCTGTCCCCCTCGCTGGCGCTGCGGGACGGCGAGCCGGTGCTGGCGTTCGGCACTCCGGGCGGCGACGCCCAGGACCAGTGGACCCTGCACTTCTTCCTGGCCGTCGCCCTGCGCCCGGCTGTGCGCGGCGGCCTCGACCTGCAGGGCGCCGTCGACGCTCCGAACTGGCATCAGGAGGGTTTCCCGTCCTCGTTCCACCCGCACGCCATGGACCCGGCCCGGGTCGTCGTCGAATCGCGGATCGGGGATGCCGCCATCACCGAACTGCGCCGGCGCCGGCACCGTGTGCGGGTCGCCGGGCCGTGGAGCGAGGGCCGCGTCTGCGCGGTGGCCCGCGATCCGCGTACCGGGCTCCTGTCGGCTGCCGCGGACCCGCGGGGCATGCAGGGCTACGCGGCCGGACGGTGACCAGGCACCGCCGGTTCTACTGCGGCGGGCGGGGGAGTGACGACGAAGCCGCGCTGCGGTTGCGGCGGTGGCGGGCCGGGCAGGCTCGGGTGGCGTTTGGGCGCAGGCCTTGAGGCGGGGGCCCACCGGGTTCAGCGGTCGGTACATCCGCACTCGCCATGGGCCGATGCATGGGACTAGCTTGATCACTTATGACGACCCTTCGTATCGGTGTGATGTATGACCGCTCCTGGGACCCGGCCGGGCTGCCAGCGTTCGCACGGGAGGTCGAGGCGCTCGGGGTGGACGACCTGTGGGTTGTCGAGGACCTGGGGTGGAACGGCGGGATCTCGGCGGCGGCGGTCGCCCTTGGCGCGACGGAGCGGCTGCGGGTCGGTATCGGGATCGCGCCCGCGCCCTTGCGCAGCCCCGCACTGCTGGCGATGGAGGTGGCGACCCTGGCCAGGGTCTTCCCCGGCCGCCTTGTGGCCGGGATCGGCCACGGCGTGCGGGAGTGGATGCGGCAGGTCGGCGTTGCCCCGCGGTCTCCGCTGGCGCTGCTGGAGGAGACCCTGACCGCCGTGCGCGACTTGCTGGGTGGCGAGCGTGTCACCATGGCGGGTCGCGAACTGCGGATCGACGGGGTGGAGTTGGTCCACCCGCCGGCGAAGGACGCGATCCCGCCGGTGGTCGCGGGCGTCGTCTCGCCCAAGTCGCTGGAGCTGGCCGGCCGTGCTGCGCAAGGCACGCTGGTGGCCGAGGGCCACGGCCCGGATGACCTGCGTGCGGTTCGCGCGGCCGCGGAGCGGGGCGGCGCGGGTGCGGACTACACGATCACCGTGTTCACGTTCTTGGGCGTAGGCGACGCGGCGGCGCCGGCCTTGCGGGAGGCCGTCGCCGGGCACGCGCAGTGGCTGGGACGCGAGGAGCCGCAGACCTTCGCGGCCGGGGGCACGGCGGCTGAGGCCGCGGCAGCGCTCCGGGCACTCGGGGATGCGGGCACGCAGACGGTGGTGCTCCGGATCTGCGGCCCGGAGCCGCTCACGCAGCTGCGCGAAGTGCTGGCAGTGCTGACCGGCTGAGGAGCGCTGCGCGCCGTCGACCCGGCGGGGGAGGTCAGCGCCGGGTGGCGGCTCCCCCCACCCGCCGCTCCGGTCGTCCGGCCGTTCCGCCCGCCGTTACGGTGGCCGGGAGGGCGTCCGCCGCCCGCCGGGTCCGACAGGCGTCGAGGCCGAAGAGGGCTCGGCACGCCGCAGCGATGGTGGTCGGGGAGCCTACCCCCGTGAAGATTTCTGACGTGGGTCGCGCTCGGCGGGGGAGCTGGGCGGGAGGTGCCGTCCTGGGGTGGGCTCGGGGGTGTCTAACCGATCGCGATGACGGGGTGGTTGCCGGGGTCGATCCACTGCATCGTCCGGGCCATGAAGGCGGCGGGGACGGCGACGCAGCCGGCGGTGGCGCCGGCTTGGGGGCCGAGGTCGTGGAGGAAGATGCCGGCGCCGCGGCCCTTCACCACGGGGGAGGTGTTGAAGTCGATCACCAGGACGTTGTCGTACTGGACGGGGTAGTTGATGAGGTGTTCGCTGCCGAGGGGGCCCTGTTCGGTGAGGTGGAAGCCGCCCTCGGTGTCGGTGCGCATGCGGTTGTAGTAGGCGGAGGAGGGGTCCTGGACCCACCAGTCGTGCGTGGTGACGTGGTGGTAGGGCATCCTCGTGCCCGGGTCAGGGGAGATGCCGAAGGCCCGGGTGATGGTGTACGTGCCGGTCGGTGTGGTCCCGGTCCCCTGGATGCGGGTGGGGCCGTCGTGCACGCCGCCGGACCCGATGCGCGCCTCGGTGGTGGAGTCGAGGGACCGCCAGACGCCGTCCTGGCGAACCCACAGGGTCACGGTGGCGCGGGTGCCGTCCGCCTTGACCGTGATCACCTGGTCGGCCTGGCCGGCTGTCACCGGTACGGGGAACGGGCCGTCGTCGGCCCATGCCCTCGGGGCGGGGCCTGCACCGGTCAGTGTGACGGCGACACCGAGCGCGAGGGCCGCGCTCACGCAACGCGGTGCCGAGCCACGGCGGTCGGCGGGGAGTGTCCGGGAGGCGGCCATGGAGGGGCCCTTCTGGTGTGGACGACACGGGCGAAGCGGTGGGGACGGCCCCGCGGTGGGCGGAGGCGGAGTTCCACCGCGTGCCATCGGGTGGTGCCTTGGCCGGCCGTCCCCACCCGGGGTGGTACCGGCCACGCCAGGGCCATGATCGGCTCGCCGGGGCAGCCGCGCCAGCACCGACACCGCCGGGCTGTGGACGCGGCGGAGGGATGGACGGCGCCGCACGCCGACGGGCCGGGAGTGTCCGCAATGCCGAGACGAAAGGCGGACCGGATCGGCCCCCGCCCCGGGGGCTGCCCGGGCGGCGGCGCGTCGGGCCCGGGTGGCCGGGGCTCCACGGGCGGGACACAATCGTCGGTGCGGCGCGTGACCCGCCACGCCGCCGGTGGGACGGGGTACTCGACCGGGAGGCGACAGTGGCCGGTGTGACCAGCACCGATCTTCTCGTGGACGCGTTCGACCGGATCCGTGACACGGTCGCCGACGTCGTCGACGGCCTGACTCCGGAGCAGTTGGCGTTCCGGGTGCAGGACTCGGCCAACTCGATCGCCTGGCTGGTCTGGCACCTCACCCGGGTGCAGGACGACCACCTCGCCGACGCGGCCGACCGCGAACAGGTGTGGACCGCCGACGGCTGGGCGGGCCGGTTCGCCCTGCCGTTCGCCGCGCCGTCCACCGGCTACGGGCACCGACCCGCGCAGGTCGCCAAGGTCACCGCCACCGCCGACCTTCTCGTGGGCTACCACGAGGCCGTCCACGCACGGACCGTCGACTACGTGCGCGGCCTCGACAACCGGTCCCTCGCCCGGATCGTCGACGAGTCGTGGCAGCCCCCGGTCACCCTGGGGGTGCGTCTGATCAGTGTGATCGCCGACGACCTCCAGCACGTCGGCCAGGCGGCCTACGTACGAGGCCTGCTGGCCCGGCGCTGACGGCCCGCGGCCCAAGGCGAGGCGGGGTGCGTGGGACGCCGGCTGCCGCTTCGACTTCGAGAACCCCGAACACCGGCGGGCTATGGATGCTCATCGGAAGTGAAACTCGACGGGGTGGTGGTGCCGGTACTTGAGGTGCTCCATTGAGACCCTGTCGTTTTTAGTGGGCATGAAAAGCCGGTCATCGTACTACTCCGAATATGGGAGCATGGCAATTCAGGTCGCTTGGGAAGGCCTTGAACACTCGCAGGAGTGAACCGGTGGAGGCGTTTTGGCTCAGATGGACATGATTCGACTACGGTAGCTCGGAGACCGGGCGGAGCGCCGGTGTCCGGGAATCCGGTTCGATAAGTGAATATCGGATTCCGAGGTGGAATGCTTTTGTCCGCCCGGCTGTGCGCCGCTCCGGTGTTCGCAGTGACCGGGGTCCCCGTCATGCGTCTGCGTAGAGAGGATGGAGCATGGTGCCGCCCGTAGTCCCGCCGTTCCTGGTCGGTCTCATCGTCGCCCCACTGGCCAAGCGTCTGCTCAAGCCGCTGGTGCGTGGCGTCGTCAAGACGTCCGTCGGCATCGCGATGGAGGTGAAGAAGGCGGCCCACGAGGCCGGGGAGAACATCCACGACCTCGCGGCCGAGGTCGCTGCCGACGTGGTGACGGCTCAGATCGCCGCCGGTGACACCGGAACCCGTTCGGCTGACGGTCAGCGTGCTGCCGAGAACAGCACCGAGAGCGAGGCCGTCGACCGGACCGAGGGGGGCGCGAGGGCCCCGAGGATCCGCGCGACCGCAGGTGCCGGAAGGGCGTACTGACGGCCGGTTCGGGTTCCGGCCGCCGCCTGGCGCACATTCGATTTCGAAGGAGCATGCCCGGGCGGCGGCCGACCGCAGCCCTGTCGGCCGTCGCAGTTCGCCGTCCAGAATTCCCGCTCCGTCGCCGTAATCCGCCCTGCCCATGACGGTTTTCGCGACCTCCGCAAACAGGTGATCGTACACATGTCATCGCTACCGGGTGTCGCATCCGGATTCCACTCCGTGGATTTGGACGTAAGCCCGCGTTCGGTCGTTCAGGGCCGCCGGCGCTGTGAGGTCAAGCCGGTGCTCGTCCGGCACGATACGGGGGTGCGTGCCGCGGAGGTCGGCCGCATCGTCGGCAGGGCCACCGCCCTGGTCGTGAAGGGCCCGACCGGAGCGGGACGCCCGGCACCGGCCCGGCCCGCCGCACCGGCACCGCAGATCGCCTTGATCGCGTTCCTGCCCGGGCCGGTCATCGCCTGGCGGTCGCTCCACTACCAGGACAAGGCCGCGGCCGACCACGCCGTCTCCGGCGAGCAGCGGGCCAGGCTGCACAGCCGGCTGGTGAACAGCCTGGAGGCCGGCGCCACCGTCGAGAGCTTCCGCACCGAGGACTACGAGGACGAGCGCATCGACGAGTTGAGCGAGACGGTCCGGGAGAGCAGCCGACAGAACGTCCGGGTCTGCACCACCGCCTCGATGGCCGGCACCCTGCTGATCGGCGGCGGCGCCGTGCGCAACGGCACCCTGCGCTTCGAGGTGCTCAGTCCGCTGATCGGGCTGCCCCGGATAGTGATGCTGCGGATGAACCGGCTCGGCGGCATCGTCGACCAGTGCCGGCGCACGCTCGCCGCCTGACCCACGGCAGCCGCGCCCGCTCGCCGACCGTGTGACGCCACCGCGGTCGGCGCGGCCCGGCGTGCCCTGCGCACACGCCCGCCCACACTTCTGGAGGTACCCCCATGTCCCGTCGCGACGGCGACGCCCTTCCCCTGACGGCGGCCCAGCGTGAGATCTGGCTGGCCGAACAGCGGGCTCGCACCGCGATTCCGGCCTACCGGATCGGCGAATTCCTGGAGATCCACGGGCCGGTCGACCCGGAGCTGTTCGAGACGGCGCTGCGCGGGGTGGTCGACGAGGTCGACGCCCTGCACGTGGGCTTCGCCGAGGACGGCGAGGGCCCGCACCAGGTCCTCCGCGAGCGGGTGGAGTGGCGGCCTCACCGCATCGACGTCAGCGGTGAGGCCTCGCCGTTCGCGGCCGCGCGGGAGTGGATGGACGGGGACCGGCTCCGGCCCCTGGACCTCGCCCACGACCCGCTGTTCAGCTACGCGCTGATCACGCTGGCACCGGACCGGTCCTTCTTCTACCAGAGCTACCACCACCTGGTGATGGACGGGTTCGGGTACGCCCTCGTAGGGCGGCGCGTGGCGCAGGCGTACACGGCACTGGCCGAGGGGAGGCCGGTGCCGCCGTCCCTGTTCGGTTCGTTGGAAGAGCTGGTCGCCGGCGACGTGGCGTACCGCGACTCGGAACAGTATCTTGCCGACCGTGACTACTGGGTCGGGCGGTTCGCCGACCGGCCGGCGCCGACCCGGCTGTCGGACCGTCCACGGGCCGGCCTGTCCACCCGGTTCCGGCGCACCGCGCCGGCCGGACCGTTCCGCGCCGGGGCGCTGCGTGGGGCGGCCGAGCGGGTGGGGGTCCGCTGGTCCCGCTTCGTGCTCGCGGCGACGGCGCTGTACGCGCACCGGCTGACCGGGGCCCGGGACGTGGTGCTCGGCCTGCCCGTCACCGGCCGGGCGGGCGACACCGTACTGGCGGCGACGCCCGGCGCGGTGTCGAACCTGGTGCCGCTGCGTCTGTCGGTCCGACCGGATCTGTCGTGGTCGGAACTGGTCGACCAGGTGGACCGGGAGGTCGCGGCCGCGCTGGCGCACCAGCGGTACCGCAGTGAGGACCTGCTCCGGGAACTCGGGTGGTCCGGCACGATCGAGACGGCGTTCCCGTTGATCGTGAACATCATGTCCTTCGGTTCCGGGCCGAGTTTCGGCGGACGGCCCGCCACGGTCGCCGCCCCCCTGGGCACCTCCGCCGACGACCTGGCGATCTGGGCGGTGGGCGGGCGCGACGAGTACGGTCCGAGGATCGAGCTCGGGGCGTACGCGGAGGTGCAAACGGAGAACGAACTCACCGCCCACCAAAGGCGGTTGCTCGACCTGCTGGACACCCTTACGGACTGCGACCCGCAGGAGGCGGTCGGCCGTATCGGACTGATCGGGGCCGACGAACACGGCGAACTGCTGGCCCTCGGCACCGGCACGACGACGGAGGCCCCCGCGGCCCCGCTGCCCGAGCACTTCCGGGCCCGGGTACGCGAGACACCGGACGCGGTCGCGGTGGTGTCCGGCGAGGAAACGCTGACGTACGCCGAGCTCGACGCCCGGGCCGATCGCCTGGCGCACGCCCTGATCGCCCGGGGCGCCGGGCCCGAGCGGTCGGTGGCGCTGGCCCTGTCGCGTTCGGCCGGGCTGGTGGTGGCGATTCTGGCCGTGCTGAAGACCGGGGCGGCCTACCTCCCGGTGGACCCGGAGCACCCGGCCGCCCGGATCGCGTACCTGCTCGACGACGCCCGGCCGGTGCTGCTGGTGACCGACTCCCGCACCGCGGGCCGGCTGCCGGAGAACGGCCCCGCCGAGCGGCTCGTGCTCGACGACCCGGAGACGGCCGCCCTGCTCGCCGGACTCCCGGCGGTGGAGCCCGCGGTGGCCGTCGACCCGCGGCACACCGCCCAGCTCGTCTACACGTCCGGCTCCACCGGACGGCCCAAGGGCGTGGCGTCGACGTACGGCGGCCTGGCGAACCTCTTCGCCCACCAGTGGCGGGAGCTGTTCCAGCCGCTGCTCGGGGACCGGGCACGGCTGGCCCTGACGACCTCGGCGGCGTTCGACGCCTCCTGGGACCAGCTGTTCGGCCTCTTCTCCGGACACGAACTGCACGTCCTGGACCTGGACACCTGGGCGGACCCGGCCTCCTTCGTCGACTACGCCGTGCGGCACCGGATCGACTTCGTCAACGCCACCCCGTCGTACCTGCAAGTCCTGCTCTCGCACGGTCTGTTGAGCAACCAGGAACACCGTCCGGCGGTGGTCGTGGCGGGCGGTGAGGCCGTCCCCGACCACCTGTGGGCGGAACTGCGGGAAGCCGACGATGTGGCCTGCTTCGACTTCTACGGGCCGTCCGAGTGCACCGTCGACGCGGTCGTCGCGCCGGTGGCGTCGAGCCCGCGCCCGGTGATCGGCCGTCCGGTCGCGGGAGCCCGGCTGTACGTGCTGGACACCGCGCTCCGGCCGGTGCCCGCAGGGGTGCCGGGGGAGCTGTACATCGCGGGCGCGGGCGTCGCTCGCGGCTACCTCGATCGTCCGGGTCTGACCGCCGGGCGGTTCGTCGCCGATCCGTACGGGCCGGCCGGTGCGCGGGCGTACCGCACCGGAGACCTGGTGCGGTGGGGCTCGGACGGGAACCTGGAGTTCCTCGGCCGGGCGGACGATCAGGTGAAGATCCGGGGCTTCCGGATCGAGCCCGGCGAGATCGAGGCCGCGCTCACCGCCCACCCCCGGATCGCCCAGGCCGCCGTGACGGCCCGGACCGACGACGGGGTCCGGCTGGTCGCCTACGTGGTGCCGGCCGCCGGGGAGTCGGCCGAGCCGGGGGAGCTCAGGTCCCATCTGCGCGACCGGCTGCCGGAGCACATGGTGCCCGGCGCGTTCGTGCTGCTGGACCGGCTCCCGCTGACGCCCACCGGAAAGCTCGACCGCCAGGCGCTTCCGGCCCCCGGCCCGGTGCCGGCCGGCACCGGGCGGGCCCCGCGCACCGCGGCCGAGCAGGTGCTCGCCGGACTCTTCGCCGACGTCCTCGGCGTGCCCGAGGTCGCAGCGGACGACAGCTTCTTCGACCTCGGCGGGCACTCACTGCTGGCCACCCGACTGATCGCCAAGGCCCGCTCGGTGCTCGGCGTCGAGCTGGCCCTGGCCGACCTGTTCGACGCGCCGACCGTCGCGGGCCTGGCGGCGGCCGTGGACGCCGCAGGCCGGGCGCGGCCCGCG
>NZ_JAHSQD010000700.1 GCF_020103755.1 Streptomyces sp. LS1784
CCACCCCGCCGGCCGTCCGGCCGCCCCGGCCCGGTCCCGCCCCGCGCCCCACCCTCACCCGTGCGGCCCACCCCGGCTGCGCCCGCCACCCCGCCGACGGAGGGTGCAGGTGTCCCGTGGCAACCGAAGGAGTGCAGCCGTGGCGAGCGTGGCCGAACAGATGGTGGAGGTGCTCCGGCAGGCCGGGGTGGAGCGGGTCTACGGCGTCGTCGGCGACAGCCTCAACCCCGTCGTCGACGCGATCCGCCGGGCCGACGGCATCAGCTGGGTGCACGTGCGCAACGAGGAGGCCGGCGCCTTCGCGGCCGCCGCCGAGGCCGAGATCTCCGGACGGCTCGCGGTCTGCGCGGGCTCCTGCGGCCCAGGCAACACCCACCTCATCCAGGGCCTCTACGACGCCCAGCGCAGCGGCCTTCCGGTGCTCGCGCTCGCCTCGCACATCCCGTCCGGGCAGATCGGCACCGGCTTCTTCCAGGAGACCCACCCCGAGCGGGTGTTCACCGACTGCAGCAACTGGTGCGAGATGCTCTCCACCCCTGCCCAGCTGCCCCGCCTGCTGCGGGTCGCGATCCAGCACGCGCTCGGCTCGCACGGCGTCTCGGTGCTCGCCTTCCCCGGGGACGTCGCCGCGCTCCCCGCCGCCGCACCCACCGGCACCAGCCACTTCCTCACCGAGCAGGCCGTCGCCGCGCCGCCCTGGTCCCAGGTGCAGGAGCTGGCCCGGCTGCTCAACGAGGCCCGCAAGGTCGTGCTGTTCTGCGGCGCCGGGGTGCGCGGGGCGCACACCGAGGTGCTGGCGGCCGCGCAGGCCCTGAACGCGCCGATCGGCCACTCCCTGCGCGGCAAGGAGTGGATCCAGTTCGACAACCCGTACGACGTGGGCATGAGCGGACTGCTCGGCTACGGCGCGTGCCACGAGGCGCTGCACTCCGCCGACCTGGTGCTGCTGCTCGGCACCGACTTCCCGTACGACTCCTTCCTGCCGCAGGCGCACACCGTCCAGGTCGACCACGACGCCACCCGGCTCGGCCGCCGCACCGCCCTCGACCTGGCCGTCCACGGCGACGTGGCCGCCACCCTGCGGGCCGTGCTGCCGCTGCTGGAGGCCAAGTCCGACCGGGCCTTCCTGGACGGGATGCTGCGCAAGCACTGCCGGGCGCTGGAGGACGTGATCGGTGCGTACACCCGGGACATCGAGAAGCACCTGCCGATCCACCCCGAGTACGTCGCCTCGGTGCTGGACGACGTGGCCGCCGAGGACGCGGTGTTCACCGTGGACACCGGCATGAACAACGTCTGGGCCGCCCGCTACCTCCAGCCCAACGGCCGTCGCCGGGTGATCGGCTCCTTCCTGCACGGCTCGATGGCCAACGCCCTCCCGCACGCGATCGGCGCCCAGGCCGCCTGCCCGGGGCGGCAGGTGGTCGCGATGGCGGGCGACGGCGGGATCGGCATGCTGCTCGGCGAGCTGCTCACGGTGGCCAAGCACCGGCTGCCGGTGAAGACGGTGGTCTTCAACAACGGCGCGCTCGGCATGATCAAGCTGGAGATGCTGGTCTCCGGCTACCCGGAGTCCGAGATCGACAACGGGGACGTGGACTACGCCGGGATCGCCCGGGCGATGGGCATCCAGGCCAAGCGGGTGACCGAGCCGTCCCGGGTCCGGGAGGTGCTGGCGGAGGCGCTGGAACGGCCGGGTCCGGCCCTGGTGGACGTGGTCACCGACCCCAACGCGCTGTCCATCCCGCCGCACATCACCGCCGCCCAGCTGAAGGGCTTCGCGCTGGCGGCGAGCAGGACGGTGCTCTCGGGCGGAGTCGGGCGCATGATCGACCTGGCGCGGAGCAACCTGCGGAACATTCCGCGGCCGTGAGCGCGGGTTCTCGGGCTGCTTGCCTCTGAGGCAAAATTCTTGCCTGTGCGGCACGCCGGGTGTCCACTGGACACATGACCAGCAGCTCCACCGGTGCCGCCGCCACGGGCGAACAGCTCGACGACCAGGAGGTCGCCGGCCTCGCCGCCCGCCTCCGTGAGCACCGGCTCAGCAGCCGTCTCACGCTGGAGGTGGCCGCCGGACGGGTCGGGCTCTCCCCAGCTTATCTGTCCCGGCTGGAGACCGGCCGTCGGCAGCCCTCGCTGCCCGTCCTGCTCGGCCTCGCCCGCGCGTACGGGACCTCGGTCTCCGGCCTGCTCGGCGAGACCCTGGCCGAACCGGACCCGGTCGTCCGCGGCGGCGCCATCGAGCCCGGTCGGGCCGGTGGCTGGGGCTACCGCCGGGCCGGCGCCCCCGGCCGCGCCATGCAGGCCCTGCGGGTCCACGTCCCGCCGGGCGTGCAGGACGCGGTGGTCCGGGTCCACCCGGGCGAGGAGTGGCTGTACGTCCTGAAGGGCGCGCTCCGGGTCACCCTCGGGGACCGCGTCCACCACCTCGCGGTGGGCGACTCCGCCCACTACGACTCGCTCACCCCGCACTGCATCGCCGCGGAGTCCGACGGCGACGTCGAACTGCTCTTCGTCCACACCCTGCTGCAGAGCCCCGGCGGCGAACTCTGCCTCGGCGGCGGCCCCGCCGCCGTTCACTGACCTGCCGTCAGAACACCCCGGAGGAGATCACCATGGCCGATCCCGCCACCACCGCCACCCCGGCCGCCGCGGCCGACACCGCCGCCGGTCCGAAGACCATCGACGCCGGCAAGTGGGCCAACAAGCGCGTCTACCACCGCCTGGTGCTCTACACCGTCGGCTGCCACGCCTTCGCCGGATTCATCATCCTCCTGTTCGAGCTCGGCAGCCGCAACAAGTAGTCCACACCCCCGACCGGCCGCCCGCCCCCGCCCCCGAGGGGGGCGGGCGGACCGCCCCCCGGACCGGCACCCCCTCCGCCGCAGTGCCGCCTCCGGCGACTGCGGCGCCCCGGAGGCCGCCCGTTCCCTGCCTGCCCGTCATGCCCCGCACGTCGGTTCGGGGGATGCCGGCGCGGCCGAAGCCCCGCCCACCCTCCCCCTCACGCCCTGCGCAGCAGTTCGCAGAGGGCCTGCACCGCCGCCGGGAAGGCGTGATCCGGCGGGGCGGCGTAGCCGATGACCAGGGCGGGTGGGGCGGTGTCGGCGGGGGACGGTGCGGCGCGGTGCCAGGTGAGGCCGTTGAGGGAGAGGCCGGCCCGCTGGGCACGGGCGAGGAGTTCGGTTTCGGGGGTGGAACCGGGCGGCAGCTGGAGGACGGCGTGCAGGCCGGCCGCGATGCCGGTGACCCGGACGTGCGGGGCGCGTTCGGCGAGCGCCGCGACCAGGTGGTCGCGGCGGCGCCGGTAGTGCAGCCGGCAGCGCCGCACGTGGCGGTCGTACGTGCCGGAGGTGATCAGCTCCGCCAGCGTCAGCTGGTCCAGCACCGGGGACATCGTGTCGGCCAGCGCCTTCAGCCGGGCGACCGGTTCGACCAGCGCGTCCGGCAGGGCCAGCCAGGCCAGTCGCAGGCCCGGTGCGAGGCTCTTGGCGGCCGTTCCGGCGTACACCACCCGTTCCGGGTCCAGCGCCTGCATCGCGCCGAGCGGCTGCCGGTCGTAGCGGAACTCGCCGTCGTAGTCGTCCTCGATGACGTACCGGTCGTGCTCCCGCGCCCACCGCACCGCTTCCGCCCGCCGGCCGGCGGACAGCGCGGCGCCGGTGGGGAACTGGTGGGCCGGGGTGAGCAGGACGGCGTCGGCCCGGTTGCCGAGCCGGTCGACCACAGCGCCGTCCGCGTCCAGCGGCACCGGGGCGGTGGCGAGCCCGGCGGCC
>NZ_JAHSQD010000701.1 GCF_020103755.1 Streptomyces sp. LS1784
CGCCAGGCCCTGCTGCGCCGCCGCCGGCTGCTGGCCGTGCTGGTGGCCACCGTGCTGCTGCTGGCGGGCGCCGCCGCGGCCTGGACGGCCTTCGCGGCCACCGTCCCGGACGACGGGCACCCGGCCCGTCCCTCGGTGTCGGTCACGGCCCCGCGGGCGCCGTGACCGCAGGTGTGACTCCAGGGGAACCGGGGGTGTCGTCAGGACCACCCCCGGAACCATTACCCTGGGGGGCGTGGCAGCCGTCGATCCTTCCGAAGAGCTCAAGAACCTCGATACGACCATGGCGTCGATCGAGGCCGTCCTCGACCTGGACAAGATCCGGGCCGACATCGCGGTCCTGGAGGAGGAGGCAGCCGCCCCCACCCTGTGGGACGACGTCGCGAACGCGCAGAAGGTGACCAGCCGGCTCTCCTTCCTCCAGGGCGAACTGCGCCGGGTCGAGGGCCTGCGCGGCCGCATCGACGACCTGGGCGTGCTGTTCGAGCTGGCCGAGGCCGAGGACGACGCGGACACCCGCGTCGAGGCAGAGGCCGAGCTCGTCGCCCTCCAGAAGGCGGTCGAGGAGCTGGAGGTCCGCACCCTCCTGTCCGGCGAGTACGACGCCCGTGAGGCGCTGATCAACATCCGTGCCGAGGCCGGTGGCGTGGACGCCGCCGACTTCGCCGAGCAGCTCATGCGCATGTACCTGCGTTGGGCCGAGCGGCACGGGTACCCCACCGAGGTGTACGACACCTCGTACGCCGAAGAGGCCGGCATCAAGTCCGCGACCTTCACCGTGAAGGCGCCGTACGCCTACGGCACCCTCTCGGTCGAGCAGGGCACCCACCGTCTGGTCCGCATCTCGCCGTTCGACAACCAGGGCCGCCGGCAGACCTCCTTCGCCGGCGTCGAGGTCCTCCCGGTCGTCGAGCAGTCCGACCACGTCGACATCGACGAGGGCGAACTGCGCGTGGACGTGTACCGCGCGTCCGGCCCCGGCGGCCAGGGCGTCAACACCACCGACTCGGCGGTGCGCATCACCCACCTGCCGACCGGCATCGTGGTCTCCTGCCAGAACGAGCGCTCGCAGATCCAGAACAAGGCGTCCGCGATGAACGTCCTCCAGGCCAAGCTGCTGGAGCGGCGCCGCCAGGAGGAGAAGGCGGCGATGGACGCGCTCAAGGACAGCGGCAGCTCCTGGGGCAACCAGATGCGCTCCTACGTGCTGCACCCGTACCAGATGGTCAAGGACGTCCGCACCGCGTACGAGGCCGGCAACCCGCAGGCCGTGCTGGACGGCGACATCGACGGCTTCATCGAGGCCGGGATCCGCTGGAGGAAGCAGCGGGAGACCTCGAACGAGGCGTGAGGACCGCGGCCTCGATGAAGATCAAGCACAGCATCGAGGCCGGAATGCGCCGGCGCAAGCAGCGCGAGACCAGCGCCGAGTAGTCACCGGACGACGCAGAAGGGCCCCGACCGCAGCGGTCGGGGCCCTTCTGCGTACGTCTCGTGGGTGGTCAGGCCAGGGCCTGCCGGGCGATCAGCGCCACCGCGAGCAGCCCGGCCAGCAGGGCCAGCAGCGTCGCGGGGGAGAGCGCGGCGAACGGCCCCTGCTGCTCCTGCATCCGGGCCCGGTTGGCCCGGCAGACCGGGCAACGCCCGTCGCTGACGCGGCCGTTGCAGTTGGCGCACACCAGATGGTCGCAGGTCATGCGATCTCCTCCTCGCTGCTACAACCAACGCGCTGGACGGGGCTTTGGTTCCATGTACTGCCCTGTACGGGGGAGCGACCGGAAACGGCCGCCACCTCCACTCTGCCAGGTTCCGGCGGTTCCGGCTCCCGGGCTGTGAGATGCCTCGCAATATTCTGGGCATAAGCGGACATTCTCCCCCACGGTTCGGCCGTTGTCGCGGGCGGTCCCTGCGGGCCGGTCGCCGACTCGCGTATGGTCCGAGTCCGGGAGCGGCCCTCTGCGCTCCTTTCGCCCGCCCCCGGACCGGGCCTCCGGGGCGGACCGACCGAGGAATGGCGCCGCCTAGGATGGCCTCCGTGATGCAGCCGTGATCAGATTCGACAACGTCTCCAAGACCTATCCCAAGCAGAACCGTCCCGCCCTGGACAACGTCTCGCTGGAGATCGAGAAGGGTGAGTTCGTCTTCCTGGTCGGCTCGTCCGGCTCGGGGAAGTCCACCTTCCTGCGCCTGTGCCTGCGCGAGGAGCGCCCCAGTACGGGTGCGGTGCACGTGCTGGGCAAGGACCTCGGCAAGCTGTCCAACTGGAAGGTGCCGCACATGCGCCGCCAGCTGGGCACCGTCTTCCAGGACTTCCGCCTGCTGCCGAACAAGACGGTCGCGCAGAACGTCGCCTTCGCCCTTGAGGTGATCGGCAAGCCCAAGAGCGCCATCAACAAGGTGGTGCCCGAGGTGCTGGAGCTGGTCGGCCTCGGCGGCAAGGAGGACCGCATGCCGGGCGAGCTGTCCGGTGGTGAGCAGCAGCGCGTGGCGATCGCGCGCGCCTTCGTGAACCGTCCGATGCTGCTCATCGCGGACGAGCCCACCGGCAACCTCGACCCGCAGAACTCGGTCGGCATCATGAAGCTGCTCGACCGCATCAACCGCACCGGCACCACGGTGCTGATGGCCACCCACGACCAGGCCATCGTCGACCAGATGCGCAAGCGCGTCATCGAGCTCGACAAGGGGTTGCTCGTCCGCGACCAGGCCCGCGGCGTCTACGGGTACCAGCACTGACCGACCAGCGCTGCCCGTAGGGCCGTCGGCCCGAACCGCCAGACCCAGAGCAGTACCGACCCTGGAGTTGTTTCCCGCATGCGTGCCCAGTTCGTCCTGTCGGAGATCGGTGTGGGTCTCCGACGCAACCTGACCATGACCATCGCGGTCGTGGTCAGCGTCGCGCTCTCCCTCGCCCTCGCCGGTTCCTCGCTCCTGGTCCGTGACCAGGTGAACTCCATGAAGGGGTACTGGTACGACAAGGTCGAGGTGAGCATCTACTTCTGCACCAAGGCGGACGCCCGCAACTCGCCCCAGTGCGACAAGGGTGCGGCCACCGACCAGCAGGTCCAGGACATCAAGGACCAGCTGGACAAGATGACCTCGGTGGTCCAGTCGTCCACCTACGAGAGTTCGGCCGACGCGTACAAGCACTGGAAGGAGATGAACCCGGACAACCCGCTCATCTCCGTCCTGGGCCCGGACGCCATGCCGCAGTCCTGGCGGGTCAAGCTCAACGACCCGACCAAGTACGACGTGATCCAGAGCGCCTTCGCCGGCAAGCCCGGCGTCAAGTCGGTCGAGGACCAGCGGAAGATCCTGGAGAACCTGTTCGGCCTGCTCAACGGCCTCCAGACGGCGGCCTTCGTCATCATGGTGCTGATGCTCTTCGTCGCCCTGCTGCTGATCGTCAACACCGTCCGGGTGTCGGCGTACAGCCGACGGCGTGAAACCGGCATCATGCGCCTGGTCGGTGCCTCGAACTTCTACGTCCAGATGCCCTTCATCGCCGAGGCGGCCTTCTCGGCGCTGCTCGGCGCGATGATGGCTTCCGGGCTGCTGATCGGCGGGCACTTCTTCGTCCAGAACTGGCTGGCCGACCGGGTGCAGTTCATCCACTTCATCGGGCTCGGCTCGGTGCTCGCGGTGATACCTCTGCTGATCGTGGTGGGTATGGCCATGGCCGGCATCGCGGCCTTCTTCACGCTGCGCAAGTACCTCAAGGTCTGATTCCCGGACGCCCCGGCGGCCCCGGACGGCACTGCGC
>NZ_JAHSQD010000702.1 GCF_020103755.1 Streptomyces sp. LS1784
GCCGACCCCCGCCTCCCGGGCGGCGGCCAGCGCGGCCGCGGTGGCCGGGGCGAGCCCGCCGACCCCGTCGGCCTGCTGACGGATCTCCAGCGCGCGGGCGGACGCGGTGAGTTCGACGGCGAGGATGCGGCCGAGGTTGGCCACCGCCTGGCGCAGCTTGCGCGCGGCCGACCAGCCCATCGACACGTGGTCCTCCTGCATCGCGGAGGACGGGATCGAGTCGACCGAGGCCGGGACGGCGAGCCGCTTGTTCTCGCTGACCAGCGCCGCCTGGGTGTACTGGGCGATCATCAGACCGGAGTCCACGCCCGGGTCGTCGGCCAGGAAGGCCGGCAGGCCGTGCGAGCGGGCCTTGTCGAGCAGCCGGTCGGTGCGGCGCTCGGAGATCGAGCCGAGGTCGGCGGCGGCGATGGCGAGGAAGTCCAGCACGTACGCGACCGGGGCGCCGTGGAAGTTGCCGTTGGACTCCACCCGGCCGTCCGGCAGCACCACCGGGTTGTCGACCGAGGCGGCCAGCTCGCGCGAGGCGACCAGCTGGGCGTGCGCGAGGGTGTCCCGGCCGGCGCCGGCCACCTGCGGGGCGCAGCGGATCGAGTACGCGTCCTGGACCCGTGGGGCGTCGTCCTGGTGGTGGCCGGTGAGGCCGGAGCCCTTGAGGACGGCGAGCATGTTGGCGGCGCTCAGCGCCTGGCCCGGGTGCGGGCGGATCGGGGCGTGCAGCTCGGGGGCGAGCACCTTGTCGGTGCCGAGCAGCGCCTCCAGGCTCATCGCGGCGGTGATGTCGGCGGTGGTGAACAGCCGCTGGAGGTCGGCGATGGCCATCACCAGCATGCCGAGCATGCCGTCGGTGCCGTTGATGAGGGCGAGGCCCTCCTTCTCCAGCAGCTCGACCGGCTCGATCCCGGCGGCGGCGAGCAGCTCGGCGGCGGGCTTCTCCACGCCGTCCGGGCCGGTGGCGGTGCCCTCGCCCATCAGGACCAGCGCGCAGTGCGACAGCGGCGCGAGGTCGCCGGAGCAGCCGAGCGAGCCGAACTCCCGCACCACCGGGGTGATGCCCGCGTTGAGCAGGGCGGCCATGGTCTGCGCGACCAGCGGCCGGACGCCGGTGCGGCCGGAGGCCAGCGTCTTCATCCGCAGGAACATCAGCGCGCGGACCACCTCGCGCTCGACGACCGGCCCCATGCCGGCGGCGTGCGAGCGCACCAGCGACCGCTGCAGCTGGGCGCGCAGCTCGGGGCTGATGTGGCGCACGGCGAGCGCGCCGAAGCCGGTCGACACGCCGTAGACGGGGCGCGGCTCGGCCGCGAGGGCGTCGATCCGCGCACGGGCGGCCGCCATCTCGGCCTGGGCGTCGGGACCGATCTCGACCCGGGCGTTGCCCCGGGCGACGGCCAGGACGTCCTCGGCGCTGACGTCGGCCTTGCCGACCAGGACCAGCGGAGCGTCGGGGGCCACAGCACTGTGCATATCCATATACACCATCACATCAGGTGAATGAAGATATGACAACAGGTGCTCGCCATCCGGATTCTCCGCCCTCCGGATCGGCGCCGCACACCGCGACCCCCGGCCGCCCCTCCGCCCGTCACCCCACCAGCTCGGCCTCGATCAGGGCCACCGCCCGGGCAGTGCCCCCCTCGGCCCGCCCGGCGGCGGACAACCCGCGCAGCCGCTCGGCCACCGCCGGGTCGCCGACCAGCTCCAGCAGGGCGGCGCGCAGCGCCTCCGCGGTGGCCTGCTCGGTGTCCAGCCGGCGGGCGACGCCGAGGCCCACCAGCGCGTCCGCGTTGGCGAACTGGTCGGCGGCCTGCGGCACCGCGATCATCGGCACGGCATGGAACAGCCCCTCGCTGGAGCCGCCCATGCCCGCGTGGGTGACGAAGGCGTCCGCCTGGGAGAGCACCGACAGCTGCGGCACCCACCGGTGCACCTCGACGCTGTCCGGCACCTCGCCGAGCTCGGCCGGGTCGGTGTGCTTGCCGATCTGGAGCACGGTGTGCCAGCCCGGCAGCTCGCCGAAGGCCTGGACGCAGGCCCGGTAGAACGCCGGATGGTGGGTGAACGCCGAGCCGAGCGACACCAGCAGCACCTTCTCGGCGCCGGCCGGCCGCTGCCACCGGCCCTGGTGGGCCCGATCGCCGAAGCAGGGCCCGACGAAGGTGAAGCGCCGGTCGTCGACCCGGTCGGCGTTGGGCTGGAGCGCGCGCGGGACGAGCGCGACGCACCGGTCGGGGCGGCCCTTGAAGGCCTCCACGTCGCGCTCCACCGCGCCGGCCTCGGCCAGCCAGTCGGCGAACCGGCGGTAGTGCTCGGGGCCGCCGGGGCCGTTGCGGGTGGCCTCGAAGACCGCGGCCAGGTCCTCCTCGATGCCCTCCCAGCCGACGAAGGTGGAGGACAGCTGCACCACCGGCACGCCCAGCCGTTCGCCGAGCGCCCGTCCGGCGAAGCCCGCGATGTCGTAGAGCACCAGGTCGGGGCGGTCGTCCTCGAAGACCTCCAGCATGGCGGACCACATCGACAGGGTGTCGTCCAGGAAGACGTCCTGGATCGCCACCGGGTCCTCCGGCCAACCATCCGGGTCGTCGGCGAGCGGAAGCTTCGTCGGGTACGGGACGAAGGCCGCGCCGGTGGACTCGACGATCTCCCGGAAGGAGGGGTCGTTGACGTAGCTGACCCGGTGGCCCCGGGCGACCAGCTCGGTGATCACGGCGAGGCTGGGGTTGACGTGCCCGTGGGCCGGGACGGAGACCATCAGGATGTGTGCGGGGCGGTTCACGGGCACCTCCGGGGATAGCGACTGAGACGAGACGGGCCGTCTCGCGGCGTCTTGAGAAGACAATACGTCTCGTCTCGCCGTTTCGCATAGAATTTTTTCCATGGCTTCCAGAACCGCCCCCGACCCCGCCCGCCGCAGCGAGCGCGCACGCGCCGCCGTCCTCACCGCGGCCACCGAACTCGTCGCCGAAGTCGGCTACGGCAAGCTGACCATCGAGGCGATCGCCGCCCGGGCCGGCGTCGGCAAGCAGACCATCTACCGGTGGTGGCCCTCGAAGGGCGCCGTCGTCTTCGACGCCTTCCTCGCCGCCGGCGAGCACGACGGCGGCCTCGCGCTGCCCGACACCGGTGACCTCGCCACCGACCTGCGCGCCGTCCTGCGCCCCACCAGCGACGAGCTCAGCGACCCCGGCACCGACCGCACCTACCGGGCGCTCGTCGCCGAGATCCTCAACGACCCGGCGCTGCACGCCGAGTACCGCACCCGCCTGCTGGACCCGCTGCTGGAGATCACCCGCGACCGCCTCCGCAGCGCCCGCGAGGCCGGCCAGATCGCCCCCGACGCCGACCTCGACCTGGCCGTCGAACTCGTCTACGGCCCCCTCTACTACCGCTGGCAGTACCGGCTCGGCCCGCTCACCCACGAGCACGCCGACCGCCTGGTCGACGCCGCCCTCCGGGCACTCGACCCGCCCACCGGCGTCAGCGGCGGCCCCGGCGCCTGAACCAGAACACGGCCACCACCGCGATCAGCACACAGAGCAGCAGCACGACGGCGAACCAGGTGAACAGCCCGCCGAACCCGCCGTGGGAGCCGTGCCGGGCCCTGCGCTTCTTCGACCCGGACAGCGCGGACTCCGTGACCCGGTGCACCCCGGCGGCGGTCCGCAGCTGAGGCGTCCGCTCGGACACCGTCCGCACCGCCCCGGCCGTCCGCACCAGCGGCGCCGCCGACGCGGGGGCGGCGCCCGCCACCGCGCCCCCGAG
>NZ_JAHSQD010000703.1 GCF_020103755.1 Streptomyces sp. LS1784
GTGACATCCCGGCACCGGGTGCGCTCCGTCGAGTGGGCAGAGACGAACGGAGGCACGCCCTGTGCGTAGCGCAGACCTGGAGGAGTTCCGCGGTTTTGCCGAGGAGCGGTTGCCGCACCTGCGGCGGACGGCGTATCTGATGTGCGGTGACTGGCATCACGCGGAGGACATCACGCAGACCGCACTGACCAAGCTGTACTCCGTGTGGGGGAGACGGCACCGGGTCGCCAACCTGGAGGCCTACACCCATCGCGTGCTGACCCGGACCTGCATCGACCACACCCGGCGCCGCTGGCGGCGGGAGGACCCGACGCCCGCGCTGCCCGACCGGCCCGGTCCGGGCACCGATCCCTCGCTCGGCCTGCAGGTCCGTACCGCGCTCGCGGCCCTGCCACCGCGTCAACGGGCCGTGGTGGTCCTGCGGTTCTGGGCCGACCTGGACATCGCGGACACCGCCAAGGCCCTGGGCTGCACCGCCGGAACCGTCAAGAGCCACACCGCCCGCGCGCTCACCAGACTGCGCGCCCTGCTCGGCGACACCGACCCGTTCGACGAACTGGCCGCCGCCCCGACCCCCCTGAAGGAACTCCTGTGACCCACCACGACGCCCTCGACCCGCAGGACGAGATGCGCACCCTCCTCGCAGCCGGACTCGGCGCCGAACCAACCCTGCGCCCCGGCACCGTGAACACGGCGGTCACGGCCGGACGCCGCCGCCGCGCCACCCGGCTCGCCGTACGCACCGGCGCCACGGCAGCCGCCACCGCCACCCTGGCCGCCCTGATCGCAACCCTGCCCACCCCCACCCCCGGCACCCCGACCGCCGCCGCCGACCCGCTCACCGGCCCCCTCACCCTGGCCGGCACCGCCAACGCCACCCCCGAACCGCTGCGCCCGGACTCCTTCGGCCCCGGCAACGGCCGCGCCACCGACTGGACCAGCGACCACCTGGGCACCACCCTGGCCTCGCTGCTCCCGGCCGGCGCGAAGACGGTGCGCGCCGGGGACATCCCGGGCCGCACCTTCCGGGTCGCCTGGCAGTCCCCGGCCGGTTCGGTGGACTTCGTCGGCGGCGCCGACCACACGGCCGACGCGCCGAAGGTCCCGTTCTGCGCCGCCATCGCGCTGCCCGAGGTCACCCCGCCCCCCGGCGTTCCCGGCCCGCAGGAGGTCGCCCCGCGCACCGACTGCCACCTGGTCGAGCTCCCCTCCGGCGGGCGCGGCGAGGCCGTGACACTGACCTCCCGGCAGGACGGCCGTGTCTCCCGGTACGTCCGCCTCCAGCGCGCCGACGGCCGGACGGTGACGCTCCAGCAGTGGACCGAACAGCCGGGCACGGGCCTGGACGAGGCCGCCCTGCTCGCGATCGCCGACGACCCCACCTGGCAGTTCTGACCCACCGCCCACACCGACCGCCCACCCCGGCCAGCGCGGGCGCGGCCCGGGCAGGCCCGCTACACCGACGCCCTCCGCCAGGTCGGCAACCGGCCCGTCGGCGTCCTCCACGGACGCCCCGGGACACACACCCACCGCGACGAAGCGACCGCCCGGGCGCACCACGCACAACCCCATGCCGTTCGACCTCAAACGCGATGGGGCGTCTGACCTGCGGCATCCGGCCGCTGAGCGGGAGAAGGAGATCGGCGCGCGCCGTGCCCCCTCCCGTACACTCTCCGGCGATCTTGACAGACCGAGGAACAGGGGGACGGCAATTGACCGGCGGGCGTGAGCGTTGGCTCAGCGACAGGCTGACCGTGAGGTCGTTCCGCAATCCCAAGAACGTGGCGAAGGCGGTCTTCCACCCGACGTGGGTGCCCGAGTCGGTCGATCCCGCCGTGGAGTCCCTCAAACGCGTCCGGGTCATCTGCGGCGCGGTCGCGGCGATCGGTGTCTACAGCTTCGTGGAGGGCGGTTTCTCCTTCGACGGGATGCTGGAGAAGGTGCTGACGGCGAGTCTCGTCCTGCTGCTGATCACACCACTGACGATCGGTGTGATGCTCTACGTGTGGCGGCGTACCGGAACCGTCCGCCAGCTGCGCACCCCGCTGGTGAACTCGCTCAAACTGCTGCTGCTCTTCATCGGCTCGGTCGTGGTGATGGTGCTGACGTGGATGCTGGCGAACGGTGCTTCCCCGCTCCGTATGCTGCTGTGCCTCATGGCGGCGCTCTGGCTCACCTGGTTCGTGGGCGCCGGGGGCCTTTACGTGTCCGACAACTTCTTCGGCACCGCGGGAGTGCACCGCTGTCTGCCGCCGCTGCTCGCCACCGTGACGACGTGGCTGATGGCGGTCCCGGACCTGCTCTCCGGCGACCTGCACGGCCTCGGCCTCGCTCTGGGCGTCGTCTTCATCCTGGGCGCGCCGGTGACGGTCACGGGGATAGCCCTGCTGGAGATGAACCGCCTTCGGCGCCGGTACGGAATCCGGCTGGGCACGCATCCGGCGACCCTGCCCCTGCACGGACACGTGCCTCCGAACGGCAATCCCATCGGCAGCCCTTGAGCGCCGGGTCCATGGCTCCGTCGTGGTGAGTCGACGAACGCGGCGTGGGCGCTTCACCCGAGGCTGACCGACGCGTCACCCGGAAGTTCGGCCGGCCGGTAGTCGTAGCCGAATCGGCCCGGCACTGCCCGGGCGAGCGCCCGGACCAGCGAGGCGGGCGGTGCGACGAAGACCACGGGGTAGTCGCGCTCGCCCCGCTCCGGCCGGACCGGCCAGGCCAGCCGTTCCCGGTCGAGGTCGTACCGCGCGTCCACCCCCTCGCGGTTGCCCCGGGCGTCCAGGCGGGACCAGCGGCCGTCCAGGTGCACGGCGTTGAGGGCGTGCAGCACGAATCCGCCCTCGCCGTCCTCCAGCCGTTGGTAGCACAGGCCGGTCGGCACGCCCTGCGCCCGCAGCAGTGCGGCCAGCAGGTGGGACTTGCCGTGGCAGATCGCATTGCGCGCGGCCAGCACCTCGGAGGCGCGGAACGCCCCGCTGTACGAGCCCGCGTCCGCGGAGTGCGCCACCTGGTCGCGGACGTAGTGGAACGCCGCCTCCGGCGTGGCCAGCCCGGCGGCCGCCCGCCGCAGCTCCGAGTGCTTGTGGTCGATCACCTCGTCCGCCGCGAGGTAGGCGGCGAGGTCGTCGGTCTCCGGTTGAAGGATCATGCCGCCCACGGTGCCGCGCGCGCCGTCCACCGCGTGCGGAATTCCACCCCCTGGACAGGGCCCCGACCCCGCTCCGGCCGCCCCCGACCGGCATCTCGGTCCTGAAGGCATCTGCGATGACCGACACCACCCGCCCCGCACCCGACCCACACCCCGCCGCGGCCCTGCGACGGCTTCGCGCCGGTGCCCGGCTGCCGCCGTGCCGGCCGGGAGGACCGACAGCTGCGGAGGTGTCCTTCGGCGCCGTTCCCACGTTGGCCGGGTGTGGCGGCGGTCTCAACGGCGGCCGCCCGGTGTTGACTCAGCGTGGTGGCGGTGGGCCGGTCGGTGATGTTGCCGGGGCCCGTGTGGTGAGTGCGCTCACACGGGAATGCGGTGCACGACGACGGATAGTGGTGTCCGTTTTGCGCCATTTTGAGACTATTTGGCGAGTGGCTGGAGGGTGTTTGCGCAGGCCGGGAGGGGTCGGCGGGGATCGGCGCGCTCCGGGCGCCCGCCCCTGCGGATCGGCGTCGTCCGCCCTTGGGTACGACGGTGGGTCGTAGCGAGGGGGTCTTGTCGATGACCGGTCCGGCCTGGCAACAATTGCTGCATCGAGCCACTCCGGCAC
>NZ_JAHSQD010000704.1 GCF_020103755.1 Streptomyces sp. LS1784
GGCCGCCGGCCACGGCCCGAGCGGCGGCCGCACGCTGCGGATGGGCGCGGTCCGCCCCGAGTGCCGGGGCCTGGCCCGGGCCGCCGTGCGTCTGGACTCCCCCGAGGTCGCCCGGATCCTGCGGGAGGCGGTGGACGCGCTCGGGATCGTCGCCGCCTGGACGGAGGTCATGATGCCCGCGCTGCGCGCGACCGGACGCAAGTGGGCCTCCTCCGGCGAGCAGTACGTCGAGGTCGAACACCTGCTGTCCTGGCACGTGTCCACCGCCCTGCGCGCCGTGGCCGTACGGCCCACCAGGACCCGGCCCGTGCCGCCCGTCCTGCTGGCCGCGATGCCCGACGAGCAGCACAGCCTCGCCCTGGAGGCGGCCGCGGCGGGCCTGGGCGAACGGGCGCTGCCCTTCCGGATGCTGGGCGCGGCCGTCCCGCCCGGGGCGCTGCTGGACGCGGTGCACCGGATCGGCCCGGGCGCCGTGGTGCTCTGGTCACAGCTCCCGCTCACCGCCGACCACGGGCTGGTCCGGCGGGTGGCCGACTCCACGTGGGGCCCGCGCGGTTCCCGCGGCCGGGCGCTGGTCCTGGCCACCGGCCCCGGCTGGGGCCGCTCCGGCCTCCCGGACGGCACCGCGGGCCCGCGGACCCTGGCGACAGCGCTCGACCTCCTGGAGCGGACCGTCACCGCGTGAGTCGGGCCGCCGGTCGGTTACCCCGATCGGGTGAGCCAGACTCCAGAGACAGCCACCCGATCGAGTGATGACGGGCACCCTGCCCGTCGAGGGCGCCGCCGACACCGAGCCGGGTCCCCGAAGACCGCAAGCGTTACATTGAAGCGGAGAGGGACGTCGCTCCCGAACGGGGTGGCTGATGAGCTCGATCACCGACTGGCTGAGCGGACTGTCCGGCCCGGTCGTGTACGCGGTCGTCGGCGCTCTCGTGTTCGCCGAGGACGCCCTCTTCTTCGGCTTCGTCATCCCCGGCGAGACCGCCGCCGTCCTCGGCGGGTTCCTCGCCAACCAGGGCAAGGTCTCCATCGGCTGGCTCGTCCTGGTCGTGGTCTGCGCCGCCATTCTCGGCGACTCCACCGGCTTCGAGATCGGCCGCCGGATCGGCCCGAAGATCCTCGACACCCGCCCCATGCGGCGCCATGCGGACCGGATCGGCCAGGCCCAGGACCTGATCCGCCGACGCGGGCCGGCCGCCGTCTTCTTCGGCCGGTTCGTCGCCTTCTTCCGCGCCATGATGCCCGCCCTGGCCGGCACCTCCCGTATGCCGTACCCCCGCTTCCTGCTGTTCAACGCGCTCGGCGGCCTCATCTGGGGCGCCGGGTTCACCCTCCTCGGCTACTTCGCCGGAGCCGCCTACACCCAGGTCGAGGGCGCCGTCGGCCGTGCCCTCGCCCTCCTGATCGCCGCATTCGTCGTCATCACCCTGGTCGTCTGGCACCTGCGCCGACGCAGGTCCGAGGCTCGCACCCCGACCCGGGACGACCAGGACGACCAGAACGACCGGGGCGACCGGGGCGACCGGGGCGACCGGGGCGACCGGGGCGACCGGGGCGACCGGGGCGAGAAGCCCTGACGCCGCACCGCCGGGAGCGGGATCCCGTAGCCGCTTCCCGGATGCCGGGAGCCCGAGGTTCTCGGGCAACCGCCGGGCGCCGACGGTCACCGGTTCGAGTGGAGGTGGGCGCCCGGCAGCGCGGCTTCCGGCCCGGGGTTACGGTCGAAAGGCCGACGGCCGCCGGCCGCCGGAACCGGCACCGTGCCGGGCCGGGCCGCCCGACCTCGTCCGCCCGGTTCGGAACCGGACATTCGGGGCAGCCGTCCCGAATCCCGCCTGCCGAAGCCCAGGCCCCGGAAAGGGGAACGAGCCATGACCACACCCGACGACCACGGAACGCAGCCGGACCAGCCGACGCAGGAACGGTCCGCCGAGGAACGCGCGATCACGGCCCCGACCCCGCGCGATGTCCGGGCGAAGGCCGAGGGCCGGGTCGGGGCCCGGGAGCGCTCCGCCGAGGAACGCTCCATCACGGCGCCCACCCCGGCCGACGTCCGGAAGAAGGCGGAGCCGGACGACGACGGGGAACCCGAGCCGCCCGCAGCAGACGCCGCGGCGCCGTAACACCGCCGTCTGCACCGCCGGAGGGATCGAGGATTCCCGGGTCGCCGTCCACCTCGCCGGCGCGGGCACGCCGCGGTCGACAGGACGCCGATGGCCGAGCACGGCTGGAGTCGTTGCCGGACACTGTGCGGTGGCAGTGCCGGATGGCTGCTACCCGGGAGACATGACCTCGTAGAGGTTTCCGGCGTCATCGGTGAAGTACAGGCCACGAGGGCACAACGGGTGGTCGATCCGACCGTTGTCGGGCTCGTTGGGATCATTGCCGTAGGGCACTCCGGCGGCGCGGAGCCGGGCGAGGATGCCGTCGAAGGATGACGGGTCCACGTCGAAGGCCAGGTGATGGCCGACCGGATTCTCGACGAACATGAAGTCCAGCGTCAGGGAATCGTTGACCTGCACCGGCGCGAAATGCCGATCCGCACCTCGATAGTGCAGTCCCATGACGGAGGCGAAGAAGCGTGCTGCCGCCTCGTTGTCGACGGCTGGAACGATGGTGTGGTTCAACGTGATGGACATGTTCCGCCTCTCAGATCCGGACCGGCTGGGGCAGGACGCCGTGCAGGAAGACGTCGACGAGGTCGCGCACTCCCCATTGCGGCGACGCATCCGCTGACCCGCCTCCTGCCGGCGGCATGCCGGTCCCGGCGAACAGGAGGCCCAGGAAGATCAGTGCTGCCTGCTCGGGAGACAATCGCAGCGATTCCCGCTCAGGCTCGAAGATTTCGACGAGCGCCTCTCGCACGGGCAGGGAACCGGCCGCACGATCAGGCGTGCCCACTGGACTGCCGGGACGGCCACTTCGGCCCCGCCCGCCTGTCGCGTGAAGCGCACCGAGCACCGCGCCGACCCGGTCCAGGTGGGCCTGCAGCGCCGAGGCAGCCTCGGTCAGCCGGGCGGCGAGCGGCTGGTCCATGGACACCAGGGCGAGTTCGGCAAGGGCGTGGTCCGGGCTGAGCGCCTCGGTCACGCAGGCGTCCAGAAGTTCCGCCTTGTCCGCGAAGACACGGAAGATCGTGCCCTCCCCGATGTCCGCGGCCCGAGCGACCTGGCGTGTCGTCACCGCGCTGCCGTGCT
The DNA here is from genome assembly GCF_020103755.1 of Streptomyces sp. LS1784. Lineage (GTDB taxonomy): Bacteria > Actinomycetota > Actinomycetes > Streptomycetales > Streptomycetaceae > Kitasatospora. The sequence goes on from NZ_JAHSQD010000704.1 coordinate 3,198, forward strand.
CGATCACGAGGGGAAGCGCAGCACGAACGATCATCTCCCGGCGGCTGTCGGGGTCCATCGCTGGTGCTCTTCGCCGACTGGGTCCTGTCGCCATGGACGCCAGTATCGGAGTGAGCACTCACTCCGGTCAAGAGGCCATCGGCACAGGGCGTGAGCCGGGACCGGCGGCCGTCCGGAGCAATCCGCCGCGCGGCCGGCTCCGAAGACCGGGTGCGGACCATCCGCGCACCCGACAGCACCACCTGCGAGGCCCCACCCGTGACCGTATCGATCGCCCTGTTCACCCAGGACCTGCGACTGCACGACAACCCCGTGCTGCACGCCGCCACGGCCGCGGCCGACCAGGTCGTCCCGCTGTTCGTCCTGGACCCCGCCGTCGAGGGCGCCGGGTTCGCCGCGCCCAACCGGCAGGCGTTCCTGGCCGACTGCCTCGCCGACCTGGACGCCGCACTGCGCCGGGCCGGCTCCCGGCTGATCGTGCGCCGCGGCGAGCCCGCCGAGCAGACGGCCCGGGTCGCCGCCCAGGCCGGTGCCGCCACCGTGCACGTCGCCG
>NZ_JAHSQD010000705.1 GCF_020103755.1 Streptomyces sp. LS1784
CACGCCCGTACGCCCGTAGGCCCGCACGCCGGTACGCCCTGGGCTCCACCGGGGCACCGTCCTGCCGCCCCGCCGGCAGCAGGCCTGCGCCGCCCGCCGCCGAGCCCCGGCACCCACGGCGGGCTCCCCCACCGGCCCCTCAGGACCAGGGCAGCCCCGCCCTGGTGCGCCAGTACGCCTCGGCGGGCTCCGCCATGGCGTCGAGGGCGGCGAGGCCCTCGGGCGTCGGGCGCAGGCCGGCGGCGGCAAGGTTGGAGGTGAGCTGCTCGGGGGTGGCGGCGCCGGACAGGACGATGTCGGCCCAGGGCTGGGCGGCGGCCGCGGCCAGGGCGAGGGCGTCGGGGGTGGTGGCGGTGCGGGCGGCGAGGGTGCGCAGCGGGGCGGTGTCGGGGCCGGTGGCGTTGCGTCCGGCCAGGCGGCCGTTGGCCATGCCCTCCTTGACCACGACCAGCCATCCGGCCGCGTGGGCGTCGGCGAGGGCGGGGGCGGCGGAGGTCTCCAGCAGGTTCCAGGTGGCCTGGACGGCGGTGAACAGCGGCCGGCCGGCCGTGGTGACGGCGAGGGCCCGGCGGATGGTGTCGGCCTGGGCGGGGCCGCTGGTGGACAGGCCCACCCGTACGCCTTCGGCGGCGAGGGCGGCGAGGCGTTGGTGCAGGGCGGGGTCGGTGAGGGCGGGGCTGTCGGGGGTGACCGAGTGGACCAGGTAGACGTCCAGGTGGTCGCCGAGCAGGGTGCGGGTCTCGTAAATCTGGCGGTCGTAGACGGCCGTGGAGTGTTCCTTGACCTCGTGGGCGGCGACGCCGCTGGTCTGCCAGTCGGCGGTGTAGGTGTAGCCCCATTTGCTGCCGATCGTCATCTCGGCCGCGGCCTGGGGGTGTTCGGCGAGCCACTGGCCGAGGAACTCCTCGGCGCGGCCGTAGGAGCGGGCGGTGTCGAGGTAGCGCACGCCGGCGGCGTACGCGGCGTCGAGCAGGGTGTGGGTGCGTTCGCGCAGGGCGTCGACGGTGCGTTCGGCGGGCAGGTCCGCGTCGCGCCCCAGGTTGATGTAGCCGGGCCGGCCGACGGCCGCGGTGCCCAGGCCGAGGCGTGCGGGGTGCGGACGCGCGGCGGTGGGGGCGGGGGTTGCGGTGGCGGCGGGGTCGGTCGGCATGGCGGGCTCTCCTCGGGCGCGATGGTTCTCACCTGGGACTTTAGCCGTGTCGGCTCAGCCGGCGGTGATGGTGCCGCGCTCGCGCTCGCGTTCGCGACCGGGCCCGGTCGGGGGCTCGGTCATGGGTTCGGCCCAGCCCGAGGAGGAGGTGCGGACGGCCTGGACGGGGGCGGCGATCGGCGTCTCCAGGGGGCGGGCGGCGCGCACGGGCGCGGCGGCCGGGGCGACGGCCTGGTCCAGGCGCAGCACGAAGTTGACGTAGTCGAGCGCCTTGCCCGGCCAGTGGCAGTCGTTGCTGGTGAGCAACTGGCTGCGCAGGCCGCCGTGTTCGGTGACCGGTCCGGGGGTGGTGCGCAGGTTGGGCTGCCAGCTGCGGCCCCACAGGTGGTGTTCCAGGGACAGCGTCCAGCTCTCCTCGTCCACCTCGATGGTGGCGCCGACCCGCCCGGGCAGCACCCGCAGCCCGTACGCGCCGCGCACGACCGCCCGCTGGTCGAAGTCGGCGTTCCTGCCGACGACGGTGATCCGCCACGCGCCGTGGAACCTGAGCATGCCTGCCTCCTGAAGCCGCGGCGCCCGCTCCGGCGGAGGGCGCCCCGTCCACGTCTACGGCCCCGGCCCGTCCCCCGGCTCAACGCGGCCGGGCGCGGCTCGACGCGGCTCGACGCGGCTCGACGCGGTGCATCCTGGGGCAGGAAGCGCCCGGGTCCACGGCCTTCGCCCGCCGTCCGCTCAGCCGGCGAGCCAGCCCGCCTGGGCGGCCCGGACTCCGGCCTGGAAGCGGCTGCGGGCGTCGAGGCGTTCCATGAGGTCGGTGGCGATGCGGCGGGCCGTCCGGGGTGAGACGCCCAGGCGCTTGGCGATGGCGTCGTCGGTGTGGCCGTCCGCGAGCAGGGTGACGGCGGCCTGTTCCTGGGCGCTGAGCCCGCGTTCGTTGAGGCGGGTGATGGTGCCGACCGGCTGCGCATCCGCCCAGACGGTCTCGAACAGCGCGCACAGCGCGGCCAGCATGCCCTGCCCGGTGAGGACGACGGCGCCGGCGGCGGAGCTGTCGCTGCGGATGGGGATGACGGCGGTGGTGCGGTCGACGACGATCATCCGGGTCGGCAGCGCGGGCACGGTGCGGACCTGACCGCCGTGGGAGACCAGCCAGTTGACGTACTCGACGGTGTGCGGGCTGTTGCGGAGGCTGTCCAGGTAGACGGTGCGCATCCGGACGCCGCGTTCCAGCAGGTCGAGGTTGAGGGGCTTGGCCGCCTCGATGTTCTCGGGTTTCTGGCCGCCGTCCGGGGAGAAGGTCATGACCTCCTCGCGCACCTCCCGGGTGAGTGTGGTGAGCCGGTCGCGGATCTGGTCGAGGCCGGTCAGCTGTTCGACGCCGGGCTGGCCGGAGGCCGGGCGCAGGTCGGCGTACTCGGCGATGAGCTGGGCGGCCGCCGCCCGGGAGGCCTCGATGCGCAGTTGCTGGGCCGCGAGTTCGGCCTGCTGGCGGGCCATCAGGATCTCCATCCCGACTTCGGGGGAGACGGCGCGCAGTTCGCCCTCGCGGTCCGCGGAGGGGCGCAGCAGGGCCAGTTCGCTGAGCGTGTCCAGGGCCTGTCTGACCTGTTGTTCGGGCAGGGCGAGGCGGGCGCCGAGGGCGGCCACGCCTTCCTGCGGGTGCGCGAGCATCGCCCGGTAGACCGTTTCCGAGACCTTGTCCAGTCCCAGTGCCGTGAGCATCCTCCACCCCCGCGGTGAAACCGTGTTCGATCCGCACGCGATCATTGCACAACTGACGGTGACGAAGCCATCGCTTTGGTGGACGGTTCCGGCCACGGCCGGAATGGTCCCCGCCCTTCCCCTATGGGCCGAATGCCCGCTCCGGGCAGGCTCGTTGCATGTACCTCGTTCATACCGTCCTGCGGCCCGATGCGCCGAGCCGGGCACTGCCCGTCGACGCCCGGGGGATCCTGCTGGCCGCCGTCCTCCCCGGGGACCGGGTCGAGCACCTCGTGGTCCATCCGGACGCGCTGCCGGATCCGGTGCTCGGCGTCTACCTGGTCGCGGACTCCCTCGCCGAGGCGGAGGGCCGGGCCGCCGCGTTCTGCCGTCGCGCACTGGCCGCCGTGCCCGCGTTCGCGGGCTGGAGTGCGGCGGGGACGGCCGCTCCGCTCGTCGCGCCGTTCTACGAGCACATGCTGTCCGACGAGGCCGGTTCCGCCGAACCCGCCGGCCCCGTCGGCCCTCCCGACTGCACCGATCCTGGCCGGAACGGTCCAGGGGCGTTTCCGTCCACCTGAAGTCCCTTCCACCGGCCGCGAGCGGCGGCGAAAGTAGTTGTCGTCGGCAGGGAACACCGCCCGACAACAAGACCGGAGCAAGCGTCACCGCGGGACGCCGAGCACCGGAAACGCCCTCAGTCCGTCCCATCCGAGAAGGAGACACCATCATGCTTCGCACCGTCACCGCCAAGGCCGCCGCGGTCGCCGCCCTCGCCCTCGCCGCCCTGGTTCCCGCCGTCGCCGCCCAGGCCTCCCCTGCCCGGCCGGCGGCTACCGTCGCCCCCGTCACCGCCGTCGCCGGCGCCCCCGTCACCACCGTCGCCG
>NZ_JAHSQD010000706.1 GCF_020103755.1 Streptomyces sp. LS1784
GGCCCGCGGGTCTCCAGCCGGCGCCGGGCCCCCGCCCCGAGCAGCCCGGCGTACAGCAGCCCGGTGCCCGCACCGACCGCCACCCCGGCCCAGCGCAGCGGTTCGCTGTGCAGCAGCGTGCCGGCCAGGACGACGCCGGCGGCGGGCAGCGCGGCGAGGGCCTGGAGCAGCAGGACGACCATGCTCTGCAGCCGGGTCTGGTCGGCGCTCTCGTCGCTGAAGCCGTCCAGCGGGTTGCCGCCGGGCCGGTCCGGGAACGGCGCGGGGCCGAGGACGGACACCAGTGGCACCAGACCCGCCCCGGCGCCGAGCACGGCGGGCAGGACGGCGAGCACCCAGGTCCGGCTCCCGTCGGCCCGGGCGGCGGCGCCCGCGACCAGGGTGAGCAACAGGGCGGCGGGGGCGACGACCAGCAGCCAGGCGAGCTGCCGGGCCCGGACGTCGACCCGCTCGGCGCCGGGGACGACCAGGGTCAGCCAGAGCGCGCCGGCGTCCAGGCCGTACAGGTTGGCGCACAGCGCACCGGCGAACAGGGCCGCGACCACGCCGGCCCACGGCACCAGGGCGGGGAAGCCGCCGAGCAGCGGCAGCAGGCCGGTGAACACGCCCGTCCACAGCGCCATCCGCAGCAGCCGGGCCCGGCGCGGGTCGCGGACCCACAGGCGCAGCTCCTTGCCGAGCACGGCACCGCCGGGGGTGTCCGGTACGGCCGGCCACCGGACACCCGCACGTGAGGCGCCCCGCCGGGAGGTGCCCCGCCGGGAAGTGCCCCTGCCGGCCGTACCGCGCGCCAACTGCCGGGCGAGCAGGGCCGTCCAGGCGGCGAACAGCAGCCCCGAGAGCGCCAGCAGCCCACCCAGGCAGGCCGCGGCCAGGACCCACTCCCCGCGTCGGGCGGCGTCGACCGCGACCACCGACCAACCCGAGGGCAGGACCCGTACGACGGTGCCGACGGCGGCGGCCCACTCGCCGCTGAGCAGCCGGGCGAAGAATCCGATCGCGAACCAGCCGGTGTTGAGGAACCCGGTGACCAGGCCGACCAGCAGCGCGGACAGCTCCCAGCCCAGCCGCGAACGGGCCGCGCTGCCGAGGCCCTGAAGGGTCAGCTTGGACAGCACCACCACGAAGAGCAGGTGCAGCAGCACCGCAGGGACGGCGACCAGAGCGGGCACCGGACCGAACCCGGCGCCGAGGACGATCAGCACCGCGAAGGCGGCCAGGCTGACCAGCGGGGTGACCCCGACGAAGGCCGCGCCGAGCAGCCCGACGGCCAGGACGCGCGGCTGCCGGGGCAGCAGGGTGAAGTAGTCGAGCCGCAGGGTCGGGTCGCCGCCCGTGACGGTCGGACCGAGTGCCCAGCCCGCCGTCCACACCAGCAGCACGGCGGCGATCACGCCGACCCCGGCCTCGGGGGTGGGGAAGTCCGCCAGGCCCAGCAGCGCGGTGCCGACGGCCGCGACCGCGCCGGTCACCGCCCCGAGGAACAGACTCGCCGCCCGGGGACCGGACATCGAACGCCGCAGGACGGCCAGCTTCATCCCGATCAGGACGCCAACCACGACAGGCCCTCCGCTCCCCCGGTCCGGGCGCCGACCAGCTCGACGAAGGCCTCCTCCAGGCCGCGCCCGCCACGGACCTCCGCCACCGTGCCCGCCGCCAGCACCCGGCCCCCGGCGATCACACCGACGTGGTCGCAGAGCTGCTCGACCAGCGCCATCACATGGCTGGACAGGACCACCGAGCCGCCGGAGTCGACGAAGCGCCGCAGAATGGCCCGGATGGTCGCGGCCGACACCGGGTCGACGGCCTCGAAGGGCTCGTCCAGCACCAGCAGCCGAGGGGCGTGCAACAGGGCGGTGGCCAGGCCGATCTTCTTGCGCATCCCCGTGGAGTAGTCGATGACGGGGGTGCGCTCGGCACCGTCGAGCTCCAGCACGGCCAGCAGCTCCTCGGACCGGGCGTCCACAGTGCCGGCCGGCAGGCCGCGCAACCGGCCCAGGTAGTACAGCAGTTCGCGCCCGGTCAGCCGCTCGGGCAGCATCATGCCGTCGGGCAGCACCCCCACCAGGGACTTGGCCCGCACCGGGTCGCTCCACACGTCGACGCCGAGGATCGCCGAGCTCCCGGCGTCCGGGCGCACCAGCCCGACGGCCATCGACAGCGAGGTGGTCTTGCCGGCGCCGTTGGGCCCGACGAGCCCGTAGAACGACCCGCACGGCACGGACAGGTCCACCCCGTCCACGGCGACGTGCGCTCCGAACCGCTTGCGCAGCCCCGACAGTTGCAGTGCCGGGGTTTCCCGGCCCCCCACCGCCCGGACTCCCTGCCCCGCGCGCGCCGATCCTCGCACCTCGTCCCTCCCTCGTCGTCACGGCCGCCCCGGTCCGGGCGGCACGTGATCAACGCTAGGGACAGCGGGGCGGCGGCAGAATCCACCTGCACCCCCACCGGGGGTGGGGCTGGACCCACCCTTGGTCCAGGCGCGCCACCGGTCGACGGGTGAGCACCGCCGGCACCGCCTCCACCGCGGCGTTTGCGCGAATCGAGAAGGTCCTGTGTACCGCCTGTGAGTACCGGGTCGCGGGGCGGGTTCCCGCCCGACCCCACCCAGGACACGGCTGGGGTCGAGCACTGCCCTCCCCCGGACGCGCCGGTTGGTCCCGGAGCCACGTCGCCCACCGGGGGCCCAGCCGCCATCAAGCGAGAGGAGCCACCACCGTGGACAACGGAACGCCCCTGAGCGAGCAGCACCGCGCCGCCGCCGAGGCCCACACGGACACCGCGCACGAGCAGCACGACCGGGGCGAGAGCGCCCACCGGTCGATCACGTACGCGAACAACGCGAACCTGACGGCAGCGCGGCTCGAACGCGAGGGACGGTGACGGGCTTTCCCACCACGGAGCCGTCAGTCGCGGGGGGCTCACCCCGCCGATCGAGGGCGTACCTGCACCTGCCCCTGCGCGCGCAGGCAGGGAGGCTCTCCGGCCTGGGGCACGCACGGTCTCGGCCCCGGCCGGGTGGCCCGTCGGGTGGTGAAGTACGCGGACCTGGCGGCGAGTTGTCCGCGCAGCCGGCCCTGGGTGCTGACCGGCCGGGTGGTCGGTGCGGGCCCGGACCACGAGCCGCCGACAGCCGGTCCGCTGCCGCTCGCCCGGCTGGGCGCCGGAGGCCTCGGCCAGACGGCGCACCGCTACCACGAGCGGCCCGCGCCCGGTCGGGACTCGACCGACCGGGTTTCCCGCCGACGCGGCCGGGCAGCCGCCGGGCATGGACCATTCGCACACTCCCGTCCTCGACGAGCTCGGCGGGCCGCGCCCGTCCGGCCGTCCACGGACGGTCCCCTCCGCACGGTGCGGGCAGACGCCGGCCCTCCACCGATTGCCCGCACCAGGTCGGACGGCGACCGGAACGAGGCGGCGACCGGTATGAGACGGAGACCTCCATGAACGCTGCCGAAGGCTTCCCGAGCCGGCTGTCCGCCGAGCACCGGGCCATCGAGGCGCTGCTGCGCCGGCTGAACCGCAGCACCACCCGCGCCGGCGCCCCCGACGAGGAGGCCCTGCGGCTGCTGGGCTCCTTGCGGCAGCTCCTCGCCCCCCACCTCCTGGCCGAGGAGGCCCACCTGTACCCGCTGGCCCGGCGGTGCCTCGCGGCCGGTGACGCGCTCGCGGACGCCGCCGGCGGCAGCCATGCGGCGATCCGCCGGCTGCTCGACCGGGCGGAGGA
>NZ_JAHSQD010000707.1 GCF_020103755.1 Streptomyces sp. LS1784
CGACCGGCCGCCGTCCGGTCGCACCCCGCCTCCGCCGGTCCGGCACCGGGAGCCCTCACCGGGAGCCCGCTCCGGGACCGGGCCGGCGGGCCCCGGTGCCACAGCCGGCCGCGGGCCGCCTTCGCGCCGGTCGTCCGCGCTCCTCGACAGGAGGCCGCTTCCGGTGCTCGATAGGATGGCCGGGTCGACGGCGGCTGTGGCGGGCGCGCGGGCCCCGCAGGAGCCCCGTTCCACCGGTGTCCGGAGCCCGGTCACCGGTCCGGAGCCGGACCGGAAGCGTACGGTCCGGCCGCTCGATCCCGGGAGGCGTCGCGATGGCCGCACAGATCACCTACCGGCGGGTCTACGAGGAGTCCTCGCCCCGGGACGGGCAGCGGGTCCTGGTCGACCGGGTCTGGCCGCGCGGCGTGCGCAAGGAGGACGCGCACCTGGACGAGTGGCTGCGCGACGTCGCGCCGTCCACCGAACTGCGGCGCTGGTACGGCCACGAGCCGAGCCGCTACGCCGAGTTCCGCCGCCGCTACCACGCCGAGCTGCGGGACGCCGGACACCGCGACGCGGTCGGCCACCTGCGCGAGCTCGCCGGCCACGGCCGGCTCACGCTGCTCACCGCCACCAAGGACGTGGACCACAGCCAGGCCGCCGTCCTCGCCGAGTGGCTGTCCGGGACGGAAGGCCGCACGGCCTGACCGCCGGCCCGAACTCCACCTGCCCGTACGCGCCGCGGCCCCGCCGATCGGCCGCCCCGGCCGGCGCCGGTCCGGTCGAAGCGGCGGGGATGATCATCCGGGCGTAGGCTCTCGGCTGATCACAGGGGCAGGAGAGGAAGACATGGGCCAGAAGATCATCCGGTTCTCGGACCTGACCGGCAAGCACGCGGAGAACGACGGGGACCTGGTGCGGGTCGTGGTGCTCCAGCACCCCGACCTGACGGACGGTCCGGTCGAGATCGACGCGCTCGCCGGGGAGTTGGGCGAGGTGCGGGAGCTGGCGCTCGACCTGGTCACGGTCGAGCTGCACCACCCGGACCGGGCGGAGCCGCAGACGGTGGTGATGGAGGCCGAGACGTTCGACCGGCTGGCCTCGGCCGCGCCGATGGCCGAGGTGCTGCGCGGCGCCAGGCCGGCCGCCCGGGCCGCCACGTCCGGGACGGCGACCGCCGGCAGCCGGGAACGGGTCAACTACGCCAGCCTGGAGCACGCCGGGCGGCCGCACAAGGGCCGCACCACCGATGCGGAGAAGCAGCTCGTCCAGGAGCACCTGGACGAGATCAACGAGCGGCTGGCCGCCGAGGGCGTCCGCACGATCGACCTGGAGAACGTCGAGCACGTGACCCGGTACGGCCTGGACGCCCTGGCCCGGGAGACCGGCGTGATGCTCAGCTGACCGGCGCGGGCCCGCCCCTGCCGCCGGAACCCGCGGCAGGGGCGGCCGGCGCCGGCGGCCGGGGGAAGGCCCGGCCCCGCGGGTCGGGGGCCTCAGTCCCGGTCCGCCTCGGACAGCACGTCGGTGACCAGCTTGGTGGCGAAGTCGTTGCCGTTTCCGGAGATCCGGTTGATGTACTCCGCGAGCAGGACCGCCGTGGCCTCCAGGGGGTTCATCTCCTCCTTCGTCCAGGGTCCGTACTGGGCGCGCCACAGGTTGGGGCTCAGGCCGGTGCCGGCGGCGATGAGCAGGCCGGCCATGGTGGGGATGACCTCGGGAGGGAAGGTCCTCGGCATCATCCGCATGGTGGCCACCAGGTTGGGGACCGCGTGCTCGACCACGTCCTCCTCGTGCTGCTCGAAGGCCGATCGCAGCCAGTTCATGTAGATGTACACGAGCGTGCAGGCGCCTTCCACCAGCGCCTCGGCCTCCTCGGGGCCGAAGGACGCGGTGAGCTGGTCGACCATCCGCTGGTGCTCGGGGTCCGTCCCGGACTTTCCGTCGTAGACGGCCTTGAGCCGGGAGTCGATCACCATGAGCGCTGCGCTCACGTCACCGACGGGAGCGTGTTGGGGGTCGCAGGACGACACAGGACTCCTCCTAGAGCGGCCACGGCCGGTACGGCCGGTCCGTTCGAAGGGTAGGCGAGCGATCCGACGGGTCCGACGGATCCGACCGCAGGCACCCCGCGGTGACGGGTACGCAGGGGCCGCCCCGGGCGGGCCGGGGCGGCACGGTGGCGGTGACTCGGGGCCTGTCGCCCACTCACCGTCACCCACAGGCCGCGCCTCACACGTCAGAGCGAGGCGCCGGCAGTCGGGTTGACGGCGGCGGGCGGCGGGCGGCGGGCGGAGGGCGGCCGGCTCGCGCTCCCGGGCCGGCCGTCCTCCCTCCCGTCAGACGGTCGACGCGGCCGACCTGGCGTTGCGGCGACGGACGTGGACGGTGGCCAGGATGCCGGCGAGCACCGCCCCACCACCCGTCCCCGCGACCGACGGGTTGATCATCGGGACCGCGGCCGCGGGCTCGGCCCCGCCGCACTGCGCGTGGCCGATGACCAGGTTGGCGCCGTTCAACGACGGCAGCAGGGTGATGTGGACGGCGTTGACGGTCAGCACGCCGTCGGCATCGGTGGTCTGCTCGTTGAGGACGATCGAGCCGACGAGGGGGACGTCGACCCTGGTGTCGGCCGGGGCGTTGGCCTGGAGGCTGACCGGGAGAAGGCCGACGGTGACCGTCCCGCCCGCGATCAGGCCACTGCCGGTGGCCCCGGTGGGGGTGGCGTTGCAGGTCGAGTTGACGCCGGTCAGGGCGACCGAGGCGACGCCGAGGTCGAGCCCGAGCTTGTCGACCGTCGCGGAGGCCGACGCGGTGCCGTCGACGGGGTTCCCGGCGGTGGTCGCGGTGAGCACGGAGGTGGTGGCGACCGGCCCGACGTCGAGGCCCACCAGGGTCCGGGTGCCGCCGGACGGGTAGGCCGACTCGGGCGAGGGCGCGACGGCGACCACCCCGCCCAGCGCCTGCGTGGAGACGACGTAGGCGTCGGCCACGGGGGCGGGCAGCGCGGCGTACGCCGGGGAGGCCGTGGACAGCGCACCCACCACGACCGCGGCGGCGCACCTGCTGCGCGAGGGGATCGAACCGGAGCGGGTCGTGATCACCGGCAACACCGTCGTCGAGGCGACCCTGGAGACCCTGCCCGGCGAGGCCGAGGCCCACCGCATCGTGGCCGAACACGCCGTCACCCCCGGCAGCTACGTCCTCGCCACCATCCACCGCCCCGAGAACACCGACGACGCCGCGCGGCTCGCCCAGATCCTCGACCAGCTCGCCGCCCTCGACCTGCCGGTGCTGCTGCCGCTGCACCCCCGGACCAGGGCCGCCGTCGAGGCGTCCGGCCTGCGCGGCCCGATCGCGCGGCTGCGCCGGATCGAGCCGCTGGACCACGCCGGTTTCCTCGCCCTGGCCCGCCACTGCCGCCTGCTGGTGTCGGACTCCGGCGGGGTCCAGGAGGAGTGCACGGTGCTCAAGCGCCCGCTCGTCGTGGTGCGCAACTCCACCGAGCGCCCCGAGGCCGTCCGGGCCGGCTTCGCCCGGCTCGCCCGCCCCGGCCACGAACTCGGCCGCGCCCTGCGGGACCTGCTCGCCGACGAGGCCGCCACCGAACGGCTGGCGCACCTCCCCTCGCCCTACGGCACCGGGCAGGCGAGCGCCGAGATCGTCGCCGCGGTCCGCAGCCGCTACCTCACCCCCGAACGGCCCGCCGAACGCCCCGCGGAGCAGCCCGCCGCACCGCT
>NZ_JAHSQD010000708.1 GCF_020103755.1 Streptomyces sp. LS1784
GGGCGGCGACGGGGGCACGGGCAGCGCGGCAGCCGCGGCCACCGGCCGGTGCGAGGGCAGCACCGCGAGCACCACCCGGCCGGTCACCTGCCGCAGCTGGCCGAGCAGCGCACGCTCGCCCTCGTGCAGCGCCGGGGTGTCGGCCACGTCGTCCACCACCAGCACCACGGCGTCGAAGCGCCGCGCCGAGTCGCTGCCGGGGGCGACGTTGTACGCGTAGCGCTCGTGCGATCCGCCGTCCTGCGGGTCGTCGTGGGCGGGGAAGGCGAGCCGGGTGCGGATGGCGTAGCCGGGGTCGTCCACCGCCAGGACGGGCGATCGGGTGGTGGTGGAGAACCGGACGCGGTCGCCGCCGAGCCGCTCGGCGAGGGCGTCGGCCAGGCGCAGCGGCGCGTACATCAGCTCCTCGAAGCCGAGCACCAGCACCCGCTGCGCCCCGGCGGGCAGGGCCTCGGCCAGCTGCCCGGCCAGCCGGGGCAGGACGGTGTCCAGCCGGTCGCGGTCGCGGGCGGTGAAGCCGTGCCGGCCGCCGTCCGGGAGCCCTGCGGGCCAGTCCAGCTCGACCCGGACCAGCGGCGCGGCGGCCGCCGATGGCACGGTGCCCGGGGTGACGGCCTGCGAAGGCGCGTCCGCCGCCGCCTCCGCGATCAGCCGCTCGGCCCGTTCCAGCAGGTCGGCGGGCAGTTCGACGCCGCCGCTCGCGGTGGCCACCAGGTCCAGCCGGACACCGAGTTCGGCGGCGGTCCGGTCGAGCCGCTGCCGGTCGGCCGCGGAGCGCAGGTCCACCAGGGCGACCACCACGTAGTGCCCGCGCGGGTGGCGGGCGTGCAGTTCGCGGATGGTGTTGAGCACCGTCTGTCCGGTCGAGAACTCGTCGTCCACCAGCACCAGTGGCCCGTCCCCGGCGAGGAGCGCGGGGTCGGCAGGCAGCAGCAGGTGCGAGGTGGCGTGCGAGTGCTCCTCCTCGAAGCCGCCGAGCGGGGCCACCCCGGGCACCGGGCGGCGGGTGGAGTGCAGGTAGGGGGCGTCCAGGCCGTCGGCGACGCTGTGGCCGAGGCCGGTGGCGGTCTCCGCGTAGCCGAGCACGACGGCCCGCGCGGCCGCCTCCGCACCGAGCAGTCGGCGGACCCGCCGGCCGAGTTCGAGCCCGGCACCGTGGACCACCGAGGGCCGCTGCGGCACGTGCTTGCCGAGCACGTTGGAGACCAGCAGGTGGGCGCGCTTGCGGTTCTCCCGGAGGGCCAGGCCGACGAGTTCGGGCAGTCGCTCGGAGCCGGTCAGCGCGATTCCGGCCCGGTCGGCGACCCAACGGCCGGTCCACGTCTGCGGTGTTGCTGTCACTGCTGGTCCTGCCTTCGATGGTGCGGTGGTGCGTTCGTCATATCGGCGCTGCGGAAACCGGGGGGAACGGCGCGGGCTCGGCCGCGGAAACAATCAGCCGCACAGGCAGGCCGACAGCAGTTCCGCGAAGCTCACGTCCTCCCGGGCCACCCCGAACACCTCCGCCCGCAGCAGCACCCGCTCCGCCCAGGCCCGGTGCGGCCGGGCCTCGTTCATCTTGTTGGTGTACGCCGAGCGCAGGACTCCGCCACCGTCCTGCTCCTGCCGGAGGATGTCGCGGGCGTCGCAGTACTCCTCGTGCGTGACCACGGAGAGGGCGTGCACGGCCGGCACGTGGCTGGGGTGGATGCAGGTCTTGCCGAGCAGGCCGTTGGCCCGGTCGAGTTCGACCTCCCGGATCAGCCCGTCCAGGTCGTGTTCGATGATCCGCCGCCGGACCTCCTCGCCGGAGGCCCGGAACGCCCCGGCCGCGGCGGGGACCGAGGCCCCGGTGAAAGGGGTCCGGCGCAGCTGCGGCTTGAACATCCGCTCCTGCACCGGGAAGTACTCCCAGACCGGTCCGGTGACGGTGTACCCGGTGCCGTCCGCCCGGCCGAGCACGTTGACCACGTCCCCGACCACCGCGGCGACCAGCGCCACGTCGTACGCGGTGAGGTCGGGCGAGCGCCGCAGGCCGTACGCGGAGCAGAGGTCGGTGACCCCGAGCCGGACGGCGAGCACCCGCTCGCGGTGGCCGGCGAGCAGCTCGGCGATGCCGAGCAGCTGCTCCCGCCTGGTCTCCAGGTGGGCGAGTTCGGGCGACTCCAGGACGGGCATGGCGAACAGCCGCCGCCCGGTCGCGGCCTCGGCGGCGGTCAGCGCGGCCAGGTACTCGCCGCCGTTCGCGGGGGTGAACTTCGGCAGCACGAAGCCGCTGAGCAGTTCGACGGCCGGTCCGAGGCGTTCGGCCAGGTCGAGGATCTGGGCGGCGGCACGGACCCTGATGAAGAGCAGGGGGTGGCTCTGTGCACAGTCGGTGAAATCCTTGACCAGGTCATTCAGTTGCTCGACCAGGTTCCGCTCGCCCGCGTCCACCTCGTGGTCGGCGATCGCGTCCTCCAGGCAGAGCACCATCGACACCACGCCCCGACCGGCGAGTTTGCGGATGTCGGCGGCCAGGGCGGGCCTGGTGGCCGGGCTGTAGAGGGTGCCGCCGAGGGCGGTGGAGAGCACCGCCGGCTCGCTCCGCGCGGTGAAGGGACGCGGCTGCTCCAGGAAGAGCCGGCCGCGTACGTCCTCGGCGAGGTGGCCGAAATGGCGCAAGGTGCTCTCCTCCAGGAAGTGGACCGGCCTCCGGCCCGTTGCCGACGACACCCTGGTCAACCGGCCGACCGGGCGCCATGGTTCCCGGGCACGCCTCCGCCGGACGCCCCTGCGCCGAGCCCCCGGGGACCTTTCGACCGCCCATCGTACGGACGGGATCCGGCCTCTCCCGGTTCCCCGGCACTGAACTCCCGGAACATCCCGGTCCACTTGGACGATCATGGGCGCGCCCTCGGCGAACCTCGGAAACGACGGCGGCAAACCTCGGAAAGCGCAAGTCTTGGCAAAGTCCGACCCGGCGCGGAGCGGTCCGGTCACGTTGTCCGAAGGGGTGGCGAACAGGCAGGATGGTCGGCTATGACGCACGTGATGGCCAAGGGCGCCAACATCGCACTGCCGGCGGCGGCGGTCCGCGCCGTGCTGCGCTGGAGCGCCACGCCCGGTGCGCCGGACGTGGACGCGTCCGCGCTGCTGCTCGGCGCCACCGGCAAGGTCCGTTCGGACGCCGACTTCGTCTTCTACAACCAGCCCCGTCACCCCTCCGGCCTGGTCCGCCACCTGCCCAAGCAGCAGACCTCCGGCGGTGCCGAGATCGTCGACACGGTCGAGGTCGAGCTGGGCAAGCTGCCCGCCGAGGTGGACCGCGTGGTGCTGGCCGGCTCCTCCGAGGGCGGGCCGTTCCGCGCGGTGCCGGGACTGCGCCTGCTGCTCTTCGACGCCACGGCCGGTGAGGGCGCGTCCGCGCTCGCCGAGTTCGGGATCGACGACGCCGAGAACGTCACCGCCCTGGTCGCGGGAGAGCTGTACCGCCGGTCCGGGGCCTGGAAGTTCCGGGCGATCGGGCAGGGCTACACCTCCGGGCTGATCGGACTCGCCACCGACTTCGGCATCACCGTGGACGACGAGGCCGAGGCCGACCCGGCGCCCGGGGCCACCACCACCCCCTCCGGCCCGCTCGACCCGCGCAGCACCCCGGTGCCGGACCCGCGCCCGACCACCCCCGAGCCGGGCACCTTCACCCTGGCCCCGGCCGTCCCGCAGTCGCCGCCCACCCAGCCGCCGGCCACCGCACCGGCCC
>NZ_JAHSQD010000709.1 GCF_020103755.1 Streptomyces sp. LS1784
GCGGGCGGAGACCGGCGGACGGCGGCGGGTGCGGGCGGACACCGGCCGTCCGGGTCGCGCCGGAGCGCGGAGGGCCCGCGATCCGGGGCAGACGGCCCGTTCCCCGGATTGGGCTACCCTTGAGGGTCACCCCTCCCGTGCCGACTCGCGGCACCGAATCACGTCGTAAGGGTTCCTAGTACATGACTGTCGAATCGGTCTTCCCACGCCTGGAGGCCCTCCTCCCGCACGTCCAGAAGCCGATCCAGTACGTCGGCGGCGAGCTGAACTCGACCGTCAAGGACTGGGACGCCTGCGACGTCCGTTGGGCGCTGATGTACCCCGACGCCTACGAGGTCGGCCTGCCCAACCAGGGCGTCATGATCCTCTACGAGGTGCTGAACGAGCGCGAGGGTGTGCTCGCCGAGCGCACCTACAGCGTCTGGCCGGACCTTGAGGCGCTGATGCGCGAGCACGACGTCCCGCAGTTCACCGTGGACGCCCACCGCCCGGTGAAGGCCTTCGACGTGTTCGGCCTCTCGTTCTCCACCGAGCTCGGCTACACCAACATGCTGACCGCGCTCGACCTCGCCGGCATCCCGCTGGAGGCCAAGGACCGCACCGACGAGCACCCGATCGTCCTGGCCGGCGGCCACGCGGCCTTCAACCCGGAGCCGATCGCGGACTTCCTGGACGCGGCGGTGGTCGGCGACGGCGAGCAGGCCGTGCTCGACATCACCGACATCATCCGCGCCTGGAAGGCCGAGGGCCGCCCGGGCGGCCGGGACGAGCTGCTGCTGCGCCTGGCCCGCACCGGCGGGGTGTACGTCCCGAAGTTCTACGACGTGGAGTACCTGGCCGACGGCCGGATCGGCCGCGTGGTGCCGAACGCCCCGGGCGTGCCGTGGCGGGTGTCCAAGCACACCGTGATGGACCTGGACGAGTGGCCGTACCCGAAGCAGCCGCTGGTCCCGCTCGCGGAGACGGTGCACGAGCGGATGTCCGTGGAGATCTTCCGCGGCTGCACCCGCGGCTGCCGCTTCTGCCAGGCCGGCATGATCACGCGCCCCGTGCGGGAGCGAAGCATCACCGGCATCGGCGAGATGGTGGAGCGCGGGCTGAAGGCGACCGGCTTCGAGGAGGTCGGCCTGCTGTCGCTGTCCAGCGCCGACCACACCGAGATCGGCGAGATCGCCAAGGGCCTGGCGGACCGGTACACCGAGGACAAGATCGGCCTGTCGCTGCCGTCCACCCGCGTCGACGCCTTCAACATCGACCTCGCCAACGAGCTGTCCCGCAACGGGCGCCGCTCGGGCCTCACCTTCGCCCCCGAGGGCGGCAGCGAGCGCATGCGCAAGGTGATCAACAAGATGGTGTCGGAGGAGGACCTGATCCGCACCGTCGCCACCGCGTACGGCAACGGCTGGCGCCAGGTGAAGCTGTACTTCATGTGCGGCCTGCCCACCGAGACCGACGAGGACGTGCTCCAGATCGGCGAGATGGCGAAGAACGTCATCCAGAAGGGCCGCGAGGTCACCGGCCAGAACGACATCCGCTGCACCGTCTCCATCGGCGGGTTCGTGCCCAAGCCGCACACCCCGTTCCAGTGGGCCCCGCAGCTGTCCGCCGAGGCCACCGACGCCCGCCTCGCCAAGCTGCGCGACTCGATCCGCGGCGACCGCAAGTACGGCAAGAACATCGGCTACCGCTACCACGACGGCAAGCCGGGCATCGTCGAGGGCCTGCTCTCCCGCGGCGACCGCCGGGTCGGTGCGATCATCCGCGAGGTCTACGAGGACGGCGGCCGCTTCGACGGCTGGCGCGAGTACTTCTCGTACGACCGATGGATGGCCTGCGCCGACAAGGCCCTGGCCGGCACCGGCGTCGACGTCGACTGGTACACCACCCGCGAGCGCTCCTACGAGGAGGTGCTGCCCTGGGACCACCTGGACAGCGGCCTCGACAAGGACTGGCTCTGGGAGGACTGGCAGGACGCCCTGGAGGAGGTCGAGGTCGACGACTGCCGCTGGACCCCGTGCTTCGACTGCGGCGTGTGCCCGCAGATGGACACCCACATCCAGATCGGCCCCACCGGCAAGAAGATGCTCCCCCTGACGGTCGTCAACAAGTAGCCCCTGAGCGCCATCGAGGATTCCCCCGCCGGACTGATCCGGCGGGGGAATCCTTCTCTCTGACCGGGCGGCCGCCGCCCCGGCCCCCGCATGTGACGAAGACCTCAATGTCGACTGAGGACCGGCTCTGACCAGGGGCGGAGCGAGGGGGGTGGCGGGGCGCGTACCCTTTGAGGTGACAGAGTCCGGACAGTGACGGGAAGACGCCACGCCGGACGGGGACAACTGACTAAGGACTGAGCGACCCTGGCACGCCGTACGCCCGACGGTCCGCCGCCCGCGCCGACGGTGCAGCGGATTCGTCTCCGCTACACCAAGCGCGGCCGGCTCCGCTTCACCAGCCACCGCGACTTCCAGCGCGCCTTCGAGCGCGCCCTGCGCCGGTCCGCCGTTCCGATGGCCTACTCGGCCGGCTTCACCCCGCACCCGAAGGTTTCCTACGCCAACGCGGCCCCGACCGGGGTGGCGAGCGAGGCGGAGTACCTGGAGATCGGCCTGGCCGCTGTCCGCGACCCCGAGCAGCTGCGGGCGCAGCTGGACGAGTCGCTGCCGACGGGCCTGGACGTGATCGACGCGGTCGAGGTGCGGACGCCGAACTTCGTGGAGCGCCTGGAGGCCTCCGAGTGGCTGGTCCGGCTGGACGGCGTCGAGCCGGACACGGCCGCCGACGCGGTCGCACGTTTCCTCGCCGCCGAGCGGGTCGAGGTCGAGCGCCGCACCAAGAACGGCCTGCGGGTCTTTGACGCGCGGGGCGCGGTGGCGGCGCTGGAAGCCGTCCCGGTCCAGGTCGTGGCCGGTGCGGACAGCGAGGCCGGAACCGACCGCGATGTTCGGACCGGCCGTGCCTGTGCGATACTGCGCCTGGTAGTACGACACGCCACACCCGCCGTACGACCCGACGACGTATTGTCCGGTCTCCGTGCGACGGCCGACCTGGCGCCGCCGGTCCCCGCAGAGGTGACCAGGCTGGCGCAGGGGCCGCTCGACGAGGAGACCGGCACGGTGACCGACCCGCTGGCGCTCGACCGCGCCGCGGCCCCGGTCGGCTCGGAGCCGACCGCAGGCCCGCACGCTACCGCGCCCGCCTAGCGGGGGGAGGCCGGGCCCAGTGCCTCACTGGGCCCGACGGTCCTCCAGGGTTCCCGCGGCTCCCCAGGGGAGCGAGCGTCGTCGCAGCGCAGGCCTGCCACCCGGGGCCTGCCGACCAGGAAGGTCGGCCGGTCCGGGACCCCGTCCGGGAGCCACCCGGGGTTGGGGGACGGCGCAGCTTGGGAAAACCTCAGAAGACTGGTCAGACCAGAAGACTTTCGACACCCCGCCGAGCGCGGGGCGCCGAGCGAGACTACGAGCCCCTGTGCGGCCTCGCGTCCGCGCGGCGGCACCGTCAAAGGGTCCGGTCCGGGCATCGTCGCGATGCCGGCCACCCAGCGGTGCCGCGCCGTGCCCGGATGCGGAGCCCGGGGGCCTGACGGGAGATCCACCCGCATGCTCGATAACACCGATCCGCAGCAGGCTGCGGCCACGGAACAGAACGAAACCGCCGCGACCGGCGGCGAGGGCGCCTCCGCGGCGCCGCCGCGCCGCCGTCGCCGTGCGGTGTCCCGC